>DATDBS010000097.1:0-8037 GCA_036524735.1 Propionibacteriaceae bacterium
GACGACCACGGCGTCACCCACGTCGAGCTTGAACGTGACCATGGCCCGTGCACTGCTGGCCGGAGCCCACGGCGACGCCGCCTGCTCCTCCACCCCGGTCCAGTTCCCCAGCAGCGGCCAGAACGCCTCGCGCAGACTCACGCAGACACCGTACGACGGAGCATTGCGGGGCGGGCTCACGCGTCGGCGGGATAGACCTCGATCTCGGAGGCCTTGACCGCGACCCAGACCTCGAGGCCGGGGCGTAGGTCCAGCTCGGCGACGGCGGCGGCCGTGACCTCGGCCAGGACCGAGGAGCTGGTGTCGGGAACGTCGGCGACCTCGACCCGTACGCCCTCGCCGTGCGGTTCCAGGGTGGCGATCCGCCCCGGCCAGACGTTGCGGGGCGATCCGTCCGGTCGAGAGGTGAACAGGGAGACCGCCGCCGGGCGGAAGGCGACGTAGACGGGCCCCGAGGAGGATGCGGCGATCTGCACCTGCCCGCCGGTGGCCAACGCGACCAGGGATCCGGTCGCGACTCCCGTCAGCAGGTTGAGGCCGACGAGCCGGGCCACATAGTCCGTACGCGGTCGGCGGGCCACCTCGAGCGGCGCGCCCTGCTGCACGACCTGGCCGTCCTCGATGACCACGAGCCGGTCCGCGAGCACCGCGGCGTCGACCGGGTCGTGGGTGACGACGAGGGTGGCGCCGGGGTAGTCCGCCAGGTGTCGGCGCAGCTCGCCGCGCACCAGCAACCGGGTGCGGGCGTCCAGGGCCGCCAGGGGCTCGTCGAGGAGCAGCAGCTCCGGCTCGGTGGCCAGCGCCCGGGCTAGGGCGACCCGCTGGGCTTGCCCGCCGGAGATCGACCGCGGCCGGTACCGGGCCAGCTCGTCGATCCCCATCCGGGTCAGCCAGCCGGTCGCGCGCCGTCGGGCCTCGGCCTTGTCCACGCCCCGCACCCGGAGGCCGAAGGCGACGTTGTCGAGAACCGTGAGGTGGGGGAAGAGCAGGTAGTCCTGGAAGACGACCCCGATCCGACGTGCGTACGGCGGCACGTGCAACCGGCGTGACGTGTCGGCCACCGTACGGTCACCGATGTCGACGGTGCCCTCGTCGAGGGCGAGCAGACCAGCCACCGTACGCAGCGCGGTCGACTTGCCGGCGCCGTTGGGGCCGAGCAGCGCGACGACCTCACCCGGTCCCACCTCCAGCTCGAGGTCGAGGACGAACGCGTCCCGGCGAACCACGAGTCGTGCGGCGAGGCCGGCTACCACCGGGTCACCCACCGGTCCCGGAGCGCGACGAGCACGAGGATCGAGACGCCGAGCAGCAGCACCGACAGCAGCAGTGCCGAACCCGGATCGGTCTCCAGTGCCAGGTAGACCTCGAGTGGCATCGTGCGGGTCGTACCGGGGAAGTTGCCGGCGAAGGTGATCGTGGCCCCGAACTCACCCAGCGCTCGAGCCCAGGCCAGCACGGCGCCCGCCGCGATGCCGGGACCGACCAGCGGCAGGGTGACCCGACGGAACACGGTCACCGGCCGTGCACCGAGGGTCGCCGCGGCGTCCTCGTACCGCCGGTCGGACGCGCGCAACGCCCCCTCGACGGAGAGCACGAGGTACGGCAGGGCCACGAACACCTGGGCGAGCACCACGGCGTACGGGGTGAAGGGGAACGCGAAGCCGGTCAGCTCGTACAACGGGCGCCCGAAGATGCCCGACCGACCGAGGACGGTGAACAGCGCCACGCCGCCGACCACCGGCGGGAGCACCAGCGGCACGGTGATGAGGGCGCGGAGCACCGAGCCGCCGGGCAGGTCGGGTCGGGCGAGCAGCCAGGCCAGCGGCACCCCCAGCACGATCGCGATGACCATCGCGACCGTCGCCGTGATCAGCGAGAGCCGCAACGACTGCAGCGCCCCCGGACTGGTCAGAACCGTGGCGGCATCCGCCCACGGCGCTCTGATCAACAACCCCACCAGCGGCAGCAGGAGGAACAGCACCGCCACCACCGCCGGCACGCCGAGCAGCACCGGCACCCGGCTCTGGCTCCGCTGCGGTGCCCTCACCCGGGTGACCCTACGGCTTGGCAAAACCTGCCTTAATCAGCACGGCCTGACCGTCGCTGGACAACACGAAGTCGACGAAGCCCTGGGCGCCGGCGGCGTTCTTGGACTCCTTGAGTGTGGCGATCGGGTACTCGTTCACGGCCTGCGCCGACTCGGGGAAGTTGATCCCCTCGACCTTGGTTCCGGCGGCGACCACATCGGTCTTGTAGACCAGAGCCGCGTCGACCTCGTCGGAGGAGACCTTGGCCAGGGTGGCCTTGACGTCCTGCTCGAGGGTGTCCGGCTTGGGCGTGATCTTGGCGGCCGCGAAGACCTTGACCGCGGCGGCGCCACAGGGCACCTCGGGAGCACAGATCGCGATCTTCTTGTCTGCGTCCGCGAAGTCGGCCAAGCCGGTGACCTTGCCGGGGTTGCCGGCCGGCACCGCGATCTCCAACGTGTTGGAGACGAAGTTCACCGGGGTGCCACCGGCACCCGCGTCGGTCACGGTCTTCATGGTGGCCGGGCTGGCAGCGGCGAACACGTCGGCCGGCGCGCCCTGGGTGATCTGGGTGGCCAACGTGGCGCTGGAGCCGAAGCTGAAGGTCACCTTCTGACCGGACTTGGCCTCGTAGTCCTTGCCGATCTGGGTGAACGCCTCAGTCAGCGAGGCGGCCGCCAGGACAGTCACCCCGGAAGCGGCAGGAGCACTCGTGCCGGCGCCGGTGCTCGTCGAGCTGCCGGGTTCGCTCGACGTGCCGCACGCGGCGGGCAGGAGGAGGGCGAGGCCGGCCACCGCACCCAAGGCGGGGGTGGTCCAACGCGATCTGGTCATCAGCGGGTCTCCGGGGTCTCTACGACGACATGGGTGGACTTGACCGAGGCCACGGCCAGCACCCCGGGTTCGAGCTGGAGCTCGTCGGCTGCTTCGGCGGACATCAGGGACACGACCCGGAACGGTCCGCACTGCAGATCGACCTGGGCCATCACCGAGTCCTTGATCACCCGCGTCACCAGTCCGGTGAAGCGGTTGCGAGCGCTCTCGGCCACCGGCGTACCGAGCTCGGGTGCGGTGGCGATCTGCTGAGCGAGAGCGGCAAGGGCGGCTCCGTCGATGCTGGCCGGGCCGGACTCGTTGCTGACTTCCAACCGGCCCGAGTCGATCCATCGGCGTACGGTGTCGTCCGAAACCCCCAGCAGGTTCGCGGCCTGGGCAATCCGATATTGCGGCATAAACCCACTATATCGTCCGCGTTTAAGTGTTCAGGCAGGTTCTCGTCGAACGAGGCCCGTCTCCGCCCCGGTGGTCTCGCAGAGCGTCCGGCGAGAGAATTGGTGTCACAACCTGACGACAATTGGTCGACTGATCTTTTTGCCGCTGGCCAAGTGGGGGTAGAACCAGAAGAATTACCGTGTGATGTCCTCTCGGGGGAGAGTCATTGTGATCACCGGAGCCATGGCGGCCGGCAAATCAACGGTGGCGGAGCTCCTAGCCCAGCAGCTGCCCAAGTCCGTCCACATCCGAGGCGATGTCTTTCGCAAGATGGTGGTCAACGGCCGGGCCGACATGACCCCGAACCCGACGACCGAGGCCACCGAGCAGCTGCACCTGCGCTACGAGCTCGCGGGCGCCACCGCCGACCGCTACGCGGAAGAGGGCTTCGACGCCGTCCTGCAGGACGTCATCGTGGGCAGCGAGCTCTCCGACTTCATCAAGCGGATCACCACCCCCGACCGCTACCTGATCGTCCTCTCCCCCAGCGTGTCCGCCCTGGAATGGCGCGAGGAACAGCGCATCAAAGCCGGTTCGGTGCACTTCTCCGCCGGCGCCATCGACGAGGTGCTCCGCCAGGAAACGGCTCAGATCGGCTACTGGCTGGACTCCAGTGCCCAGACTCCCGAGGAGACCGTGGCCAACATCTTGGCCAACCTCGACAAGGCGACGGTCTAGCCCCGACAGCGAGATCCAACCCAGCACGGTGGCACCGAATCCATCAGATTTGGTGGGCTGAGTGGGCAAACACCACGTCTACCTGGGAATCGAAGGGGCCGAACGCACCACGCCCCGTCCCACCCAGCTCGAGGCTGGGCAGAGACGGGGCGCGGTGTGGACGGCCGTCCAGATGCAGATCTTTCGGGCCGAGCGGGGAGTTACCGGTAGTCGCCGAGGTCGAACTCTTCCAGCGGTACGGCTGCGCCCGAACCCTGACCGAAGTCGTAGTCGAACGAGTCGTAACCCACCATCGAGTACGCCTGCGCCTTCGCCTCCTCGGTCGGCTCGACCCGGATGTTGCGGTAGCGGTCGAGACCGGTACCCGCCGGGATGAGCTTGCCCAGGATGACGTTCTCTTTGAGTCCGACCAGGCTGTCCGACTTGCCGTGGATGGCTGCGTCGGTCAACACCTTCGTCGTCTCCTGGAAGGACGCCGCCGACAGCCACGACTCGGTAGCCAGCGAGGCTTTGGTGATCCCCATCAGCACGGCACGACCCGACGCCGGGTTGCCGCCTTCGGCGACGACCTTGCGGTTCTGGGCCTCGTACGTCAGACGGTCGACCAGGTCTCCGGCCAGCAGGTCCGCGTCACCCGACTCGATCACGGTCACCCGGCGCAGCATCTGCCGGATGATGATCTCGATGTGCTTGTCGTGGATCGGCGCACCCTGGGTGCGGTAGACCGACTGGACCTCGTCCACCAGGTGCTCCTGCACCCGACGGACACCGAGGACCCGGAGCACGTCGTGCGGGTCGGGCGTACCAGCGGTGAGCTGCTGACCGACCTGCACGTGGTCACCGTCCTCCACCAGCAGACGCGCACGACGCGACACCGAGAACTCGGCCGCCTCCGTACCGTCGTCGGGGGTGATGGTGATCTTCTTGAGCCGGTCGCTGTCCTCGATCTGCACCCGGCCTGCGGCCTCGGAGATCGGCGCCTTGCCCTTGGGCTGACGCGCCTCGAACAGCTCCACCACGCGCGGCAGACCCTGCGTGATGTCGTCACCCGCCACACCACCGGTGTGGAAGGTACGCATCGTCAGCTGGGTGCCGGGCTCGCCGATGGACTGCGCCGCGACGATGCCGACGGCCTCGCCCACGTCGACCAGCTTGCCGCTGGCCAGCGAACGGCCGTAGCACATCGCACAGGTACCGGTCACGGCCTCACAGGTGAGGACGCTGCGGACCTTGATCTTGCTGACGCCGCCCTCGATCAGGACCTTGATGTTGACGTCACCGAGATCGACCCCGGCGGCGAGCAACACCTCACCGTCAGCACCGAGCACATCGGTGGCCAGCGTACGAGCGTAGACCGCGGTCTCGACGTGCTCGTCGAGGGACAGCTGGTCGCCGTTCTGGTTGGCGATGAGCTTGGTCAGGCCGCGCTCGGTGCCGCAGTCCTCCTCGCGGATGATCACGTCCTGGCTGACGTCGACCAGACGACGGGTCAGGTAACCCGAGTCCGCCGTACGCAGCGCGGTGTCGGCCTGGCCTTTACGACCACCGTGGGTGGAGATGAAGTACTCCAGGACCGACAGGCCCTCACGGAAGTTCGACTTGATCGGCCGGGCGATGATCTCGCCTTTGGGGTTGACCACGAGGCCACGCATGGCGGCGATCTGGCGCATCTGCACCATGTTTCCGCGGGCACCGGAGTGAACCATCATGTAGATCGGGTTCGTCTTCTTGAAGTTGGCCTCCATGGCCGCACCCAAGCGGGACGTGGCGTCGGTCCAGATCTCGATGAGCTCCTGGCGACGCTCGTCCTCGGTGATCAGACCGCGCTCGTACTGCTTGTCGATCTTGCTCGCGCGGTCCTCGTAACCGGCCAGCAACTCCGCCTTGTTGGGCGGGGTGCTGACGTCACCGATGGACACGGTGACCCCGGACCGGGTGGCCCAGTGGAAGCCCAGGTCCTTCAGGGCGTCGAGGCAGAACGCCACGTCGACCTTCGGGTACCGCTCGGCCAGGTCGTTGACGATCTGTCCGAGCTGCTTCTTGCCCACCTCGTAGTCGGCGTACGCGTAGTCCGCCGGCAGTGCCTCGTTGAACAGCGCGCGACCGAGGGTGGTCTCGAGGATGATCGACCCGGAGGCGTTCAGCTCGAAGCCGGCGGGCGGCACGATGTCGGTGAGGCGCAGCCGGATCTTGGCCTGCACGGAGAGCTGCTTGCGGTCGAAGGCCATCAGGGCCTCGGCCACCGAACCGAAGACGCGGCCCTCGCCCACTGCTCCGTCGACCTGCATGGTCAAGAAGTAGTGACCGATGATCATGTCCTGGGTGGGCATGGTCACGGGGCGACCGTCGGCGGGCTTCAAGATGTTGTTGGTCGACAACATCAGGATGCGGGCCTCGGCCTGCGCCTCCGCGGACAGCGGAAGGTGGACGGCCATCTGGTCACCGTCGAAGTCCGCGTTGAACGCGGTGCAGACGAGCGGGTGGATCTGGATGGCCTTGCCCTCGATCAGCTGAGGCTCGAAGGCCTGGATGCCGAGGCGGTGCAGGGTGGGCGCACGGTTGAGCAGCACCGGGTGCTCGGTGATGACCTCTTCGAGGACATCCCAGACGACCGGACGCTGACGCTCGACCATCCGCTTGGCCGACTTGATGTTCTGCGCGTGGTTGAGGTCGTCGAGCCGCTTCATCACGAAGGGCTTGAACAGCTCCAGGGCCATGGCCTTGGGCAGACCGCACTGGTGCAGCTTGAGCTGCGGACCCACCACGATGACCGAACGACCCGAGTAGTCGACGCGCTTGCCGAGCAGGTTCTGACGGAACCGGCCCTGCTTGCCCTTGAGCATGTCGGAGATCGACTTGAGCGGGCGGTTGCCGGGTCCGGTGACCGGGCGACCACGACGACCGTTGTCGAACAGCGAGTCGACGGCCTCCTGGAGCATCCGCTTCTCGTTGTTCACGATGATCTCGGGGGCGCCGAGGTCGAGCAGACGCTTCAGCCGGTTGTTCCGGTTGATCACGCGGCGGTAGAGGTCGTTCAGGTCCGAGGTCGCGAACCGGCCACCGTCGAGCTGCACCATCGGGCGCAGGTCCGGCGGGATGACCGGGACGCAGTCCAGCACCATGCCCGCAGGAGAGTTCTGCGTCGTGATGAACGCCGAGACGACCTTGAGCCGCTTCAGGGCGCGGGTCTTGCGCTGGCCCTTGCCGGTCAGGATGGTCTCGCGCAACGACAGCGACTCGGCGTCGAGGTCGAAGGACTTGAGCCGCTTCTGGATCGCGTCGGCACCCATGGAGCCGGCGAAGTACTTGCCGAAGCGGTTCTTCATCTCGCGGTAGAGGATCTCGTCGCCCTCCAGGTCTTGGACCTTGAGGTTCTTGAACCGGGTCCAGACCGCGTCGAGCCGGTCGAGCTCACGCTGCGAACGGTCGCGCAGCTGCTTGACCTCACGCTCGGCGCCCTCACGGGTCTTCCGCTTGATGTCAGCCTTGGCCCCCTCCGCCTCGAGAGCGGCGGTGTCCTCTTCCAGCTTCTTCATCCGGTTCTCGATGTCGGAGTCGCGGCGGCCTTCCAGCTGCTTGCGCTCGACGTCGATCTTGGCCTCGAGAGAGGAGAGGTCACGGTGACGCGCGTCGACGTCGACCGAGGTGATCATGTACGCCGCGAAGTAGATGACCTTCTCCAGGTCCTTCGGGGCGATGTCGAGCAGGTAGCCCAAGCGCGAGGGGACGCCCTTGAAGTACCAGATGTGGGTCACCGGAGCGGCGAGCTCGATGTGGCCCATCCGCTCGCGACGGACCTTGGAGCGGGTGACCTCGACGCCACAACGCTCGCAGATGATGCCCTTGAAGCGCACGCGCTTGTACTTGCCGCAGTAGCACTCCCAGTCCCGGGTGGGACCGAAGATCTTCTCGCAGAACAGACCGTCGCGCTCGGGCTTGAGCGTGCGGTAGTTGATCGTCTCCGGCTTCTTGACTTCCCCATGTGACCAGGTGCGGATCTCGTCGGCCGTAGCGAGGCCGATGCGGATCTCGTCGAAGAAGTTCACGTCGAGCACGTTGT
>DATDBS010000098.1:0-19708 GCA_036524735.1 Propionibacteriaceae bacterium
CGGCCCGAGCAGGCCGGCCACCACCTCGACATCTCCTCCTGGGGCGGCTGGCATGCCTACCGGGCCGGGCTCGTCGGCGGCTGAGCCCGCCCGTTGAGGTTTCTTGCCCACGCGCCCCCCGTTTTTGCTGCAGGTTTCGCAGGTATACCTGCGATGTCGGCGCTTTACCCGCGATATATCCCGGGTAAAGCGCGTAAATCGCGGGTGAAGTGGCGGGCAAATGCAAAGAGACGGGCTCGAGGCACGGCGAGATCAGGTCAGAGGGGTCCGCGCGATCGCTCGCCGTAGGCCCACTGCCGCCAGTGGACGAAGGTCTCAGCGGCGTCCTCGACCCCGAAGATCGACCACTGGCTGACGTCGCCGACCAACGGACCAATCTCCGCGAAGACCTCTCTGGCCGCATCTGTCCGGCCGCCCAGACAATAGGCCAGGGCCTGCCAGTTTCGGAGCTGCATCGATCTCGCGTGAGCGGGCCGTCCCGTGGCCAGCCACTTGTCGACGCACCAATCAATTTCGTCCTGTACGCCCTTTTGCCCGAAATACTGCTTGGTCAGTTTGGGCTTGGCGCGACCCGGCCACAGATGCTCGCGAAGGGAATACTCGAAGTGCGCGAACACCGGCAACATGGCGACGCCCGCACCGGGCGGTGCCGCTGAGGCTACCTCGCGAGCGTTGGCAAACATTTCCTCGTGGGAGCCAAACCACTTCTCGCAGGCGAAGTTCACTGCAACCCGGTTGATCTGAAAGTTAAACGGGTCCCGGCGACGCGCCTCGGACAGGGCGGTAGCAAAGGCTGCCCGCCGCTCGTGACCGGCGGCGAAGTAGCAGAGAAGCAGCTCGAGCCAGGGTCCTGGATCGGCGGGGGCCAGCTCGATTGCGCGATGGGACTACGCCTCAGACTGCTCGGACAGCTCGGCGAAGCTCTGAAACTGGTGGAGGGTCGTATCGGTCGCTGCGGCCGTACCGCGAGCCTGACCTGCTCGAGCATTCAAGGCCGCAGCAACCAGTGCGACTCCGCTCGGGTCGTGCGGCGAGGTCGAGAGCCAGGCGTGCAGCCACTGGTCCCGACCCGATGCAAGCTCGGCCAACACACTCGCCCGGTGGATCTTCCGTTCCCAATCCCCGTTTGAGGCGTCGAGGACATTGCGAGCCGCTGACCAGTCGCCTTCTTGTACGCGGTCCCTAGCCTGGCGCAGATCCCAGTCGTCGAAGGCGGGGTCGGTGTCGACCTGGAACGGGCTGCGAGGTGGGCGCCGGAACATCCGACGATCCTAAGTGCGAGCGGGCGTCTCAACCGGGAGGCAGTCAGCGCTGGATCTTCGGCGCGCGGCGCTCAGCTGGCCGTGTTCGTCGCGTCGGGTCTGGTGACCTGCGAATCGCAACCTCGAATATTGTCGAGATGTCTCGTGTTAAATCGCGGACGAGGAGGCGCTCGCGGATCTTGGAAGCCGCTCGGAGTCATCACCGCGACCGTCGATGGCGATGTTTAACAGAGGTGGGTCTGACACCCGTAGAGGTCGTCTTGCACCGACTGGCTCGAAACGAGATGAATCCGGGCCCAGAACCGCTCGTCTTGCACCCGCTGGCTCGAAACGCGGTGGGGCCCAGGTCCGGATCGCGTCGTCTTGCGCCCACTGGCTCGAAACGCGATGGGGCCCCAGGTCCGGGTCGCGACGTCCTGCGCCGACTGGCTCGAAACGCGGCGGCGGCCGACCCTCAGCTGGCGGTGTTCGTCGCGTCGGCGACCTCTCCGACCAGTTCCTCGATGATGTCCTCCAGGAACAGCACCCCGGTGGCGCGGCCGTCCCGGTCGACGGAGCGGGTCAGGTGGGCACCCGTACGCCGCATCGAGGCCAGGGCGTCCTCCAGGTCGGTGTCGCGCAGCACGGAGCTGATCCGGCGTACGCGCTTGGACGGGATGGGTTCGTCGAGGGCGGACCCGGTCAGGTCCATCACGTCCTTGAGGTGCAGATAACCGGTGGGTGCACCGTCAGCGTCGGTCAGCACGTAGCGGGAGAACCCGTGCTGGTTGACGAGCTCCTGCATCTGGGCCGGGGTGGCGTCGGACGGGATGGCCACCATCTCGGCGATGGGCACCTCGACGTCGGCGACCTTCTTGGCCGTGAACTCGAACGCCGCGGTCAGTGCCCCCGTCGTGTCGTCCAGCACGCCCTCGCGGGTCGACTGCTCGACGATGCCGGCGACCTCGTCCAGGGTGAACGTGCTGTTGGCCTCGTCCTTGGGCTCGACCCGGAAGAGCCGCAGCACCCGGTTCGCCATCCAGTTGAGGCTGAAGATGATCGGCTTGAAGATGCGAGAGATCATCACCAGCGGCGGGGCCAGCATCAACGCGGCTCGGTCCGGCACGGAGAAGGACAGGTTCTTCGGGACCATCTCGCCGATCACCACGTGCAGGAAGGTGACCAGGGCGAGGGCGATGACGAACGCGATGACCCCGATGGCCATCGGGGACAGGCTGGTCAACCCGAGCGGGATCTCCAGCAGGTGGTGGATCGACGGCTCGGAGACGTTCAGGATGAGCAGCGAGCAGACGGTGATGCCGAGCTGGCTGGTGGCCAGCATCAGCGTGGCGTGCTCCATCGCCCACAAGGTGGTGACGGCGGCTCGGCTGCCCTGTTCGGCCAGCGGTTCGATCTGCGAGCGCCGGGCGGAGATCACGGCGAACTCGGCGCCCACGAAGAACGCGTTGACCAGCAGCAGCACTACGAGCCAGGCGAGGCCGGGGAGGTATTCAGCCACGATGGCCTCCCTTCGCCGGGACGGGTTCTTCGACGGGCAGGTCCGGGGTGAAGCAGAGCCGGTCGACCCGGGTGCCGTCGACGCGCTCGACCCGCAGCTGGCCGCCGCCGATGCTGACCTCGTCACCCACCTCGGGGATCCGGTCGAGCTGGTCGGTGACGTAACCGGCCACGGTGTCGTACTCGTTGTCGTCCGGCACGATGATCCCGGTCCGTTCCTGCAGCTCGTCGGGTCGCAACCCGGCGTCGAAGGTGACGGAGCGGCCCCGGCGGATCAGTCCGAGCTGCGCCCGGTCGTACTCGTCCCGCAGCTCGCCGACCAGTTCCTCGACCAGGTCCTCGAGCGTGACCATGCCGGCCGTACCGCCGTACTCGTCGTTGACGATCGCGATCTGCAGACCGTCGCGTCGCAGCAGTCCGAGCAGGGTGTCGACACCCATCGACTCGGGCACGCGGAGCGCGTCGACCATCAGCTCGCCGGCTGTGGTGGTCTCCCGCACCAGCGGGTCGAGCGCGAAGGCCCGCTTGATGTGGATGACCCCGAGCACGTCGTCGGCGTCGGCACCGATGACCGGGAAGCGGGAGAAACCGGTCCGCTGGGCCAGGGCGAGCACGTCGTGCGCGGAGGCGGTGGACGCGATCCGGGCCATCCGGACCCGCGGCGCCATCACGTCCGCGGCGGAGTGCTCGGTGAAACGCAGGGTCCGGCTCAGCAGGGTCGCGTGATCCTGGTCGAGGATGCCCTCCATCGCCGAGCGGCGGACCAGCGAGCTGAGCTCCTCGGCGGACCGCGCTCCGGACAGCTCCTCCTTGGGCTCGACCCCGAGCCGGCGGATGATCGCGTTGGCGGTGTTGTTGAACAGCGCGATCAGGGGTCGGAAGACCATGGTGAACACGGTCTGGAACGGGACCACGATCTTGGCGGTCCGCAGCGGCAGGGCGAGGGCGAAGTTCTTCGGGACCAGCTCACCGATCACCATCGAGAACATGGTGGCCAGCAGCAGCCCGACGATCGTCCCCACCACCGGCACCGCACCTTCGGGTACGCCGACGCCGGCCAGCGGTCCGGCCAGCAGCGCGCTGACCCCCGGCTCGAAGGTGTACCCGGTGAGCAGCGTGGTCAACGTGATGCCCAGCTGCGCGCCCGACAGGTGGGTCGAGGTGATCTTGAGCGCCTTGATCGTCGGCGCCAGGCGGGTCTCACCGCGGCGTTCGCGAGCCTCGAGGTCGTTGCGGTCGAGGTTCACCAAGGCGAACTCCGACGCCACGAAGAACCCGGTGCCGACGGTCAGGATCAGACCGACCCCGACCATCAACCATTCAAAACCCACGACTCACGCCTTCATCATCAGTGCTCAGCCAACGCGACGGTCGGCCAAGCTGGTGATCTTCACCAGATCGGCACCCGTCAACGAGGTGACCTCGTCGACGGTGATCGCGCCACAGTGCACGCCGCGCAGCAGGAAACCGGCCAGAGCCTGGGCAGTCGCCGGCTCATCCATCACGCCACCCTCGGTGCCGTTCAGGTACGCGTCCAGCCGGGCGCCAATGCGGTCCAGGCCAGTCCGAAAGAAGATATACGTGGCCACGAAACGGGTCGGCAGCTGAGCCGGGTGCAGGTCCCACCCCTGGTAGAAGCCGCGGCCCAGCGAACGTTGGACCAGCCGGGCGTGCAGCGCCCACGCCTGGTGGACTGCGTCCCGGTCACCAACGGGGATGATGTTGGTCGAACCATCGCTCACCCGCGCGCCGGTGCCGGCCGCCGCGAGCTGCATCACGGACTTCGCGTAGTCCGCAGCGGGGTGGTCCATGGCCTGGTAGCCGCCCGAGATCTGCAGCGCGGCGGTGTAGTCGTACGTCCCGAAATGCAGCCCGGAGCACCGCCCCTCCGCGGCGTGCAGCATCGCCGCGACACCCGCCGAACCGTCGGCCAGCAGGATGGACTGCGGGGTCTCGACCTGGATCTCGAACCTCAGTGCTCGGTCAGCCAGCCCGTACGCCCGCTCCAACCGTCCGCAGACGTCGACCATCGTGCGCACCTGGGCCACCGCGGTCACCTTCGGCAGGGTGACGACCCAGCCCAGGGGCAACGCTCCGTCGTTCACGACCTGGCCGAGGACCAGATCCAGGGACCGGAGGCCACGACGTCGGGTGCTGCCTTCGAGTGACTTGAACCTGATGCCCAGGAACGGGGGAGCGGTGCCGGCGGCGACCGCAGCGGCGATGGCCTGCCCAGCGGCCACAGCATGCCCGTCCTCCTCGTCGTCGGGCCGGGTGCCGTACCCGTCCTCCAGATCCACCCGCAGATCCTCGATCGGCTCGCGTTCGAGCTTGGCCACGACGGAGGCCCAGACCTCGCGTACGGCGTCGGAGTCCAGCCCGGTTGCACGGGCCAGGTCCTCGGCGACGGGCGCATGCTTGGCCAGCGACTCGGCCGCGGTGGCGCCCCACTCCCGGGTCAGGTCGGCGTGGAAGCGGTGGGCCGGCACGTAGACCGTGTGCACCGGTTGCCGGTCGACCCGGTCACCGGGGTAGCGCGCGACCCGCTCGGCATCGGCGTCGGCCAGCTGGGCGTCGATGTCGGCCAGATCGTGGTCGGTCAGCGTGGGGGTGAGGGCCATCAGGCGCGCTCCGATCGGTTGCGGGGGGTCGCTGGTGCTGGGGCTTAGGCTAGCCAGGATTTCCGTACCTCGGAATTCGGACTACGCATCGTGGAGGTTTCGTGTCGGATCGCGTGCAGTCGGTCGACCGGGTCTTCAGCCTGCTCGAGTGCCTGGCCGACGGCGGCGGGTCGCTGACCTTGTCGGAGCTGGCGGCTCGATCGGGCCTGCCGATGCCCACGATCCACCGGCTGATCCGCTCACTCGTCGGTCAGGGGTACGTCCGTCAGGAAGCCTCGAAACGGTACGCCATCGGGCCCCGGATGATCCGGCTCGGTGAGTCGGCGACGCGGATGCTGGGGTCCTGGGCGAAGCCGTTCCTGACCCGGCTCGTCAGCGCGTACGGCGAGACGAGCAACCTCGCCATGATGGAGGGCGACGCGGCGGTCTACGTCTCGCAGGTGCCGTCGCCACAGGCCATGCGGATGTTCAACGAAATCGGCCAGTTCGTCGCCCTGCACAGCACCGGGGTCGGCAAGGCGATGCTCTCGACCATGCCGGACGCCGACGTGGTCGCGCTGCTGACCCGGACCGGGATGCCGGCACGGACCGAGCACACCCTGACCACGCCCGCGGCCATGCTCGAACGGCTCACCGTGGTGCGA
Organism: Propionibacteriaceae bacterium; assembly: GCA_036524735.1. Taxonomy (GTDB): domain Bacteria; phylum Actinomycetota; class Actinomycetes; order Propionibacteriales; family Propionibacteriaceae; genus Microlunatus. The sequence goes on from DATDBS010000098.1 coordinate 6,025, forward strand.
GCCGCCGGCTACGCCATCGACGAGCAGGAGCAGGAGCTCGGCGTAAGGTGCGTGGCCGTTCCCGTGACCGGGCTGCCCTTCCGCGCCGCCGTCTCCGTGTCCGGTCCCAGCGGCCGGGTCACCCTCGAGAAGGTCGACGTGATCGCGCCGGACGTGAAGCAGATCGCCGCCGAGCTGGCCCGCGCCTTCCACGCCCGCGACCGCGCCTGAAGTCCGGTCGGCCGAGTCAGGGTTCGGGTCGGGGGTTTCGGCCGGCCCGGCCACGTTTCGCACCAGTGGGTGCATGACGTGTGAATTCCGGGCCCGGATCCGGTCGTCTTGCGCCGACTGGCTCGAAACGCGACAGAACCCCGCCCGGATCCACTCGTCGTGCGCCGACTGGCTCGAAACGCGACAGAACCCGGCCCGGATCCACCCGTCTTGCGCCGACTGGCTCGAAACGCGACAGAACCCGGCCCGGATCCACCCGTCGTGCACCCACTGGCTCGAAACGACGACCTCAGCTGACCAGACCGGCCCGGCTCAGCAACGTACGGCTGGCCTGCTGGACCTCGGAGGCGAGGTCGACCTCGTCCACGCCGACGACGCAGTCCCGCTCGACCACGGGTTCGCCGTTGACCAGCAGCAGCTCCAGCGGCGGCTGACCGCCGAGGACGAGCGCGGCCACGGGATCGGCGATGTCGATGTGCGCCAGCGTGTCGAGCCGCCACAGCGCCAGGTCGGCCAGCTTCCCGACCTCCAACGAGCCGATCTCGTCCTGCCGACCGAGGACCTTGGCGCCATCCATGGTCGCCATGGTCACGGCGTCGCGTACGGTCAGCGCCTGCGGTCCCCCGCGGGCCCGGGCGAAGAGCAGGGCGTGCCGCAGCTCCTCCCACAACGCGCAGAACTCGTTCGAGGCTGCACCGTCTACTCCGAGCCCGACCGCGATGCCGGCGTCACGCATGTCCCGGGCCCGCGCGATCCCGGAGCCGAGTCGGGCGTTCGACGACGGGCAGTGCGCCGCGCTCGTCCCCGACGCCGCCATCTTGGCGATCGAGGCGTCGTCGAGGTGGACGGCGTGGGCGTACCAGACCTCGGGGCCGAGCCAGCCGACGCTCTCCATGTACTCCACCGGGGTGGAGTTGAAGCGCTCCCGGCAGTAGTCCTCCTCGTCGATGGTCTCGCAGAGGTGGGTGTGCATCCGTACGCCGTTGCGTCGGGCCAGGTCGGCCGAGGCCTGGAGCAGCTCGGCGGTGACCGAGAAGGGCGAACAGGGGGCGAGGGCGATCCGCAGCATCGAGTCGAAGGACGGGTCGTGGTGCTTGTCGATCGCCTCCTGCGATGCGGCCAGGATCGTGTCGAGGTCTTCGACCACGTTGTCCGGCGGCAGCCCGCCCTTGCTCCGACCCAGATCCATCGAGCCCCGGGTCGGGTGGAAACGCAGCCCGACCGTGCGGGCCGCGTCGATCTCGGCCCCGAGCACGTCACCGCCCCCGTGCGGGAAGACGTAGTGGTGATCGGTGGAGGTGGTGCACCCGGACTTGGCCAAGGTCGCCAGCGCGCCGGTCGCGGCGGTCCGGGTGATGTCGGCGTCGAGCTGGCCCCACACCGGATACAGCGTGGTCAACCATTCGAACAACGTGCCGTCGACCGCGAAACCACGCGTCACCCACTGGTAGAGGTGGTGGTGGGTGTTGACGAAGCCGGGCGTCAGCAGACACCCGGCTCCGTCGATGCGTCGTCCGACGTGGTCTTCGGGGGCGGCGCCGTCACCGACCGCGACGATCCGGTTGCCGTCCAGGATCACGTGTCCGCTGCGGTACTCAGACCCCACCGCGTCGCAGGTGAGCACGTGAGCGCCCTCGATGATGATCGTGCTCATAGCCGCAGATTCCTTCCCGAGGACGCAGTCGGTCTCGAAGCGCGAGCGCAGATCGAGGTCAGACCTTGGCGGGCTCCCGCACGTCCTCGGGCTCGGAGCGGGCACCGTGTCCGTCGTCGACCATCGTGGTCTCGTCGAACGGGTCCCCGCCTGAAAGTACGAGCCGGACCTGCTCCTTGTCTACGGAATGGGTCCAGGTTCCCACCACGAGAGTGGCGACGGCGTTGCCGGCGAAGTTGGTGACCGCACGGGCCTCCGACATGAACCGGTCGATGCCGACGATCAGGCCGACGCCGTCGACCAGGTCCGGTCGGTGCGAAGCCAACCCGCCGGCCAGCGTGGCGAGCCCGGCTCCGGTCACGCCTGCTGCCCCCTTCGAGGCGATCATCATGAAGATCAGCAGCGATACCTGTTCGTGGAAGGCCAGCGGGGTGCCGTTGGCCGAGGCGATGAACAGCGACGCCATGGTCAGGTAGATCGCGGTGCCGTCGAGGTTGAACGAGTACCCGGTCGGTACGACCACCCCGACGGTCGATCGGGACACGCCGAGGTGGTCCATCTTGGCGATCAGCCGGGGCAGGGCGGTCTCGGACGACGAGGTCGACACGATGAGCAGGAACTCGCGACCGAGGTAGGCGAGCAGCTTGAAGATGTTGACCCCGGTCACCAGCTTGAGGATCAACCCGAGGATGCCGAAGACGAAGATGGCACAGGTGATGTAGAAGGCGATCATGATCACGGCGAGGGCCTTGAGTGCGGCCAGGCCGGTCTCACCAACCACGGCGGCGATGGCTCCGAAGGCACCGATCGGGGCGACCCACATGATCATCGACAGGATCCGGAACACGAGCTTCTGCAGGTGGCCGATCCCGACCAGGATGGGCTCACCGGCCTTGCCCATGGCCTGCAGCGCGAAGCCGACCAGCAGAGCCACCAGCAGGGTCTGCAGCACCACCTCGGAGGTCAGCGACGAGACCAGCGTGGTCGGGATCATGTTGAGGATGAACTCGGCCGTGGTGGTCTTCTCCGGAACGGCGGGCGCCTTGCCCCCGACACCGCTGATGTTCAGGCCTTCACCGGGATGGATGATGTTGCCGACGACCAGGCCGATGATCAGCGCAAAGGTCGACATCACGATGAAGTAGCCCAGAGCCAGGCCGCCGACCCGGCCGACCTGTGAGGCCTTGCGGACCGAGCCGATGCCCAGCACCAGCGTGCAGAAGATGATCGGGGCGATCATCATCCGGATCAGTGCGACGAAGCCGGTGCCCAGGGGCTTGAGCGATTTCGCGAACTCCTTGTCGACGAAACCGACGATGATGCCGAGGATGACCGCGACGATCACGGCGATGTAGAGGAAGTGCGTACGGTCGCGCTTCTTGGTGACTGGGGGTGCAGCCGATGCGGCCATGGGTGTTCTCCTCGAATCAGCGTTGATGAGCGGTGAGATGTGCCGAGCGAGCCCCGAGGGGCGCCTGGACTGATCCTGAACCCGACGCGAGATCTGCGTCACGTTGTGTTCATAGTGGTCGCGGTCACCTCCGGTGCACAATGCGGGTCATGGCAACCCTGCGTCGCGGTCACCCGCTGAGCGTCGCCGGGCAGATCCTGGTCCTCCAGGTCGCCGTGGTCCTCGCCCTGGTCCTGGTCGGGCTGACCCTCGCGTACGCCGACGCTCGCCGAGACCAGGAGCGGCTGGCCAGCGACCGCGCGGTGGGGGTCGCCGTCACCGTCGCTGACGCCCCGGTGATCGCCACGGCGCTGCGCGAACCGAACCCCACGACCCTCTTGCAGCCCTTCGCCGAGCGGGTCCGGGCCGACTCGCGTACGGATTTCGTCGTCATCATGAGCACCGAAGGCATCCGCTACACCCACCCCAACCCCGACAACATCGGCCTCCCGTTCCTCGGCTCCATCACCCAGGCCCAGCGTGGGGAGGTCTACACCGAGCGCTACTCCGGCACCCTCGGGCCGTCGGTCCGGGCCGTGGTGCCGGTCCGTGAGGGCGGCACGATCGTGGCGCTCGTCGCCGTCGGGATCACGATGCAGGCCGTCAACCAGCAGGTGCTGGCCAGTGTGCCCGGGATCGCCCTTGCGGCCCTCGTCGTGCTGGCGGTCGGGGTGATCGGCGCCGCCTTGATCAGTCGTCGGCTGCGTCGTCAGACCCATGGACTGCAGGCGGCCGAGCTGAGCCGGATGTACGAGTACTACGACGCGGTGCTCCATTCGGTCCGGGAAGGCGTCATGGTGCTCGACCTCGACGGCCGGGTCCAGCTGATCAACGACGAGGCGCGCCGGCTGTTGCAGCTCGACGGCCCGGCCGAGAACCGCAAGATCGGTGAGCTGGCCATCCCGACCGAGCTGGCGACCGCGCTGCTCGGGACCGAGCCGCTGACCGATGAGATCCATCTGGTCGAGGACCGGATGCTCGTGGTCAACCGGGCCCGGGCCCGCTGGCGGGGCGTGGACCTCGGGTCGGCCGTCACCCTGCGCGACCACACCGAGCTGCGCTCGATCTCCGGCGAGCTCGACTCCGTACGCGACCTCGCCGAGTCCCTGCGCTCCCAGAACCACGAGTCGGCCAACCGGCTGCACACCGTGGTCTCCCTGATCGAGATGGGCCGCAGCGAGGCCGCGGTGGACTTCGCGACGAAGGAGCTGGCCCTGGCCCAGCGGCTGACCGACGACGTGGTCTCGGCGGTCGACGAACCCGTCGTGTCGGCGCTGCTGCTCGGCAAGACCTCCGCGGCCGCCGAGCGCGGGGTGGAGCTGAGCGTCGACCCGGGCTCGGAGGTGACCGCGCTGCCGGTCGCCGCCCACGACGTCGTCACCATCCTCGGCAACCTGGTCGACAACGCCATCGACGCCACCGCCGACAGCGACCGCGTCCGGCGGGTACAGGTGCTGATCCGCAGCGACGCTCATCACCTGGTCATCGAGGTCGGCGACAGCGGCCCGGGGCTGACCGACGACCAGCGGGAACAGGCCTTCCGTCGGGGCTGGTCGACCAAGACCGGCGGCGGTTCGGCCGTCGGGCGCGGCATCGGGCTCGCCCTGGTGATCAACCTGGTACGCCGCTACGGCGGTCAGGTCGACGTCGGTCGCAGCGACCTGGGCGGGGCGCGCTTCAGCCTGCAGGTCTCGACGCCGGCCGCCGTACCGACCCCCGCCGTACAGACACCCGCCGTACACACACCCGCCGTACCGACGGCCCCGGCCGGGGACGTCTCGTGACGTTCCGGGTCCTGGTCGTCGAGGACGAGGCGTTCGCAGCGGAGGCGCACGCGGCGTACGTCGGCCGGTTGCCCGCCTTCGAGCTCGCCGGCGTCGCCCGCTCGGCCCGGGACGCGACCCGGCTGCTGCAGGCCGACCCTGACGTCGACCTGCTGCTGCTCGACCTGCACCTGCCCGACGGCCACGGGCTGCAGCTGCTGCGCCACCTGCGGGCGGCCGGTCAGCTCTGCGACGTGATCGCGGTGACCTCGGCCCGCGACCTGGACGTCGTGCGCCAGGCCGTCAGCCAGGGCGTGGTGTCCTACCTGCTGAAGCCGTTCACCTTCGCCGGGTTCCGGGCCAAGCTCGAGCAGTACGCCTCCTACCGCGAGAGCCTGGCCGCCCAGAGCGCCTCGTTGGCCCAGGCCGAGGTGGATGCCGCGTTCGCGCTGCTCCGACCGGCCGGCGCCCCCGACCTGCCCAAGGGGCTCAGCCTGAGCACGCTCCGCCTGGTCACGGGTTGTCTGCAGGAGACCGCCGGCGCGGCTTCGGCCTCCGAGGTCGCGCAACGGGCCGGGACGTCCAGGGTCACGGCCCGGCGCTACCTCGAGCACCTGGTCGGCGCCCGGCTGGCCGATCGGGAGACCCGGTTCGGCGGGAGCGGGCGTCCCGAGGTGGAGTACCGCTGGCGCGGGTGACCGGGCGGGCGGCGAGATCGGGATAGCATGAGGCAGTGCCTGGAGCTGACGGTCGACTGAATCACGATCTCGATCCCCACGACAGAGGACCCCAAGATGCCTGTGGCGTCTTCGGTGTGTGGGCTCCGTCGGAAGAGGTGGCCAAGCTCACCTACTTCGGGCTCTACGCGTTGCAGCACCGGGGGCAGGAGTCGGCCGGGATCGCGGTCAGCCGCGGTTCGCAGATCGTCGTCTTCAAAGACATGGGTCTGGTCTCGCAGGTGTTCAACGAGGCCACCCTTGAGTCGCTGAACGGCGGTCACCTCGCGATCGGCCACTGCCGCTACTCGACGACCGGGGCGAGCGTCTGGATGAACGCCCAGCCGACCTTCCGCTCCACCGCCACCGGCAGCATCGCACTCGGGCACAACGGCAACCTGACCAACACCCTCGAGCTGCAGAGCTGGCTGAGCGAGCGGGACGACGCGACCGAGTCGCTCGTCCCCGGCGCCCTCTCGCACGAGGCCACCACCGACACCTCCCTGGTCACCGCGCTGATGGCCACCTTCCCCGGTCTGAGCACCGAGGAGGCCGCGATGGAGGTGCTGCCCCGGCTCCGCGGCGCCTTCTGCCTGGTCTTCATGGACGGCGAGACCCTGTACGCCGCGCGCGACCCCCAGGGCATCCGCCCGCTGGTGTTGGGTCGGCTGGAGCGCGGCTGGGTGGTGGCCAGCGAGACCGCGGCCCTCGACATCGTCGGCGCCTCCTTCATCCGCGAGATCAACCCGGGTGAGCTGATCAGCGTGGACGCCGACGGGCTTCGCAGCCGGACGTTCGCCACCCCCGAGCCCAAGGGCTGCCTGTTCGAGTACGTCTACCTCGCCCGGCCGGACACGATGATCTCCGGCCGCCGGCTGCACTCGGTGCGCGTCGAGGTCGGTCGTACCTTGGCCAAGGAGTTCCCCGCCGACGCCGACCTGGTCATCCCGGTGCCGGAGTCGGGGACCCCGGCCGCGATCGGGTACGCCGAGCAGTCGGGCATCCCGTACGGCCAGGGTCTGGTCAAGAACTCCTACGTCGGCCGCACCTTCATCCAGCCCAGCCAGACGATCCGGCAGCTCGGCATCCGGCTGAAGCTGAACCCGCTGCGCGACGTGATCGCCGGCAAGCGCCTGGTCGTGGTCGACGACTCGATCGTCCGCGGCAACACCCAGCGTGCCCTCGTACGGATGTTGCGGGAGGCCGGCGCGGCCGAGATCCACGTCCGGATCTCCTCACCGCCCGTCAAATGGCCCTGCTTCTACGGCATCGACTTCGCCTCGCGGGCGGAACTGATCGCCACCGGGCTGAACTCCGACGAGATCTGTCGCTCGATCGGCGCCGACTCGCTGGGCTATGTCTCGCTGGACGGCCTGGTCGATGCGACCGAGGTCGGCAAGGATGCGCTGTGTCGGGCCTGCTTCGACGGGGTCTACCCGGTCGAGCTGCCGCTCAGCGAACGGCTGGGCAAGTCGATCCTCGAGGACTCCACCCGGACCGACGACGACGGCCTCGCCAACGCTGTCGCCGGAGTCGGTGCCCTCGACGCCCTCAGCCGGCCATGAGCACCCCGTCCCCGTCGTCCGAGCGGAGCGCCTACGCTGCGGCGGGCGTGGACATCGACGCGGGGGACCGCGCCGTCGAGCTGATGAAGGAATGGGTGGGCAAGACCCGTAGACCCGAGGTGCTGGGCGGGATCGGTGGCTTCGCCGGACTGTTCGACGCGAGCGCCATCGCCAAGATGAGCCATCCGGTGCTGGCCACCTCGACCGACGGGGTGGGCACCAAGGTCGCGATCGCACAGGCGATGGACATCCACGACACGATCGGTTTCGACCTGGTCGGCATGGTCGTCGACGACCTCGTCGTGTGCGGCGCCGAGCCGCTGTTCATGACCGACTACATCGCGACCGGCAAGGTCGTACCCGAGCGGATCGCCGACATCGTCAAGGGCATCGCCGAGGCCTGCGCGGAGGCCGGCTGTGCCCTGCTGGGCGGTGAGACGGCCGAGCACCCCGGGCTCCTGGAGCCCGACGAGTACGACATCGCAGGGGCCGCCACCGGCGTGGTCGAGTACGACCGGCTGCTCGGCCCTGACCGCGTACGCGCCGGGGACGTCGTGCTGGCCATGGCCTCGTCCGGTCTGCACTCCAACGGCTACTCGCTGGTCCGTCACGTGCTCGCGCAGGCGGGCTGGGGACTGGACCGGCACGTGGACGAGCTCGGCCGCACGATCGGCGAGGAGCTGCTGGTGCCGACCCGGATCTACTCCCGGGACTGCCTGGCCCTGATCGACGGCGTCACGGTGCACGCGATGAGCCACATCACCGGGGGCGGGTTCGCCAACAACCTGGCCCGGGTCATCCCGCCCGAGGCTGCGGTGACCATCGACCGATCGAGCTGGCAGCCGGCGCCGATCTTCGACCTTGTCGCCCGGCTCGGCGGGATCAGCCGGCCCGACCTCGAGGCGACGCTGAACATCGGGGTGGGGATGGTGGCCGTGCTGCCGGCCGACCAGGTCGACGAGGCTGTACGCCTGCTCGCGGCCCGCGGTCTGCCCGCCTGGGTCTGCGGGTCCGTGGCCGCTGCCGGGTCGGACGCACCGGGCTCGGTCACCCTGTCCGGGCAACACGCGGTCCGCTAGAGGTCCCTCGGCTTTGCACCCTTGAGCCCATTGGGTAACATCCTTCTCACGACATTAACCATCCTGAGCCGCGGCTGAGCCGCCGGCAGACCAAATGCGAGGGGGTCGACCCACTATGGGGCGCGGCCGTGCAAAAGCAAAGCAGACGAAGGTAGCCCGCGAGTTGAAGTACCGGTCTTTCGGGACCGACTTCTCGTCGTTGGAGCAGGAGCTTCGATCCGGTTCGGATGGCGCGTATGTGCCTCCCGCTTACGCTGACTTGAGCGAGGACGACCCGTCTGAGGTCGACGACACGTCGACCGAGGACGAAGGTTACGAAGACCTACGCAAGTCGGGTTAGATAACCCCATTTGGGCTCGTGGGGTAATAGCCTTGGCCCATGAGCCAGAACCCTCCAGAGACGCCGGACCCGTACTCATCCCCGGGCACTCCGCCGTCATCGTCAGGTGAGCCCTCCGGGTCGTATCCGTCGAGCGATCCGGCCGGCTCCAACCCCGCCCCTGATTCCTACCCGAGCGCCGCGTCAGCTTCGTCGGCCTCGGAACCGTCCGGATGGTCGCAGCCGCCGCCGGCCCCGGACTACAACCAGGGCTACAGCGACCCCAACGCCGGCTACGGCCAGCAGCCGACCCAGCAGCCGGGGTACGACGCGCAGCAGGGCTACGGCCAGCAGGGCTACGGTCAGCAGGGCTACGGCCAGCAGCCCCCGCCGTACGTCGATCCCAACCAGCAGCAGGGCTACGGCCAGCAGGGCTACCCCCCGCAACAGGGCTACCCGCCCCAGCAGTACGGCCAGCCCGGCTACCCTCCGCAGCCGTACGCCGGGGGAGCGCCCGGTCAGGCGCCGGTCTCCCCGAGCGACGAGAAGCTGTGGGGCATCCTCGCCCACATCAGCATCCCGTTCCTCGGCTTCGTCGGCCCGCTGGTCGTCTACCTGATCTACAAGGACCGCAGCCAGTGGCTGAAGCAGGTGTCGACCGAGGCGCTCAACTTCTCGATCCTCTACAGCATCGCGTTGATCGTGTCCTCGATCCTGACCGCCGTCGTCATCGGGGCGATCCTGCTCCCGATCGTCGGCATCGGCGCCCTGATCCTGTGCATCCTGGCCACCGTGGCGGCCAACAAGCACGAGTTCTACAAGTACCCGGTGAACTGGCGCCTCATCAAGTGAGGTGACCCGGCGTACCGGCCGGACCCGATCTACCCAGGAAACCGTCACTCAACCACCAGATTCGTGGGTGGAGTGACGGTTTCCCACGTTTACGTGGGGAACCGACACACGAGATAGGCACTCGGGTGTCAGGCTGATCAGGTGAGCAGCTGGCATCCGGACTTCCTCGACGGCTACGAGTCGATGGATCTCGCGCTGCCCGGAGTCGAACCGGCTCTCGGGGAACCCGCCGACGTGGAGATGGTGGCTACCCTGGTCCGCCGGGTGCCCGCGAGCACGGGCTCCCGACGGGCGATGCTCTACGTCCACGGCTGGAACGACTACTTCTTCCAGACCCACCTGGCCGAGGCGATGACGGCCCTGGGTTTCGACTTCTACGCCCTCGACCTGCGCCGTTACGGCCGGAGCCTGCGCCGCGGGCACCTACGGGGTTTCGTCACCGATCTGGACGAGTACGCGGTCGAGCTCGATGCTGCGGCGGACGTGATCGCCGAGGACCACGACGACCTCGTGGTCATGGGGCACTCCACCGGCGGCCTGATCGTCTCACTGTGGACCGCGGCCCACCCGGGTCGGGTCAGTGGCGTCATCCTCAACTCGCCCTGGCTGGACCTGCAGGGGTCCGCCCTCGTCCGCACCCTGGGCACCCCGGTGATCGGCACCCTGGGGACCCGCTCGCCCACCGCGGTGATCAGACTGCCGGACCTGGGTTTCTACGCCCGTACGGTGCACGCCAGCCTGGGCGGGGAGTGGGACTACGACCTCGACCTCAAGGCCACGCCGTCCCCGCCGATCCGGGTCGGCTGGATGCGAGCCGTGCTGCTGGGCCATCAGCGGGTCGCTGCCGGGCTCGGCATCGACGTACCCGTCCTGGTGCTGGCCTCCACCACCACGGACTTCTCCCGGCGCTGGAGCGAGGAGCTGCGGATCGCCGACACGGTGCTGGACGTGGAGCAGATCGCGGCCCGGGCCATCCGGTTGGGCAACCACGTCACCGTGGTCCGCATCGCCGAGGGCATGCACGACCTCATGCTCTCCGCGCCGTCGGTGCGGCAGCGGACCCTCGACGAGATCGCCCGGTTCATCGCGGGCTACGTCGATCGAAGGCCTAACTTTCCGGATGGGGTGTCGGACGAGTCATCCACCCTGGTTAGATGAACCCGTGACTGATATGCCGCATGTCGTTGTGGTCGGGGCAGGCTTCGCTGGAGTGTCGGCGGTGAGCGAGCTCTCCAAGGAGGGTTTCCGCGTCACCCTGATCGACCGACACCCCTACAACACGTTCCAACCGCTGCTCTACCAAGTCGCCACCGGCGGCCTGAACGCCGGCGACGTGACCTACTCGCTGCGTTACTTCGCGGCCAAGCACAGCGGGGTCCGCTTCCGCCGCGCCTCTGTCGTGGGCATCGACCACGATGCGCAGGAGGTGCAGTGCGAGGACGGCATCAACATCCACTACGACTACCTGATCATCGGCAACGGCATCACGACCAACCACTTCGGCATCCCCGGGGCGGCCGAGTTCACGATGTCGATGTACACCCGGGCTGACGCCCTGAAGGTGCGCGACACGATCTTCGGCAGCATGGAGATCATCGCCGGCCGGTCGGACTCGAACACCGGCGGTTTCACCGTCGTCGTGGTCGGCGGCGGCGCCACCGGCGTCGAGATGGCCGGACAGCTGGCCGAGCTCAAGACCGAGGTGCTCCCGAGCACGTACCCGGAGTTGAACCCGGCCCACGTGCACGTCGTGCTGGTCGAGATGGGGGAGTTCCTGCTCGCCCCGTTCGACGACTCGTTGCGGCAGTACGCCCTCAAGGAGCTCATCAAGCGCGGCGTCGACGTACGCCTCAAGACGGCCATCTCCGAGGTGCACGCCGACAAGGTGGACTTCAAGGACGGGACGTCCATGCCGGTCGACCTGGTCATCTGGGCCGCCGGTGTGTCCGGCAACCCGGTGCTGCGCGACTGGGGCATCCCGATCGGCCGCGCCGGCCGCATCGAGGTCAACGGCGACACCCGCATCGTGGGCTACGAGAACGTGTTCGCCATCGGCGACTCCAGCGTCATCGTGGACAACCCGCTGCCCCAGCTGGCCCAGCCCGCCATCCAGACCGGCAAGCACGCCGCGAAGCAGATCTCCCGGCTCTACCGCGGGCTGGAGACCGAGACCTTCTCCTACTTCGACAAGGGCACGATGGCCACCATCGGCCGCGGTGACGCGGTGCTCCAGATGCCGTTCGGTCTGAAGATGAAGGGCGTACCCGCCTGGCTCGGCTGGATCGCCCTGCACCTGGTGTTCCTGCTCGGTGGCCGCAACCGGCTCCAGACCCTGGTCAACCTCGGTTCGCGCTACGCCGGCCCGCGCCGGTCGAACGCCATCGTGGGCGACGTGATGGAGACTCCGAAGCTGCGGGCCGCCAGCAAGAAGGGCTGACCCGACTCGATCCGAGATCTCGCATCCTTTCCGTCTCCTTGCATCCTCTGCTGAGGGTGCAAGGAGCAGGAAGTGGAGCGAGGTTTTGTCGTGCAGGTCCGCCGGATGCCTTCGTGGCCCCGTGCGGGCTGACGGCAACTCGGTTCAGCGAACGAGGCGCCCGCGTACGACTGAGTTGAGCGAGTGGTCGGAGTCGGAGTCGTTGATCGGCTCCTCGGACACATCCACGATGGGGTTGGCCTTCAGGTCCATGCTGGCCGGCATCGTGAACGAGCCCGATCCGTCGGTCAGGTAGCCCATCGGGGTCATGTGCAGAGCTTCTTCGTCGCTGAGCCAGACCTGGAGCCGACCGTCCAGCGGCTGCGGCATGGACATGCTCACTTTGAGCGTACGCACGCCGTCGGCGCCGGTGGTGATCGAGGCCTGACCCTGGGCGCCCGGCCAGCCCGGGAGTGCGTTCAGGTGGGTGACGGGATCGGGCGCGGCCTGCGGGGTGCCACCGCCGAAGCGACTGGCGCCGAAGCCGATGCCCAACCCGGCGATGAGCGCGAACGCGGCGACGAGGACGAAGGCTGCGGCGCGGCGAGCCCGCGAGCTGCGTACAGGGGCGGGTGAAATCGACGCGGGCGGTGCCGAGACAGGCACCGCGGCAATGACCTCGTCCACCTGCGTGGAGGAAGGGATTTCGACCGGCTCCTGCAGGGCCGCTTGGATTCGGGCCCAGACCTCGGGACCGGGCGAGGACAGTGGCTCTGGCGGATTGGGCTCTCGGGCGAAGGTCACGACGCGGGCCAGCTCCTCGAGATGTGCGGTGCAGACCGGGCACTGGACCAGGTGGGCTTGCTCGTCTGGGGTCGCGGCGGGTTCCCCCAGCGCGAGCAGGGTCAGGGTGTCAGGACTCATATGCATCGGTCCACACCTCCAACCGTCGTTTGAGTTTGATCAAACTCCTGCGGATGTGGCTCTTCACGGTGCCCGGAGGGAGTTGCAGACGTTCAGCGATCTGAGCGTGGGTGAGATCTTCGTAGAACGCCATCTTCAACACCCGTTGGGGCATCTCGTCCAGCCGGGAAATCTCGTCCGCGATGATCAGCCGCTCGGCGATGTCGAACGCCTCGGGCGGCGGGTCCCAGTTGGTGGCCATCTCCGTCTGGATCTTGCGCTGTTTGGTCCGAGCCTGCAGGGCGTCCACGACCTTGTTGCGGGTGATGCCCATCAGCCAGGCCGGCAGGCCGGCGCGGTCAGGCTTGTAGTTGTGCCTACCGGTCCAGGCCGCGACGAAGACCTTCTGGGTCACGTCTTCAGCCTCGGTCACCTCACCAAGCGAACGGAGCGCCACGGTGTAGACCAGCGCCGAGTAGCGTCGGTAGATCTCCTCGAGGGCACTCTCGTCACCGGCCTTGAAGGCGCGCTGCAGCTCTTCACGTTCATCGTCGGAAAGGACAGTCACGAGCGCAGGTCCCCTCCGATTCACGAGCATGTTCACAATCGCTGCGACGCAGCCAGGAACACTTTAGCGACCAAACCGTAGGCGCCTCGCTCTTGCCTCCATGCTGGGGGGACAGCCGGGCAGAAGCGAGGCAGCTGGCGGAGGGCCTGATGCTGGGTGGGGTACATCGTCGCTCCTCCTCTACGGGGG
>DATDBS010000099.1:0-8422 GCA_036524735.1 Propionibacteriaceae bacterium
ACGACTTTGGTCTTCTTGAAGGGCCGGCCGATGTCGTCGGCCACCCCGGCACCGGCGTCTTCGGGGTCGAGGTTCTCCTCGGGACCGGAGTGGCTGGGCGCGTCCGAGGCCGGGAAAGTCTCGGCCACCGACTCGTCGTAACCGTTCAGAGCCGGCGCGGCGTCGACCGGGGACTGGGGGGTGTCGAAGTCGACGTACGCCTTGAGCGCCTCGCGGAAGCCCTGCTTGGCGTGGGCCAGGACGACCCGGTCCTGCGGTCGCTTCGGGCCGGCGATGCTCGGGACGATGGTGCCGAGGTCGAGCTCGAGGTATTCGGAGTACTTCGCCTCGTGGTCGTCGTCGTGCCACAGACCCTGGGTCTTGGCGTACGCCTCGACCAGCGCGATCTGCTCGGCGCTGCGGCCGGTGAGCTTCAGGTAGTCGGTGGTCTTGGAGTCGATCGGGAAGACGGCGATGGTCGAGCCGTACTCCGGGCTCATGTTGCCGATCGTGGCCCGGTTGGCCAGCGGGACCGCGGACACGCCGGGCCCGTAGAACTCGACGAACTTGCCGACCACCTTGTGCTGACGGAGCATCTCGGTGATGGTCAGCACCAGGTCGGTGGCGGTCGCACCCTCGGGCAGCGATCCGGACAGCTTGAAGCCGACCACGCGCGGGATGAGCATGGAGACGGGCTGGCCGAGCATGGCCGCCTCGGCCTCGATCCCGCCGACACCCCAGCCGACGACGCCGAGGCCGTTGACCATGGTGGTGTGGGAGTCGGTGCCCACACAGGTGTCCGGGTAGGCGTAGGTCACGCCGTCGATCACCCGGGGGAAGATGACCCGGGCCAGGTGCTCGATGTTGACCTGGTGGACGATGCCGGTGCCGGGCGGGACGACCTTGAAGTCGTCGAAGGCGGTCTGGCCCCAGCGCAGGAACTGGTAGCGCTCGCGGTTGCGGCCGTACTCGATCTCGACGTTCTGGGCGAAGGCCCCGGCGGTGCCGAACACGTCGGCGATGACGGAGTGGTCGATGACCATCTCGGCGGGCGCGAGCGGGTTGATCTTGGACGCGTCGCCGCCCAGGTCGGCCATCGCCTCGCGCATGGTGGCCAGGTCGACCACGCAGGGGACGCCGGTGAAGTCCTGCATGATGACGCGGGCCGGGGTGAACTGGATTTCCTTGCTGGGCTCGGCCGCCGGGTCCCAGGAGGCCAGAGCGCGGATGTCGTCGGCGGTGATGTTGGCGCCGTCCTCGGTCCGGAGCAGGTTCTCCAGCAGGATCTTGAGGCTGTACGGGAGGAGCTCGGAGCCCTCGACCGCATCCAACCGGAAGATCTCGTACGAGGCGTCACCCACCGGGAGGGTGGTCTTCGCACCGAAACTGTTGACACTCATGAGCGCTCCATCGGGTCGTTGATTACAAAGTATCTTGACGTCAAGATATCACGGTGGTGACCATCACATCAGAGCCTTAGCCTCGCGCACCCCTGAGGCACCGATCAGATAAGGGTTGCCTTGCTCAGACCGGCGTCAGAATGGCTACGCACTCCACGTGATGGGTCATCGGGAAGAGGTCGAACGCCCGGATGCTCACGGGGGCGTAGCCGAGGGTCTGCGCGGTTCCCAGGTCGCGGGCCAGGGCCGCGGGATCGCAGGCCACGTACGCGATGGCGCGCGGTCGGCGGGCGGCCACCGCCTGCATCACGGCCTTGCCGGCCCCGGTCCGCGGCGGGTCCAGCACGACCAGGTCCGTACGCCCGGGCAGCTTGGGCAGCCCGCGGTCGACCCGGTCGGCGCTCAGCCGGACCCCGTCTCCGACGTCGGCCAGGTTGCGCCGAGCGGTGGCGATGGCGAACCGGCTCGACTCCACACCCCAGACCCGGCAGCCGGCGTCGGCCAAGGCGCCGGCGAACAAGCCGACCCCGCAGTAGAGGTCGAAGGCCCGCTCCCCCGGCTCGGGCGCCAGACCCGCCAGCACCGCACCGACGAGGGTGTCGGCCGCCCCCGGGTGAACCTGCCAGAACCCGTTGGCGGCCACCGCCCAGTCCCGGTCGGCGGCGCGCTCGGTCAGCTCGGCGACCCCGGACTCGAGCCGACCGTCGACCAGCAGGGCCACCTGGGTGGCGGACCCGGCGGTGATCAGCTCCGCGTCGGCCGGCCAGCTGTGTCCGACGACCGGGACCGTGCGCGGGCTCGCGATCACGCACCCTTGCTCCGGCAGGGGTACGACCTCGGCGGACCGGTGACCGCGCAGCCCCGGGCGACCGTGCTCGTCGGTCTGGTAGCGCATCCGGGTGCGCCAGTGCAGCCCGTCGGCGGTGCCGTCGGTGTCGACCGGCTCGACCGCGCCGTCCCAGGTCAGCCCGGCCAGCCGTTCGAGCTGCTCGGCCACGACGGCGGTCTTGAGCGCGCGCTGGGCGTCGAGCTCGACGTGCTGGAAGTCGCAGCCGCCGCACAGACCGGGACCGGCGATCGGGCAGCGGGGGGCGACCCGGTCGGGGCTGGCGGTGAGGATCTCGACTGCGTCACCCCGCCAGAAGCTCTGGTGGCTGCGGTCGGTCACCTGCACCGTCACGGTTTCACCGGGCAACGCGTGGCGGACGAAGATGACCCGCCCCTCGTGCCGCGCCACACAGTGACCGCCGTGCGCGACGGGGCCGATCTCCACGGGGCCGATCAGGTCTGCAGGGTAGGCGTTCACTCGACCCTGAGGCCGGTGATGACCGCGTTGATGCCCCGGTTGTCGTCGCAGTTCTTGCCGGTCATGTAGACCTGGATCTTCAGCGCGTTGACCCCGACCACCGGCACGGTCATGGACTCGAGCTTGTTGAACTTGACCTGCTTGGACGTGATGAACGCACCGTTGCCGACGAGCCGGACCAACATCTCGGAGTCCGACGAATCGGAGTTGTTGGCCTCCCCGAAGCGCAGGGTCAGCCGGCTGAAGTTGTTGGCCAGCCGCAGCTCGGCGGTCTGGGCGCTCGCCTCGTCCGTGGCGCACCGGCGGACGGGTCCACCGAAACCATCCAGGCCGCGGTCGCTGGCGATGTCGAAGCGATCGTCGCGCCACTCGACCGGGGCGGAGAAGACATCAGACAGCTTCAGGTCCCGCCCGACGGCGTTGCGGTCGAGCACCGGCGGCGGCCCCGTCTCACCCGGGACGGACGAGGTCGAGGGTGCGGAGGCGGGCGTCGGCGTACCGACCGGGGTCGGGGTGACAGCGCCCGGGCTCGGGCTCGGCGAGGCGGTGCTGGAACCGGAGGGACTCGGTGAGCCGGACGGCGATACCGAGCCCGAAGGCGACGCCGAACTGCCCGGGCTGGAGCTGGGGCTGGCCGAGTCGTCGGCCGACGAGGTCTGCGACGGAGTCGCCGTCTGGGCCTGCGGCTCGTCGCTGGGCACTCCCTGCGTGCAACCGGCGCCGGTCAGTACGAGCAGGGCTGCGACCACCACCGGCGTACGCCAGGAGCCGACGGGACCGGGCCTACGCAGGCGGACGCTCATAGCGGGATGCTACCCACGTCTAGTCGCGAGCGCTCAGGGAACGTCGGCGTGCGTTCTCGTTCTCCGTCTCGCGGGCGATCCGCTGGGCCCGCTTGCTGGAGGACTGCAGCAGGTACGGCACCGAGGTCACCATGACACCGGGTGTGAACAGCAGCCGACCCTTGAGCCGGAGTGCGCTCTGGTTGTGCAGGATCTGCTCCCACCAGTGACCCACGACGTACTCGGGGATGTAGACCGTGACCACGTCACGCGGACTCTCGGAGCGGATGTTCTTGACGTAGTCGACGATCGGGTTGGTCACCTCGCGGTACGGCGAGGACACCACCTTGAGCGGGATCGTCATCCCCGACTCCTCCCAGACAGCGACCAGCCGGGCCGTCTCGTCGGTGTCGACGTCGACGGTCAGGGCCTCGAGGGTGCTCGGCCGGGCCGCCTTGGCAAAGGCCAGCGCCCGTACGGTCGGCTTGTGCAGCTTGGAGACGAGCACGATCGCCCGTACTCGGCTGGGGAGCGTGCGGTCCTCGCCCTCGACCAGGGCGGTCTCCTCGGCCACGGACTCGTAGTGGCGCCGGATCAACTTCATCAGCACGAAGATCACCGCCATGGCGATGATCGCGATGTAGGCCCCCTGGACGAACTTCGACAGCAGCACGATGATCAACACGGTGCCGGTCATGGTCAGCCCGATGCCGTTGATCACGCGCGACCGCACCATCCGGCGACGTGTCTCCGGGTTCTTCTCCGTCTTCAACAGACGGGTCCAGTGCCGCAGCATCCCCAGCTGGCTGACCGTGAACGAGACGAACACCCCGACCACGTAGAGCTGGATCAAGGCGGTCACGTCGGCCTTGAACGCGACGATCAGCACGATGGCCAGGAACGCCAGCACGAGGATGCCGTTGCTGTAGGCGAGGCGGTCGCCGCGGGTGTGCAGCTGGCGAGGTAGGTAGCCGTCCCGGGCCAGGATCGACCCCAGCACGGGGAAGCCGTTGAAGGCGGTGTTCGCGGCCAGGAACAAGATGATCATGGTGGCGAAGATGACGAAGTAGGCCCCGGGGCGGAAGTCGGCGAAGACGGCCTGGGCCAGCTGGCCGATGGCGGTCTCCTCGATCACCTCGACCCGTTCGCCGTTCAGGGTGTAGTGCGAACGTCCCTCGTCGATCAGCTTGAGACCGGTGAGGTTGGCCAGGCTCACGACGCCGATCAGCATCGTCACCGAGATCGTGCCCAGCAGCAGCAGCGTCGTGGCGGCGTTCCTGCTCTTCGGCTTCTTGAACGCCGGCACGCCGTTGGAGATGGCCTCCACCCCGGTCAGCGCAGCGCAACCGGAGGAGAAGGTCCGGGCCAGGAGGACGACCATCAAGAACCCGGTGAACTGTGCGTACTTGGGGTCGGCCTCGATCCCGTACTGGGCGCTGTGGGCCTGCACGTTCTCGTCGAGCACGAGGATCCGGAACAGGCCGTAGCCGACCATGACGAAGATGCCGACCATGAAGCAGTAGGTCGGGATGGCGAAGAGGGTGCCCGACTCCCGGACGCCGCGCAGGTTCAGCGCCATCAGCACCAGTGCGGCAATCGCCGCCACCGCCGCCTCGTGGCCGTCCAGGATGGGGAAGAGTGACTTCGCATTCTGCACCCCGGACGAGATCGACACCGCCACGGTCAGCACGTAGTCGACCAGCAACGCACTGGCCACCGTGAGCCCGGCGTTCGGGCCGAGGTTGACCGTGGCCACCTCGTAGTCCCCGCCGCCGGAGGGATAGGCGTGCACGTTCTGCCGGTAGGAGGCGACGACGACGAGCATCACGACCGCGACCAGGATGGCGATCTTCCAGGAAAAGGCCAGTCCGGCCAGTCCGGCGAGGGAGAGGGTCAACAAGATCTCGTCCGGGGCGTACGCGACCGAGGACAACGCGTCGGACGCGAACACGGGGAGAGCGATGCGCTTGGGCAGCAGGGTCTCGCCGAGCTGTGTGCTCCGCAGCTTGCGGCCCAGGAGCAACCGCTTGCCGACGTCCGACAGGTTCACCACGTGGCAAGACTCTAGTGGAGGGGAGGCGGGCCCGTTGACGTCTCGAACGAGACTCGGGTAGCGGCTGACCCATGACCGGGGCGACCTCACTAGACTCACCGGCGTGCACATCGTGATCATGGGCTGCGGTCGAGTCGGCTCGAGCCTCGCTCGGAGTCTGGAGAAGCGCGACCACACCGTTGCGGTGATCGACGTCGATGTGGACGCGTTCCGGCGGCTGGGTCCCGACTTCGCCGGGCGGACGGTCAAAGGCGTCGGGTTCGACCGCGAGGTGCTGATCGAGGCGGGCATCGAGGGAGCCGACGGTTTCGCCGCGGTCTCCAGCGGCGACAACTCGAACATCCTGGCCGCCCGGGTGGTGCGCGAGACCTTCAACGTCGACAACGTCGTGGCCCGCATCTACGACCCGGGACGCGCCGAGGTCTACGAGCGTCTGGGCATTCCCACGGTGGCCACCGTCCGCTGGACCGCTGACCAGGTGCTGCGCCGACTGCTTCCCGCCGGGTCCGAACCGCACTGGCGTGACCCGTCGGGATCCGTGCGCCTGATGGAGGTCCACGTCGACCGGTCCTGGGTCGGGCGTACGGTCGCCCAGCTCGAGGAAGCCACCGGGGCTCGGATCCCGTTCATGTTCCGGCTCGGCGGCGGCATGGTGCCCAAGCAGAGCACGCTCTTCCAAGACGGCGACCTCGTGTACGCCGCCGTCACCGACGCTCGGTTGGCCCAGGTCGAAGACGTCCTGTCCGCCCCGCCTGTCGAAGTCTGAGTCCGATGAACCCGAAGGGAGACAGACGATGCGGGTAGCCATTGGCGGCGCAGGCAACGTCGGGCGTTCGATCGCCGCCGAGCTGGTCGAGAACGGCCACGAGGTGCTGCTGATCGACCGTGATCCTCGGGCCATCAAGTCCGACACGCTGCCCGAGGCGGAATGGCTGCTGGCCGACGCCTGCGAGCTCTCCTCCCTGGAGGAAGCCGGCATCGACACCTGCGACGTCGCCATCGCGGCGACCGGCGACGACAAGGCCAACCTGGTCATGTCGCTGCTGTGCAAGACCGAATTCGGCGTGCCGCGCACGGTCGGTCGGGTCAACCACCCCAAGAACGAGTGGCTTTTCAACGAGGTCTGGGGCGTGGACGTCTCCGTCTCGACCCCGCGGCTGATGTCGGCCCTGGTCGAGGAGGCGGTGACGGTCGGTGACCTCGTACGCCTGCTCACCTTCCACGAGGGGCAGACCAACCTGGTCGAGATGACCCTGCCGACCTCGAGCCCCTGCGTGGGCCAGCGAATCGGTGACCTCACCTGGCCGGGTGACGTGGTCCTCGTGGCGATCATCCGCGACGGCCACGCCCAGGCCCCCGACACCGACGGCACTCTCGAATCCGGTGACGAGCTGCTGTTCGTCACCGCCCAGGACTACGAGAAGGAGCTCGCCCAGATGCTGTCGCCCCGGGAGGGCTCGATCGCCGTGACCACCACGGCGACACCGCGAGTGCAGACCATCTAGCCGAGGTTCTCAGCGGCCAGCCACCGATTGACCGTCGCGCGGTCCCATCGCCCGCAGGGCGTCGGCGTCGCTGTGGCGGGCCCGCACGTACTCATCGGCCCATGCCTGCCGATCGGGGTAGCCGGAGAGCCGCACCACCTCGGTGATCACCGCCTCGAGGTCCACCTCCGTACGCCGGAACTCCACCCGGCCGTCGCGGAGCAACACCCAGGCGGCACCGCTGCGGCCGTACGGCATCCCGACGCTGCCCGGGTTGACCACCAGCCGCCGGTCGACCAGCCGCAGGTACGGCATGTGGGTGTGCCCGCAGATCACCGTCGTCACCGCGGCCGGCAGGTCGGCGAAGACCTCGGCCCACCGCTCCAGCCGGGTGTCGACCAGCACGACCTCCTCGTCGTCCCGGGGGGTGCCGTGGCAGAACACCACCGAGCCGAAGCCGGCGACCTCGAGCCGGACCGGGTGGGGCAGACCGGCCAGCAGCTCGACCTGGTCCGACGTGAGCTGCCCAGCGGCCCAGACCGATTCGGGATAGTCACACGCACCGCCACCGACGATGTCGACCAGCTCCCGGTCGGCGTTGCCCCGGACCAGCAGGCATCGTTCGCCCAGCGCCATGAGTCGGTCGAGGGTCTGCACCGGCAAGGGCCCGGCGGCGTGGTCGCCGGTGACCACCACGAGGTCCGCGGCGGCGACGTCGGGCTCGGCCAGGATCGCTTCGAGCACCGGAGCAACGCCATGAATGTCGGACAGGACCGCGACCGTGTTCAGCACGACCCCGACCCTAGGACCCGGCCGGAACGCCGGCCCCGGGATCAGGCCGGCGGGCTCGCCGTCGCCGTGCTGTAGGCGGAGCCCTCGATCGGGGTCTTGCCCTTGGACAGCAGCAGTCCGATGACGAACAACGCCGCCAGCAGCAGCGGCCAACCCAGCGCGACCTTCGCCACCGCGAGCGGAATCACCGCGCCGGCCAGGAACAGCGGCAGCTGGATGACGAACCGCAGCACGTACGGCACCGCGAGGACGGCCGTGAGCTTCATGCTCATCTTGACCAGACCCTTGTCCTTGATCCAACCGGTCGGGTCGTTGATGGCCGCACCGATGATGAACCCGACCAGCGGTCGCCGGATCACGATGGTCAGCAGGGACAGCACCGCCAGGCCACCGTTGTAGAGGATGCCGGGCAGGAAGATGTCCTCGGCTCGACCGGTACGGGTGGCGACGAGCGCCGCGATGGCCGTGGGGATGACCGCTTGGGCCACGTACTTCAGGGACTGACGTTGGATCAGGCGGATCGCGGCCAGGACCAGCGCGGCACCCACCGCGGCAGCGAGCGCCGGGTAGAGCTGGCGGCCGACCACCCAGGCGATGGTGAAGGCCACGAACGGGATCGCGGCCTC
>DATDBS010000100.1:0-3432 GCA_036524735.1 Propionibacteriaceae bacterium
TTGGTGGGGTGGGAGAGCGTGAACATCGCCGGGCCGTCGAGCAGGTCGCTGACGTGGACGTCGAGGTCGTGCTCGCGGCGCTGCAGCTCCGACTTCGAGTCGGTGGCGTTGGCGGTCACCATCCCCGGGGTGGGCGCCGGCCACCAGGCCAGGGCCTCGTCGACGCTGAGGCCTCGTTCGGCAGCGACGATCAGGCGGAGGTCGTGGTAGTCGGTGAGCGGGGCGTCGATGCGGGTGCCGTCCCCCTCGTGGGCGTTGACCATGAACGGGAAGCCCGAGGTGTCGTAGGTGTTGGGGATGGTCACGAGCGCAGCGCTGGTCGGCAGCCGTTCGGCGAGCTGAGCCGTGCCACACCCGGGCAGGCGGTACTCGTCGCGTACGGGCTGGCTGATCAGGGCGGCGGCCCGGGGCAGGATCTCGTTGCGGACGCGGGCCAGGTCGTGCTCGTCGATCAAGAAGACCGGCGGGATGTGGACGATCTCCCAGCCGGCGGCGGCGACCGGTCCCTCGAGGAGCCGAGCGAGCGGTTCGGCCTGGCAGTTGCCCCAGACGATGACCGGCGGTGGGTTGGATGACATGGACCCAGTGTGCGCTGGGCTCGACAGGACGGGCCCGTGTCGATGACGGTTCTTACGCCGTTAGGGGCTGACCGGTCTCGAGCAGGGTCTTCAGCCCGCTCAGCAGGAGGGTCCAACCCTGTCCGACCTCGCTGGTGACCTGCCCCTCGGCGGGCAGTCCGGTGTGGGTCACCGTGACGCGGCACAGGGCGCCGTCCCTCTCCAGACGCCACTCGACGACCGTGTCCTCCCCGCCTTGCACCTCCGCGGACCAGATCGGGCGAAAGGTCGTGCGCAGGACGTGCGGCGGATCGGCGAGCAGAACGGTGCCCTCGATGTCGGGCTCGCCGTCCGGCCCCCGGTACGTGATCGGGGTGTCCGGCTCCCAGCTGCTCTCGACGGTGTTGCCGAAGTACCAGTGCACCGTGTCCTCGGAGCTGGTCAGGGCTTGCCAGACCCGTTCGATCGGGGCGGCGATGACGATGCTGAACACGCGGTCGGGCATGGTGGGCTCCTTCGTGGGGCGGGACGGTTCGGGCGGGGTGGTGGCGCGGGCGCGCAGGGCGAGGAGGGCGCCGCCCCACGTCCGGCCGTACAGATCGGTCCATCGGCCGGCCAGCTCCAGCAGCGGCACCGGGTTGAGGTGACAACGGCGTACGCGGCCGGTCTTGACGGTCTTGACCAGGTCGACGTCCTCCAGGACGGTGATGTGCTTGAGCACGGCGTGCCGCCCGAGGTGGGGGAGCGTGGCCCCGAGCTCGCTGATCGAGAGACCGTCGGTCTGGGTCAACGCGTCGAGGAGGGCGCGGCGGTTCGGCTCGGCTAGGGCGTTGAGGAGCCGGTCGGTGGACACTCTTTCACTATAGGTGACTTCTGAGTCACCTATCAAGTGAGGGGTACGACGCCTCATAATTGGCCGCATGGTGAGCTTCGCCGACAAGCCCTTGCTCGACCTGACGATCGAGGAGTGGGAGGCCTACCTGGCGGGAGCTCCCGACGACGGGGGCGTCCGCCTCAAGCTGCGTAAGAAGTCCTCGAGTGCGCCGGGCATGACCTGGTCGGAGGCTCTGGACGTCGCGCTGTGCTACGGCTGGATCGACGGGCAGGCGGGCCGGTACGACGCTGACTACGTGCTGAACGCCTTCTCCCCGCGGCGGAAGAACAGCCCCTGGTCCCAGATCAACCAGGGGCACGTGGCCCGTCTCATCGAGGAGGGGCGGATGCGGCCGGCCGGGCTGGCGGAGATCGAGCGGGCCAAGGCCGACGGTCGCTGGGACGTGGCGTACCGGCAGAAGGACGCGGTCGCCCCGCCGGATCTGCAGGCCGCCCTCGACGCCAACCCCGCCGCCGCGGCGTACCTCGACAGCCTGACCAAGTTGGACCGGTTCCGGATCTACTTCCGCCTCACCAACATCAAGACCCCGGCCGTACGCGCCGCTCGGGTCAAGGACGTGGTGGAGAAGGCCGCGCGGGGGGAGAGCCACTACCGCTGACGAGACGCGCAGCCAGGCTCCAGCGGCGGCGCCGACCGGGCTCCCGCTGCGCTGAAACCCGGGACTGATGGAGCCGCCCGGAGCCGACCTATGCTGGCGAGACCGGTTCCCCCCGGCCGACGATGACGGAGAGGTCTCGCATGGACGCGCCAGTTTTCCCCTCGGGTGACGATCTGGGCCGCTCGCGCGGCACCGACTTCTACGGGATCGAGGACGGTCTCACCGAGGCAGAGCGTGAGCTGCGGGACCGGGTGCGCGCCTTCTGCGACGACGAGCTCATCCCCGTCGCGGGCGACTACTGGGAGCGGGCGGAGTTCCCGCGCGAGCTGCTGAAGAGCTACGCCGGGCTGGGCATCGCCGGCGGCTCGGAGACGGGGTACGGCTGCGCCGGCCTCTCACCGGTGGCTGACGGGATGATCGTGGCCGAGATGGCGCGCGGCGACGGCAGCTTCAGCACTCTCCACGGCGTCCACTCCGGCTTGGCCATGGGCACCATCTCGTTGCTCGGGTCCGACGAGCAGAAGCAGCGCTGGCTGCCGGCGATGGCCTCCGTCGACCGGCTCGGGGCGTTCGCCTTGACCGAGCCGAACCACGGGTCCGACGTCGTCGCGCTGGCCACCCGGGCCGAGCGGGACGGCGAGGGCTGGGTCCTGCACGGTGAGAAACGCTGGATCGGCAACGGCACCGTGGCCGACGTCGTCGTGGTCTGGGCTCGCGACGACAACGGCAAGGTCGGGGCCTTCGTGGTCGACCACGTCGACGGAGCCGAAAACCCGCTGCCGGGCTACCACGCGCGAGCCATCACCGGGAAGACGGCCAACCGCGCCACCTGGCAGGCCCAGATCGTGCTCGACGGCGTACGCGTCGACGGTGGCGCTCGGCTGGCCGGAGCCAACTCCTTCAGCGACACCAACAAGATCTTGGCCAAGTCCCGCCAGGGCGTGGCCTGGGAAGCGCTCGGGCACGCCGTCGCCGCGTACGAGGCGGCTGTGACCTATGCGTTGCGCCGGGAGCAGTTCGGCAAACCGATCGCGTCCTTCCAGCTGGTCCAGGACAAGCTGTCGCACATGCTGGCCGACATCACCAGCATGCAGCAGATGTGCGTACGGATGTCGGAGCTCCAGGCTGAGGGACGCGCAGAGCTCCAGCACGCCGCCCTGGCCAAGTTGCACGCCGCCGGCGCTGCCCGTCGCGTCTGCGCGCTCGCCCGCGACGTCCTCGGTGGCAACGGGATCCTTCTCGATCACCACGTGGCGCGCCACCACGCCGACATCGAGGCGGTGTTCACCTACGAGGGGACCGACTCGGTGCAGTCGCTGATCGTGGGTCGGGCCATCACCGGGATCAGCGCCTTCAGCTGAGGCGAATCTTTTGGTGCGTCA
>DATDBS010000101.1:0-19737 GCA_036524735.1 Propionibacteriaceae bacterium
TGCTCCTCGAGGAACTGGATGAGCCGCTCGTGCACGGTCAACATCTCGTGCTGCTGCGCCCGGGCGTTGCCGAGCAGGACGTTCTGCTCGTAGTTGTCGCGCAGCACCTGCTGGGCGACCTCGTCGGTCATCGACGCGAGCAGCGTGTTGCGCCGCTTCGTCGTCAGCTCGCCCGAGCGGGTCAGCTCGGTGAGCAGGATCTTGATGTTGACCTCGTGGTCGGAGGTGTCGACTCCCGCGCTGTTGTCGATGGCGTCGGTGTTGACGCGCACCCCTGCGAGGGCGGCCTCGATGCGGCCGAGCTGGCTCGCGCCGAGGTTGCCGCCCTCACCGACCACCTTGCAGCGCAGGTCGGCCCCGTTGACACGGATCGCGTCGTTGGCGCGATCGCCGATCTCGCTGTTGGTCTCGGAGGCGGCCTTGACGTAGGTGCCGATGCCGCCGTTCCAGAGCAGGTCGACGGGCGCCTTCAGGGCGGCGTTGATCAGCGCAGCCGGGGAGAGGGCCTCGACGGACTTGTCGATGCCCAACGCCGCTCGGATCTGGTCGTTGAGCGGGATCGACTTCGACGTTCGCGGGAAGATCCCGCCACCGGCCGAGATCAGCGAGGCGTCGTAGTCGGCCCAGCTGGAGCGGGGCAGCGCGAACATCCGGCCCCGCTCCTGCCAGCTGGTCTCCGGATCCGGATCAGGGTCGATGAACACGTGCCGGTGGTCGAAGGCGGCCACCAGCTTGATGTGGTGGCTGAGCAGCATGCCGTTGCCGAAGACGTCGCCACTCATGTCCCCGACCCCGACGCAGGTGAAGTCCTGCTCCTGTGCGTCGAGCCCCATCTCGCGGAAGTGACGGCGTACGGACTCCCAGGCGCCCCGCGCGGTGATGCCCATCGCCTTGTGGTCGTAGCCGACGGAGCCGCCCGAGGCGAAGGCGTCCCCCAACCAGAAGCCCGCCGAGACCGAGATCGCGTTGGCGATGTCGGAGAAGGTCGCGGTGCCCTTGTCGGCCGCGACGACCAGGTACGGATCGTCGGAGTCGTAGCGGACCACATCGGTCGGCGGCACCACGACCCCCTCGACGATGTTGTCGGTCACGTCGAGCAGGCTGGTGATGAACAGCTTGTAGCAGGCGATCCCTTCGGCCAGCCAGGCGTCCCGGTCGACGCTCGGGTCGGGAAGTCGCTTGCCGTAGAACCCGCCCTTCGCACCCACGGGCACGATCACGGTGTTCTTGACCATCTGGGCCTTGACCAGCCCGAGGATCTCGGTACGGAAATCCTCCGCCCGGTCCGACCAGCGGAGCCCACCGCGGGCCACGGACCCGAAGCGCAGGTGGACGCCCTCGACCCGGGGGGAGTAGACGAAGATCTCGAAGGCTGGGCGCGGCTCGGGCAGGTCCGGCACCTGGCGCGGCAGCAGCTTGATGGCGATTGCCTGTCGCCCGGAGGCGAAGAAGTTGGTCCGGATCGCCGCCCGGATCACGTCGAGGTAGAACCGGATGATGCGGTCGTGGTCGAGGCTGACCACGTCGTTGAGACCGGTCTTGATCCTGGCGACCAGCTCGTCGATCCGTCCGCTGCGGCTGCCGGCGTCCAGACCTGCGTCGGGATCGAACTTCGCCTCGAACAGACCGATCAGCTGACGGGCGAGATCCACGTTGGTGGTCAGCGCCTGCGAGATGTAGGTCTGGCTGAAGGTCACCCCGACCTGACGCAGGTAGCGCCCGATCGCCCTGAGCAGACTGACCTGCCGCCAGTTGAGGTCGGCCCCCATCACGAGGGCGTTGAAGCCGTCCGGCTCGCTGAGTCCGGAGTAGGACGCCGAGAACGCGTCCATGAACAGGTCCCGGGCCTGGGTCGTCCAACGGGTCGGGACCGACGCCCGCCCCCCGGCGACCGTGAGGCCGAAGTCGTAGATGAACGCCTTCTCCTCGGTGCCCAACGACAGCTCGTACGGCCGTTCGTCGATCACGTCGACTCCGAGCAGTGACAGGTGAGGCAGGATCCGGGACAGCGACATCGACTCGTCGCGCCGGAAGATCTTGAGGCGCAGGTCGGCCTCGTCGTCGTCGCGGTCGGGGGCGTACAGGGCCAACGCCATGCCCGAGGCGTCGATGGCGGACGCGTCACCCTGGCGCAGTGCGGTCAATGCAGCCAGGTCCTGGACCGCCTGGCGCGGGCTGTAGTCCTCCTTGTAGCCCTCCGGCAGCGCGCCCACCAGAGTGGCCAACCGGTCGGTCTGCTCGTGGTCGCCGATCTGGTCGGCGAACTCGTCATTCCAGGAGCGGGTGGCGAGGGTCAGCTCCTTCTCGAGGCCGCGTACGTCGATCTCCCCCATCGCCTCACCCACCGGCATCCGGAGGACGAAGTGCAGGCGGGCGAGCACCGACTCGGTGACCCGGGCGGTGTAGTCGATGGAGGCGCCACCGAGGTTGCGCATCAGAATGTCCTGCATCCGGTTGCGGACGGCCGTGGTGTAGCGGTCGCGGGGCAGGTAGACCAGGCAGGAGAGGTAGCGGCCGTACGTGTCGCGCCTGACGAACATCCGGACCTGGCGTCGCTCCTTGAGGTGGGCGACCTTCTCGACGATGGTGGCCAGCTCGGACAACGGGGTCTGGAACAGCTCGTCGCGGGGGTAGGTGTCGAGCACGTCCATGATGGCCTTGCCGCCGTGGCTGTGTTCGTCGTAGCCCGACTCGCGCAGCACCCCGAGGGCCTTCTGCCGGAGCACCGGGATCCGGGAGACGCTCTCGGAGTAGGCCGTGGAGGAGAAGAGGCCGATGAAGCGACGCTCGCGGGTGACACGGCCCTCGGCGTCGAAGATGCGGAAGGCGATGTAGTCCAGGTACGCCGGCCGGTGGACCCGGGACTTGTAGTTGTCCTTGGTGATCACCATCAGGTTGTGCCGGGTGTCGGGCGGCGGCACGGCGTGGAAAGCACCCGGCTCGTCGAGATCGGCGCGCAGCGTGCCGAGCCCGGTGGCGGGCACCGGTCGGTAGCGGGTGCCCTGGTCGACCAGCTCGTACTCGCGGTAACCCAGGAACGTGAAGTGGTTGCCGTTCAGCCAGCTCAGGAGCTCGCGAGCAAGCGCGGCGTCCTCGGTGCGACCGGCGGTGTTGGCCGGGTCGGACAAGATCTCGATGGTCTCCTGCGCCCGGGTGATCATCTTGTCCCAGTCCTCGACCGTCTCCTCGACCAGCCGCAGCACCTCCAGCAGGCCCTGTTCGAGATTGGGCACCATCAGCTCTGGCTGGTCCGGCCGCGACGGCGGCAGGATCTCCAGGTGCATCCAGGACTCCTGCATCACGGTCGGGTCGTGGTCGACCTCCACGGAACGGACGATGCCGTGCAGCGTGCCGCCCAGATCACGGCGGACCAGGAACTGCGGGTGGAACACCTCCCGGATGCTCCATCCCTGCCGCAGCACCTCCATGGTCACCGAGTCGACCAGGAACGGGTGGTCGTCGGTGACGATCTGCACCACGGTGGCGCCGCCGGCCGTCCAGCCGTCGTCACCCTGACTCGGCGTCCTGATTGTGATGGTCGCGCGGGCTGAGGGCCGGTGCATCGCCGCCCGGTAGTGACTCTCGACCAGACCCAGCAGGTCCTCCACCGTCCGTTCGTCGACGTCAACCGCGTCCACGTGGCGGAAGTAGTGGTGCAGGAAGATCTTGACGGTCTCCGGATCCTGTCCGACCTGGGCGGCGATCGCCGCGCCCCTGGTCGCCACCTGGGCGATTTTCTCGGTCTTCTCGCGTTCCAGCTCGACCTCGAAAGTAGTCACGTCAGTCCGTTCCGTTCCTCAGCGTGGGCACGTCGTTGTGCACTCGTTCCGAGCCTAAACCCCCCTCGGCAGCGTCGTCGGTAGCCCCGGGCCCGGGGCGACTCCCGTCGCGTTTCGCACCGGTCCGGGGCGGATGGGCCTGCCATGATGGCGCGATGGATATCTCTACCGGCCTCGATTTCGCCGCCGCGCCCGCCGATGTGTACGCGATGATGACCAGCCAGCAGTACCAGGAGGAGGTCTGCGTGGCCAGCCACTCGCTGCGCTACGCAGCGACCGTCTCCGGATCCTCGACCCACACCACCCGTACGCTCCCCTCCCCGGCCTCGGCCGCTCGGTTCACGGGCCCGGAGCTGAACGTGGTCGAGGACATCGTCTGGGGTGACGCCGCCGCCGACGGGTCCCGCACCGGGGTGATGACCATGACCGTCGAGGGTCAGCCGGTCACCCTCAAGGGTCAGATGCGGCTGGTGCCCGGGGGTCGCGGCACGACCGTCACGCTGACCGGAGAACTCAAGGTCGCCATTCCGCTGCTGGGCAAGAAACTCGAGCAGTCCTCCGCCCCCGCCGTGCTGGCCGGGTTCAACACCCAGCAGGAAGTCGGTAACCGCTGGCTCAGCCGGTGACCTGACCGGTCCCGGTGCTCACGCCGCCGATCGGGTGGGTGTGGATCCGCCGTCCGCGCTCGGGTCCAGGTCGGTACGGCGCATGCCGAACAGGGCTTGGACGCAGTCGTGGACACTGAACGACTCCCCGGCCCATCGGGGTCGGATGGTCTCGGCGTCGGGGTGTCGGAAGTTGTCGACCGCCGCGACGCGTTCCCGAGCCTGACCCAGCTGGAAGCTCAGCTGGCACGCCAGGCCCTGGTCCTCGTGCCAGCGCCGCGCCTCCGAACCGTCGGGGAGGAGGAACTTCCGGGCGCCGGGTACGCCGGCGATGGAGAGGCCGCCCTCGTGGACGGTGGTGTGGTGCCACTGACACAACAGGATCAGGTTGGGCAGGTCGGTCGGGCCACCCGCCGCCCAGCTCACGATGTGGTGGGCCTTGAGGTGGCGTACCTGGGCGCATCCGGGGAACTGGCACATCCGGTCGCGGATCATCAAGGCCCGTCGCTGGGCCCGACTGACCAGCCGCTGGGTACGGCCAAGCGTCAGCACATCGTTGTCGGGGGTCACGACGGCCCCCAGGAGCGGGTTGTCGCACGCCAGGCGAGCCGCGGTCGCCCCCTCGATGGGTCCGAGCCCCTCGAGGTACGCCACATTCGCCGCCAAAGACGTTCCCGCGGGAACGTCCTCGGCCTCCTTGACGGCCCCGTCCTCAGGGACCTTGCCGTCGTCACTGACTTTGCCGTCGTCACTGACTTTGCCGTCGTCACTGACTTTCACATCACCGACTGTCCCGCCGTCGGTGGGCCCCCCGGTGCCTGAGGCAGAGGTGGGATTGGTGAGGACATCGGTGCTGACGTGGACCACGACCAGCGTCCGGTCTTCACCTGATCGATCCTCCGGGACCGTGTCGAGGAAGACCCTCGCAACATCGACCAACGCGTCAGCAAGGGTGTAGGTGCCCACCCCCGGAGCCGGCTCAACCGCCGGCCCGGGCTCCAAGTCCGCCGTCGCACGCCCCGTCGGCGTGTTGGCGGGTGGCGAGCCGAACTGGTCCCGCGCGGCCTCGATGGCGGCGATGACGACCGCTGCTTCCTCCTTGGGCAGCCGGGCGCGAAGGTCGATCATGCCCTCGACCCGTTCACCCCAGGTCACCTTCCGCTGGCTCTGCTGCTGGATGCGACCGCCGTCGCAGGAGCGGAACGCCGAAATCATCGTCGCGAGCTGAGCTGCCGTCGCGGTCTGGGCCAGGTCACAGAGCTTGGCCTCGTCGACCACGTCCACCACCCGGCTGATCTCGCGAACCTTCGAGTAGGACAACCGGCCGGCCCGGAACTCGACCAGGACGGTGGGCATCTCCCGCAGGGCCCGGGCGACGCGGACGTGCTCGCGAGCCACGCTGAGGGTCATCGAGCACGACCAGGACAGCCAGTGGGCGACCGACTTCACGTCGGTCCAGAACCTGAGCGCGTCGCTGGCCACGAACTCACCGACAAGCTCCAACAGGGCGCAGCTGGCCTGGGCCGAGACCGCGGCGGCTGCGCAGATCTGCCCGGCCAACCGGTCCGCCTCCGATCGGGCTACGTCGTCGGCCTGCTGCTGCGGCGTCGGACCGGCCCAGATCCGCTTGTCCGGACCGGCGTACCGACCGGGCAGCACCCCCGGGCCGTCGTGTTCCGTCGTCCCCGTGCCGACCACGCTGTCGTCGTCCAGCGTCCCAATCGCCGTGCTCATCTGACACCCGCCTGTTCTGCACGACCCCCGTCGTACACGAACTGACCGTAGGGATGGCCACTGACAACTTCCCCGCGTGAATGTCCTAGCGGGGCGCGGACCCGGTGTTCGGGTAGCGGATCACCGGCACACCGGCACACCGGATCACCGGCACACCGATCAGCCCAAGGCCCTCTCATCAACCAGGATTCGCTCCAGAACCCGGTTGTTGCCGTCCCCCGAAGCCACGGGCCAGCCAGTAGCGTGGACCCCGATGGATTCCGGAGACAGCGCGATGCCGTGGGGAGTCGGGGACGGATGACCAACGCAGAACAGTCCCCACCCGACACTCCGAAACCGCCCCTGAACTCGCACTCGGTGGGTGAGGCGCTGCGCGACTTCTGGGCCACGTACCACTGGCCGACCAAAGTGGCGCTGCTGCTGCTGGTCTCGTCCTGTGTGCTGAGCGCGGTCTTCGCCGGGTCGCCCGGCATCGAAGACGGCGCCAACCCTGCGCTGCGCGTCTTCGCCAGCGGCGCGTTCCAGACCATCGTGACCTTGATGATCGCGCTCTTCATCGCCATCAACTTCCAGATCCGGGCGCGACGAGGGCTCCTGGACGGCGATGAGCACTACAACGTGGCGCGCGCGTTGGCCTTCGGATACTTCAGGAACTTCCTGGTGCCCGCCCTGCAACTTGCCGGACGGCAAGGGGGCGAGATGCAGATCTTTCGACCACAGACCATGGCTGACCTGCAGACCTACACCCGGACGCTCGAGCCGCGCATTCGTCAGCAGTTCGATCATGACTGGATGCCCCTGGTCGACGCACCGAAGCCTGGCGGACCGCCGCGTCGTACCGTCCTGGTGGTTCGGCGTCCGCTGACTACGCAGGCGCCGACGACAACCCCGGACACCGCCGAAGCTCCGTTCTACTTCGACGCGCCCACGGCCCTGTTCACCGTCCCCGACTTCTACCTGGCCTTGAACCGGCGGCGTGAACAGGAGGGGAAGGAACTGCTGACCGACCCAACGCTGCTCCGCTACCAGAACGGCCAGATCTACTCCTTCTTCCAACACCTGGAGTTCCTGTTCTCGACCGAGGCGTGGAGCGAGGCCGTCGGCGACATCGTGGCTTCCAAGGAGGAGTTGGACGCGCTGCACAACGACGTGCACTACGTGACGATCGATGAACTCAACCGCCGGTATCCGGCAACACCCTGAGATGGGCAGGCGTTAGATGGCTTTGGCCTGCTCCGCCGCCTCGCGACGCTTCTTGGCGGCCTCCACCGACTTGCGGAGCGCGGCGACCAGGTCGACGACCTCGGCCTCCTTCGGCGCCTCGGCCTCCTCGGCCAGCGGTACGCCCTCGGCCTTGCTCTGCACGACGGCCTCCAACGCCTCCCGGTAGGAGTCGGTGAAATCCTCGGGCCGAAAGTCGCCGGCCAGCGCGTCGATGAAGGAGCGGGCCATCGTCACCTCGGCGTCGGATACCGTCACCGTCTCCGGAGGGGCGGCGAAGGTGCCGTCGCGGAGCTCGTCGGGCCAGAGCATGGTGTGCATCCGGAGCACCCCCTCGACCGGGCGGATCAGGGCCAGAGCCTCACGAGACCGGAGCGCAACCTTGACCACCGCGCACTGACCGCTCTTGAGCAAGGCGTCGCGCAGCAGCACGTACGGCTTGACCCCCGGCCCGTCGGCCTGCAGGAAGTAGGTCTTGTTGAAGTACGTCGGGTCGACGTCCTGCTCGGCGACGAACTGGACGACCTCGACGGTCTTGGTCGTGGTCAGCGGGAGGCTGTCGAAGTCCTCCTTCTCCAGGATGACCATCCGACCGTCGGCGAGCTCGTAGCCCTTGGCGATCTCGGCGAAAGGGATCTCCAGCCCGTCCTTCTCGCAGACGCGCTTGTACTTGATCCGACCGCCGTCCTCGACGTGGACCTGACGGAAGCTGATGTCCTTCTCTTCGGTGGCGGAGTAGAGCTTCACCGGGATCGTGACGAGCCCGAAGGAGATCGCGCCCTTCCAGATTGAGCGTGGCATGTGCTCAGTCTGCCTCAGAGCAGTTGGTCCAGCTCCTCGGCCGCGAACCACAGCAGGTCGTAGGTGTCGAGCAGGTCCTGGACCGCCGGGGTGGCCAGGGCCTCGGCGAGCCCACCGGGGCCGACCGCGCGGCGGGTCGCGGTGGTCGCTTCGAGGGCGGCGGCTTCGTCCGCGAACAGTGCGGTGACCTGGTTCCAGCGCAGGTCGGCCACCTCGACCTCGCCGTGTTGCGTCCGAGCGTCGGTGACCTGGGCCGGCGCCACCTCCGCAGCCAGCACCAACCGCCGGGGGTCCGCGGTGGCCCCCAGGGCGAGCACTCCGGCGTGGTTGAGCGCCGCGTAGTCCGCCTCCTCGGCGCTGGTGTCGGTCCCGAGCGCAGCGGTCAGACTCGGGGTCGCCGAACAGGCTGGGCGTACGCCGACGTCACGGCCCGCCCGGAGCTGGGTGGCGTCAGGGTGGGCCAGCGGGACGTAGACCATCACCGCGGCTAACCCGCCTGTTCTTCGACGGGCTTCGGCGCCGGTTTTTCGGCCGGCGCCTTCCTCGCTGCCGCCGCCTTCTTCGCGGGGGCTTTCTTCGCGGGGGTCTTCTTGGTGGGTACGGCAGCCGTCTCCGGTACGACGGGCTCGGCGGTGCTGGCCCGCGCGGTCTTGGCGGCGGAGGCAGCGCGGGTGGCCAGCGAGCGTACGGCGGCCCGCTTCTGCGCGGTCCGCTTGCGAGCGGCCTCCTCGCGGGCGGCGGCTTTGCGCGAGGCGGCCCGGTGCGCCGCCGCGGAGGCCTTGCGGGTGGGCTGACGCAGGTTGGTGGCCCGGACGGTGGTGTCGAGCAGCTCCTCCAACGCATCGGCCAGGCACTGGGCCAGCACGTCGAGGTCGGTGATGGCGTCGCGGTCGGCGTTGAGGCCGAAGAAGACCTCACCGTCGTAGGAGGTGACGCCGATGGTCAGCAGGTGACCGGCCGACAGCGGTAGCACCGGATAGCTGGCCTCCAACCGGGCACCCGCGGCGTACAGCGGCACCTGCGGTCCGGGCACGTTGGTGATGACGATGTCGTGCTGCTTGCGGACCAGGTCGCCCGAGACGCGGACCCCCAGGGCGTGCAGGGTCGTGGGTGCGAAACCCGCGATGTCGGCCAGCGACCGGGCACCCACCGCACGACCGGTGTCCTTGTGCGCCTGGGTCCCGAACGCAACCTGGTGCAGCCGCATCAGCGCGTTCGGCTCGCTGATGGGGAGCCGTTGCAGGTGCGGGGCGACCTGGCTGCCCAGCGAGGTCATCTCACCGTCGTCCTCGACCACACTCATCGGGACCAGGGCGGTCAGGGATCCTCCCGAGCTCAACGACTCGCCGCGGGTCAGCAGCCAGGAACGCAGGGCCCCGGTGACCATCGCGAGGACCACATCGTTGATGGTGTGCTCGTGCTGCTCGCGCACCGCCTTCAGGTCGGCGAGCGGGAGGTGGACGGTCGCAAAGCGGCGCTGCTCGGAGACCAGCCCCGCCAGTGGCGAGCGAGCGGCCGGGCGTCCACCGCGCAACGCGTCAGCCGCGAGCTCACCGACGGCACCACCCACTCCACCCACGGCTTCCCCGACGGCAACGGCGATCCCCAACGCTCCGGTCAGCGTGCCGCGGAGGTTCTCGATGGCGAGCTGCGGATCCTGGGCGCCTTCCCACAGGGCACCCGCAACCAGCTCCACGGAAGTGGGTTCGGGCAACGGCTGCCAGGTGTCCGGCGCACCGCCGTCGATCGCCGAGGTCGGGAACGCGTCGAGCAGCACCTGCCCGATGTCGACGGTGTCGATGCCGTCGACCAGGCTGAGATGGGACTTGAGCACCAGCGCGAACCGGTTGTCCTCCAGCCCCTCCACGAGATACATCTCCCACAACGGCCGCGACCGGTCCAGGCGACGGGCGAGCACCCGACCGACGAACTCCCGCAGCTGGGCCGGGGTGCCTGGTCGGGGCAGGGCGGAGCGGCGTACGTGGTAGGTCAGGTCGAAGTTCTCGTCGTCCACCCAGACCGGGGACGCCAGCCGGGCGGGAATACCCCGGACGCGCTGGCGGTAGCGCGGAACGTAGGCGATCCGGTCCCGGATCAGCCCGATCAGCCGCTCGTAGTCGAAGTCCTCGCCACCCGCGTCGAAGATGTCGACCGTACCGACGTGACCCGGGGTGTGCGCGGTGTCCAGGGCCAGCAACGACACCTCGAGCGGTGTGAGTCTGGTCGGCATCGGCGTCCCCTCGGCTGCGGCAGGATTGATCTTCAACGTACCCCGATGCCCATCCGTGGAACGCACCGCGCGTCTCGTTCGTGAGTTCAGACTAGGGTCTTGCGGGTACATCGAGATGAACAAGGAGATAGGCACCGTGAAGCATTTCCGGTCACGTCGAGTCGGACTCGCCACCACCGCCGGAGCCGCGTTGCTGGGCTGCCTCCTGACCGCGGGGTGCACCTCCGCGGCGGCTCCCGAGGCCTCCCCGAGCGCACCGGCCCCGAGCGCACCAGCGCCGGCCACCAGCAGCGCCCCGCCGTCGAGCACGTCGTCGAGCACGCCGTCGCCCAGTGCCTCGAGCGCGTCCGCGCCGAGCAGCAGCCCGTCCGCCCTGACCATCGACATCACGATCGCCGACGGCAAGGTCACCCCCAACGGCGAGAAGCTCGACGCGAAGGTGGGCGAGACCGTCGTCTTCAACGTGACCAGCGACGAGGACGACGAGATCCACGCCCACACCGGTGGCGACGGCTACGAGCTCGAGGTACCGGCCGGGAAACCCACCCGAGGTTCACTCACCCTCACCTCGGCCGGGAGCTTCGAGGTCGAGTCCCACCACCTCGAGAAGGTCATCGTCATCCTGAACGCTCGCTGACCCATGCTGATCCCCCTCCACGGGATCGCCTCGCGACACGACCTGCCCCTGCCCTTCTCCTTCGTCGTCGTCGGCGCCGGGCTCGCGCTGGTCGTGTCGTTCGTGGTGCTGATCTTCGCCTGGCGCCGGCCACGGTTCAGCACGGTCGGTGGGTTACCGCTCCCCCGGCTGACCGCGGTCCTGGACCGGTCGTGGGTCCGGGTGGCCGCCCAGCTGCTGATCCTCGCGACGTACGCCTGGGCCGCGCTGGCCATGACCTTTGGCCAGGACCGGCTGACCAACCCCAGCTTCGGGTTCGTCTACGTCTGGATGTGGGTCGGGCTGGTCCCGCTGTCGCTGCTCTTCGGACAGTTCTGGCGGACGACCAACCCGCTCCGAACCCTGCACCGCGGGCTCTCGGCCATTGCCCGGATCGATCCGGAGCAGGGCCTGCTGACCCTGCCCCGGCGCATCGGCGTCTGGCCCGCAGCAGTCGGTCTCTTCGGGTTCGCCTGGCTCGAGCTCGTCCAACCCGACCGGACGACGCTGGCCGTGCTCCGGGTCTGGGCGCTGGCCTGGCTCGTGGTGATGATCCTCGGGGCGATCGTCTTCGGGGCCCGCTGGATCGGTGCGGCCGACCCCTTCGAGGCGTACGCCCGCGCCGTCGCCCAGCTGTCGCCGCTGCGCCGCGTGGGAGAGCAGTTCCGGCTGATCGAGCCGCTGGCCGGACTGACCGCGTGGCGTCCCCCACCGGGCGCGGCCGCGCTGGTCTCGGTGCTGCTGGGCAGCACGGCCTTCGACAGCTTCGCCAACACGAGCTGGTGGATCCAGACCGTCCAGAACTCCGACGTGATCACCGCGGTCTGGGCCAGCGGCGGGCTGCTGGTGATGATCGCCATCGTGGTCGTCACCTTCAGCCTCGCGGCGGCGTGGATGGGTCGCTACGGTTCCCTGCCGTCGAGCGCCTACCCGCGGCAGATGGCCGGCTCGCTGGTGCCGATCGTCATCGGGTACGCCGTCGCCCACTACGCCACCTTGCTGGTCATCGAGGGGCAACGGACGGCCATCAACTTCTCCGACCCGCTCGGGCGCGGCTGGAACGTCTTCGGCTCGGCGGAGATGGGCGTGAACTCGGCCATCTTCGCCCACCCCACCGCGATCGCGGTGGTCCAGCTCCTGGCCATCGTGCTCGGTCACGTGATCGGCATCATCGCGGCCCACGAGAAGGCGGTTGCGTTGCTGCCGGCCGACCGGGCGCTCCGGGGTCAGTGGCCGATGCTGGTGGTCATGGTCGGCTACACCTGCGCCGGCCTGGTGCTACTTTTCTCGCCCTGACCGACTGTCTTTGTCCTGACATTTGGCAGTAGCATTTCGGACCATGACGACGACGTTGCAGGTGCAGCCCCTCCGAGTAGGCATCGTCGGTCTGGGCTGGATGGGGCAGGTGCACGCGCGGGCCTACGCGCGGTTGCGGCAGAACTACCTCGACACGCCGCGACAGCCGCAGCTGGTGGCGGTCGCCGACAGCGCCACCGACGGCCGGCTCGACCAGGCCGTACGGGCGTACGGGTTCTCCGACGTGCACACCGACTGGCGCGAGCTGGTCGCCCGCGACGACATCGACGTGGTCAGCGTCACCGGCCCGAACTTCATCCACCGCGAGGTCGGCATCGCCGTCGCCGAGTCCGGCAAGCACCTGTGGATCGAGAAGCCGGCCGGCCGCAACGCCGCGGAGACCCGCGACATCGCCCGGGCCGTCGAGTCCGCCGGGGTGCAGTCAGCCGCCGGTTTCAACTACCGCAACGCGCCGGCGGTGGAGCTCGCCCGTGACCTGATCGCCGAGGGTCGCCTCGGTCGGATCGAGCACGTCGCGATCCGGATGCTGGCCGACTACGCCGCCCACCCCGAAGGTGCGCTGACCTGGCGTTACCAGAACGCGTGGGCCGGATCCGGGGTGCTCGGCGACCTGGTCAGCCACGGGGTCGACCTGGGCCGCTACGTCGTCGGTGACGTCGCGGAGCTGATCTGCGACACCGCGATCTTCATCCCCGAGCGGGCGCAGTCCGGCGGTGCCACCTTCGCCCACACCGCGCGCGGCACCGGAGCCCTGCTGCCGGTGGAGAACGAGGACTACGTCTCCGCCCTGTTCCGCTACGCCAACGGCGCCCGCGGCGTGCTCGAGTCGAGCCGGGTCGCCGTCGGCGAGCAGTGCACGTACGGCATCGAGGTGCACGGCGAACGCGGGGCCCTGAGCTGGGACTTCCGACGGATGGGCGAGCTGCAGGTCTGCCTCGACCAGGACTTCCAGAACGCCTCGTACGCCACCCGCTACGTCGGGCCC
Organism: Propionibacteriaceae bacterium; assembly: GCA_036524735.1. Taxonomy (GTDB): domain Bacteria; phylum Actinomycetota; class Actinomycetes; order Propionibacteriales; family Propionibacteriaceae; genus Microlunatus. The sequence goes on from DATDBS010000101.1 coordinate 13,328, forward strand.
GGGGACGGTGAGCTCGGGAGCTTCCAGCCCGGGTCGGGTATCGCGATGAGCTACGACGACCTCAAGGTCATCGAGGCGCACCGGCTGGTCAGCTCGATCTCCACCGGGGTTGCGCAGGGGGCCACGATCGCCGACGCCGCCATTGCCGCCGAGATGGTCGACGCGATGGCCCGGTCCGCGCAGGAGCGCCGTTGGGTCAGTGTCTGAGATGTCGCGGCACGCATATTTGTGACTTGTCTTGACATGATCTCACCGACGTCATCGGGCGCGGCCCCGTGAGCCTTATGCTTCCAGCATGAGTGATGTCCCCGCCGTACGCGAGCTCGACATCACCTTGGAGCGCAACTCACCGGTGCCGCTGTACTACCAGCTGGCCCAGTCCATCGAACACGCGATCAACACCGGCATGCTCGGCCCGGGTGACCGCCTCGAGAACGAGCTGTCCATGACGAGCCGGCTCGGGCTGTCCCGGCCGACGGCCCGGCAGGCCATCCAGGAGCTGGTCAAGAAGGGGCTGCTGGTCCGCAAGCGCGGCGTGGGCACCCAGGTCGTCCGCTCCCAGTTCCGACGCGACGAGCGGCTGAGCAGCCTGAATGAGGATCTCGCCAAGGCCGGCAAGACTCCCGCCACCAAGGTCCTGGAGTTCTCCGTCGGCCAGCTCGACCAGGACGTTCGCGACGCCATCGACGCCGCCGAGGTCACCGAACGTGAGTTCATCAAGATCCGGCGGCTCCGATTCGCCGACGACGTGCCCCTGGCCATCTTGACCAACTACCTGCCGTCGCACATCGAGCTGACCCGAGCCGACCTGGAGAACAAGGGCCTCTACGCCTGCCTGCGCGGGGTCGGCATCAACCTCAAGATCGCCCACCAACGCATCTCCGCCCGCCTGATGACCGAGGGTGAGGCCGAACTCCTGGACGAGGAGACCCCCGCCTCCTGCCTGACCGTCGACCGGATCGCGTACGACGACGTCGGCCAGTTCGTCGAATTCGGCCGGCACGTCTACCACGCGGCCCACTACTCGATCCAGTCCTCGCTCGTCGTCTAGCCGCATCAGGCCGGGCGGGGCCCCAGCTCGAGCTCGGTGCACAGCCACCGGTCTCCCATCCCCTCGAGCCGGAACGCCAGCGCCATCGACTTCCCGAGCACCATGACGTGGGCGGAGACTTCGGCCACCTCGGGGTGCGGGTGTTGAATCCGGACCGAACGGAGCCTCGGGGGGCTGGTCGGCCGGCCAGGATCGGCCCGGCGCCGCCGCTGGTGGACGTAGATCGCCGACAACACCTGGTCCCCCACCCACCGGTTGAGCTGGGCGATCGGACGCTGAGCGTGCAAGGTCTCGACCAGCGCCAGCGCGAGCGAGGTGCTCCACGCCCGGGCGTCGGGCAGCTCCGGACTCGGTCGCGCGCACCAGCGCGATCGGACCACGGTGGCCTCGACGTCGCTGCTCCACGGGCGAGGCGGGTGCCCGTCCTCGGCCGACGCGGCGGTCAGGTCCAGGGGCGGCTGGGCGTCGTCACCGAACGTCGTCGGGGCCCAGGCCGGGGCCCAGGTCAGACAGGGCGGCCGGCTCTCGGCCAACGGTCGTACGAGGGTCGTGGTGGTCGCGGACATGGTTCCTCCTCCAGAGCGGAGCCCCAGCGTGCGCCACCACCGGACCGCGAGGGAAGCACCCTAGGAAGATCTGTGGACAACTGCCTGGGACAACGCGGTGTGGGAGCCGATCAGCGCCCGCTCCTCCGCCCGGAGCAACGGGTCGTCCACCCGGCACCCCGCCGCCACCCACGCATCGGAGAGCTCCATGGCCTCGACCCGGAGCCGCGCGGCCGGTCGTACGGCGTCGGGCTCGGTCCGGTAGACGTAGGCGTAGAGGTCGACCAGGGCCCCGACCAGCGCGGTGTCGGTGACGGCTGCATGGCGCTGCCGCTGCCGGTGGACCTGCCACCAGCTCACCTCGAGATCAGCGGCCACCACCGGGTCGACCGACACCCTCCCCGCCCGGTCGACCAGGCGGTAGAAGCGAGCCATCTGCCGCCGGGCGGCGTCCGGGTCGTTGTCCGGGAACGGCGCCCAGAACTGGTTCGCGCGCAGGACGTACCAGGCCGCCAAGAGGGTACGCCCCGGGTCCAGCCCGAAGCCGTGCCAGACCATCCCCAGCGCGCCGGTCAGCACCCGCGGCCAGTCCCGGCGATAGTAGGCGGCCCAAGCGCGGCACTCCGCGGTACCGACCTTGACCGGGTCGAGCGCTCTCATCAGCCGTGCAGTGCCACCCAGGTCTGACCGGGCTTGAGCGGGATGTCGTGACCCTCGGCGTCGCGGAAGCGCAGCTTCGAGGACCGGTTCTCGCGGTCCCAGGTGCCCTTGAGCACCTTGCCGTCACGATAGATCGCGACCTTGCCGCTGCCCTTGGTGTCGGACATGACCGAGGCCGAACCGGCGACGTCACGGTTGCCGTCCGGGTGGTTGACCACGTCCATCACGATGACGTTGTCGGTCTTGGTGACCGTGGAGTTGTCCCCGTCGACGTAGGTCTTACCGTTCCACCGCACCGTGTAGCGGCCGCCGGTGTAGGTGAAGCCGAACGTGTCGTGGCCGACCTTGGTCTTCACCTCCCCGGCCTTCTTCGCCGCGCTGACCTGGTCGTCCTTGGTCGCGAAGGTCCACCCGATCGACTGGGCCTTTCCGGCCTTCTCGGTGGCGGCCAGCTTCTTGAGGTTGACCCGGACGTTGTGCGGGGCGATCCGACGCGGGTCGCGGGTCTCGCGGTAGATGGGCACGATCGGTGAGCCGTCGATCTTGCGCTGCACGCTCCGATTGGCACCCGAGTAGACCAGGCCCGGCTTGCCGAACAGCGGCAGGAGCTGGACGTCGGTGCTGCGGGCGCTGCGAACCGGCTCGACCGCTGTGGGGAACCTGGTGTGATAGATCGCGATGAGCCGCGTCTGGGCTCCTTCGACCTCCTCCGCGAAGACGATGTCCGCCGCGTGCAGGCCGACCTGGGGCCGGGCCAGACCGATGTTCTCGACCTTCACCGCCAAGACCTTGTTGCCGCTCACCTTGCCGCCGGTCAAGGGGTTGGTGGGCTTGGGCTTGGCGGTCGGGCTCGGCGTGGCACTCGGCTGCGGGGCGGCGGACGTGGCGGTGGCAGACGCGTTCGGCGCCGTCCCCGGTTGATCGGGCGCATTCCGCGCCGAGGCCAGACCGATGCCGCCGCCGACCAGCGCGACCCCCACCACCGCGGCCACGATGGTGTGGCCACGCTTCCAGACGAACGAGCTCATGGGTCAGATGGCGCCGGGGCGGCCGTGGCACATCTTGAACTTCTTGCCCGAGCCGCAAGGGCACGGAGCGTTACGGCCGACGCCGGCGTACTCGTCGGCCGGCTTGCCCGCGGTCGTGCCGGCCGTCTTGACCGACCCGTCCTCGCCCGGCGCCGAGTAGCTGAGGGCCCGGTCCCCCGATCGACCCAACCCCTTGGCCTTGACCTTCGGACGCGCCACCGGCTCGTCGGTGGGGGGCAACTCGTCGAGCGCCTCGTCCATCTCGGCCGCGACGGCCTCGGCCTCGGCGTCGCCTCCGACGGCGTGCACCTCGATCCCGCTGCCGTCGGGGTCAGGACCGGACTCGATCAGCGGAGCCGTCTTCGTACCGGCCCCGATCTGCACGGCCCGACCGTCGGCTCCCGCGACCACACCCACGGCGGGCGCCGCCTCGACCTCCACCTCGAGGTGGAAGACGAAGCCCACGACCTCCTCCATGAACGCGCCCATCATGGCGTTGAACATGTCGCCGCCCTCGCGCTGGTACTCCACCAGCGGGTCGCGCTGGGCCATAGCCCGCAGGCCGATGCCCTCGCGGAGGTAATCCATCTCGTAGAGGTGCTCGCGCCACTTCCGGTCCAACACGGTCAGCAGCACGCGGCGTTCCAGCTCACGCATCACCTCTTCGCCCAGGAGCTCCTCGCGGTGGTCGTACGCGGCCTGCGCGTCGGCGATGAAGTCGGCGATCAAGGTGGCGCGCTCGAGGTCGTCGTTCTCCTCGTAGTCGGCGCGCGACAGCCCCACCGGATACAGGGTGTTCATGTTGGTCCAGAGCTGCTCGAGGTCCCAGTCCTCGGCAAAGCCCTCGGTGGCCGCCACGACGTACTGCTCGACCACGGTGTCGACGGTGGAGCGCAGCCGACTCTCGACGTCGGCCCCCTCGAGGACCTTGCGGCGGTCGCCGTACACCGCGTGACGCTGCCGGTTCATCACGTCGTCGTACTTGAGGATGTTCTTGCGGATCTCGAAGTTCTGCGACTCGACCTGACCCTGCGCGGCGGCGATGGAGCCGGAGACGCGCTTGTTCTCGATCGGGACGTCGTCAGGCATCTTCAGCGCCTGCAGGACCCACTCGACGATGTCGGACTTGAACAGCCGCATCAGGTCGTCACCGAGGGAGAGGTAGAACCGGCTTTCGCCCGGGTCGCCCTGGCGGCCGGAACGACCTCGGAGCTGGTTGTCGATCCGACGCGACTCGTGCCGCTCGGAACCCACGACGTAGAGCCCACCGGCGTCGACGACCTCGATGTGCTCGCTCGCCGTGGACTCCTCGAACTCCGCGAGGGCGTCGGGGTACTGCGCCTCGTACTCCTCGGAATGCTCGACCGGATCGATGCCGGCCTCGTGGAGCTTGCGGTCGGCCAGGAACTCGGCGTTGCCACCGAGGATAATGTCGGTGCCGCGGCCGGCCATGTTGGTCGAGACGGTGACCGCACCCTTGGCCCCGGCCATGGCGACGATGGCCGCCTCACGCTCGTGCTGTTTCGCGTTCAGCACCTCGTGGCGTACGCCGGCCTGCTTGAGCAGGCCGGACAGCAACTCGGACTTGGCCACCGACGCGGTGCCGATCAGCACCGGCTGACCGTTCTCGTGCCGTTCGGCGATGTCCTTGACGATCGCCTCGAACTTGGCTTCCTCGGTGCGGAAGATCAGGTCTCGCTGGTCACCGCGGATCATCGGCTTGTTGGTCGGGATCGGCACCACGCCGAGGCCGTAGATCTTCTGGAACTCGCTGGCCTCGGTCATCGCCGTGCCGGTCATCCCCGAGAGCTTCTCGTACATCCGGAAGTAGTTCTGCAGGGTGATCGTGGCGAGGGTCTGGTACTCCTCGCGGATCTGGACCCGCTCCTTCGCCTCGATGGCCTGGTGCAGACCCTCGTTGTAGCGGCGCCCGATCAGCGTGCGGCCGGTGTGCTCGTCGACGATCAGCACCTCGCCCTCGACGACGACGTAGTCCTTGTCCTTCTTGAACAGCTCCTTCGCCTTGATGGCGTTGTTCAGGTAGGAGATCAGCGGGGTGTTCGCGGACTCGTAGAGGTTGTCGATGCCGAGCCGGTCCTCGACCACGTCGATGCCGTTCTCGATGATCGCGACGGTGCGCTTCTTCTCGTCCACCTCGTAGTGCTCGTCGCGGCGCAGCCGGTCGACCATCTTGGCGAACTCGGGGTACCAGCGGTGGGAGTCCTCGGCCGGACCGGAGATGATCAGCGGGGTCCGCGCCTCGTCGATGAGGATCGAGTCGACCTCGTCCACGATGGCGAAGTGGTGTTCGCGCTGCACGCAGTCCTCGAGCTGGAGGGCCATGTTGTCGCGCAGGTAGTCGAAGCCGAACTCGTTGTTCGTGCCGTAGGTGATGTCCGCCGCGTACGCCGCCCGCCGCTCGGTCGGGTCCATCTGAGACAGGATCGCCCCGACCTCGAGGCCGAGGAAGTGGTGGATCCGGCCCATCTGCTCCGACTGAAACTTGGCCAGGTAGTCGTTGACCGTGATGACGTGCACGCCGCGCCCGGTCAGCGCATTGAGGTACGCCGGCGCCGTCGCGACCAGCGTCTTGCCCTCGCCGGTCTTCATCTCCGCGATGTTGCCGAGGTGCAGCGCCGCGCCACCCATGATCTGGACGTCGAAGTGCCGCTTGCCGAGTACCCGCTTGCTGGCCTCCCGCACCGTCGCGAACGCCTCGGGGAGCAATGTCTCGAGCGTCTCGCCCTTCTCGTAACGGGCCTTGAAGTCAGCAGTCTGACCGCGGAGCTCGTCGTCGCTCATCGCGACGAAGTCCTCCTCGATCGAGTTGACCTGGTCCGCGATACGCGCGAGCTGCTTGAGGATCTTGCCTTCGCCGACGCGCAGCAGCCTGTCCATCAAAGCCACGGAAACTGGCTCCCTTACCTCGTGTGGTCACCCGTAGAACGGGTCGGACGCGCCGGGAGGTTCCCCGACGCGCCCCCTATGTTAGGCCCCCGCTGAACTCAGGAGTCAGTGGCGGAGCGCGCGGTAGCCCACAAGTCCACGCCGGACTCCACGGCGTAGCGGTCGATCTCGGCCAGCTCGGCCTCGGAGAGCGCCAGCCGTTGGACCGCGCCGACGTTG
>DATDBS010000102.1:0-3915 GCA_036524735.1 Propionibacteriaceae bacterium
CACCAACGGCGGGTACGCCGAGTACCTGAAGACGAACGCCCGCAGCGTGGTCAAGATCGACCAGGGTCTCGAACCGGCCGACGTGGCGGCCCTGGCGGACGCCGGCCTGACCGCGTACCACGCCGCCGCCAAGGCCGCCCGGACCCTGCACCCCGGGGACTTCTGCGTGATGATCGGAGCCGGCGGTCTAGGCCACATCGGCATCCAGGTCATGAAGGCGATCTCTGCCGCGACTCTGATCGTGGTCGATCGCAACCCGGCTGCCCTCCAGTTGGCGACCGAGATCGGGGCCGACCACGGCGTCGTCGCCGACGGCAGCCACGTCGAGAAGATCCTGGAACTGACCGGTGGCCACGGGGCCGAAGCGGTCGTCGACTTCGTGGGTGAGGGTGGCGCCACGGCCGAAGGCGTCGCCATGCTGAGGCGGGCCGGCAACTACTACGTGGTGGGCTACGGCGAGAACATCAACGTGCCGACGATCGACATCGTCTCCACCGAGATCAACTTCATCGGCAACCTGGTCGGCTCCTACAACGACCTGGTCGAGCTGATGGTGTTGGCCTCCCAGGGCAAGGTCACGCTGCACACCAGCAAGTACGCCCTCGACGACTTCCAGACCGCCATCGACGACCTCGACGGCGGCCGGGTTCGAGGCCGGGCGATCCTGATCCCCTGACCCGTCCGGGCCCTCCCCTGGCCCCTCCCCGAACCGGCCAGCGTTCCCCGCGCTTTGTGCCGGTTCCCCACGTGAACGTGGGGAACCCTCACTCCACCCGTCAGCTCCGATGGGTGGAGTGAGGGTTTTCTGGGTCAGATCTCGGCGTCTTCGGTCTCCCGGGTCGCTCGACGGTCACGCGCGACCTTGATCGCGTACGCCACCAGGGTCCCGACGGCGATCAGGCCCAGGATCAGCGCGAGGTTGGCGCCGTAGTTCTGCAGCAGGAGCGCCTTGACGGCCGGTTGGCTGCCGCGCAGATAGATCATCGGTACGGCGATCACGGTCACGATCCCGCCCATGATCAAGGCGGCCTGGAGATAGCGGCGGGCCCGCGGCGGCACGACCCGGGTGAGGAACCACCCGAGACCGACGACCGCAGGGGAGAGCAGGCCGTCGTGGATGACGATGGCCGCCGCCAGCCAGATCGCCACCAGCACCAGGCTGGAGAACGGGATCTCGGTGAGCAGTCGGAAGACCCCGAACAGACCGAGCAGACCGCCGGCGATGGCCAGGATGATCCGCCACTGCAGCATCAGAGCACCTCGATCCGGGCCAGCCACTTGGTGTTCAGGACCCCGGCCCGGTTCGGGGCGATCAACCGCAGTGGGTAGCCGTGGTCGATGTCCAGGCGTTGGCCGTTCAGATGGGTCGCGAGCAACGCCTTGGACAGCTGGGGGCCCTCCACATAGGAGTTGTTGAACACCCCGGCCGGTTCGAGCGAGTGCAGCCAGACCCTCGAGTCAGCCGTACCGCCGGCTCGAACCACCACGTCCAAGAGCTTGAGCCCGCGCCAGTTCGCCCCGACGCTCCAGCCCTCCACGCAGTTGATGGGGAAGCGGGCCTCGTGCTCGGCCATCGCCTCCACGTCGGCCACGCTCAGGTCGTACGGCTGGGGTCCGGTGACCTGGAGGGCCCAGTCGGTCGCCGTGGCCAACGCGATGACCGCGGCCTGCTCCGCCGTACGGTTCACCGGCACGCCCTGCGGTCCTTTCCGGCCCTGCCGGATCGCCAGCAGCCCGAGGGGTTCGAGCGGGGTGAGCGTCTGGCCGACCGAGGTGACGACCACGACCCCGATGCCCGCACCGGCCGCGGTCAGCACCCCTCGGCGCGACAGGCCCGGGGTGACCGGGGCTGGGAGATCGCCGGCGTTGCTGTGCGCGTCGGGGTTCTCGCTCCACGGGATCTCGGTCAGCACGTCACCGTCGGCGACCTTCGTCTGCAGCCCGTACACGATGTCCGGCAGCTTGACCGCGATGTGCAGCAGGATCGAGCCCACCACGACGTAGGCCAGGAACCGGTGCACGGCGACGAAGTCCCACCGGAACGGGTACCAGTTCAAGGCGTTGAAAAAGCCGGTGCTGAGCTGGACCAGCGTCGCCCCGACCAGGAGCGCGACCGTACCGCGCTCGACGGCGTGCTTGAGCGAGCGGACCGGCGGCCACCGGAACAGGTTGGGGTAGACGGTCCACAGCTTGACCAGGACCAGCGGGATGGCGGCGGTGCCCGTCGCCACGTGGATGCCCTGGGTCAGCCGGAAACCCCAGACCGGACTGGCGGGCTGGGGGAGCCACGACCACGGCTGGTACTGGTAGTGGCTGAGCAGCCCGGTCACGAAGCAGACGCCGATGGCGATGCCCAGCGCTCGACCCACCCGCGCGGTCAGCGCCGTCGACCGCACGGTGCTCGAGAAGTGCGGCCACCAGGTCGGTCGACTCCCGAAAAGGGGCTGTGTGGGCATGACCTCAGTCTCAGGCGCGGGGGCCGAAAAAGCGCCTTACGGACCGATGACAGCGCACACCCGAACCAGGACGGGTGCCGCTCCGAATTGAGGTGAACACGGTCGCGCCGGGTCGCGTACACACTCCCGAGGCCGTCCAAGCCCAAGGAGGTGCGTGGCCGTGCAACGGGTGGGTGACTTGTCCGGCGACACCGGGCTGCGAGAGGCGTACGCCGCTCATGGTCCCGAGATCTACCGGTTCGCGTTCCGCGGGCTCGGTGACTCCGGCCTGGCGCAGGACGCGGTCCAGGAGACCTTCCTGCGGGCCTGGCAGTCAGCGCATCACTACGACCCGAGCCTGGCCAGTCTGCGCGTCTGGTTGTTCGCCATCGCCCGCAACGTGATGATCGACCTGCACCGGCGTCGGAGCAAGGCCTCGTACGCCCAGGTCGCGAACGATGAGACCGATCTGACCGCCCGGTTGGCGCCGGTGGTCGACGCAAGCGAAGGCGTGCTGGACCGGGCTGTCGTCGCCGACGCGTTGGACCGGCTCAGTCCGGCTCATCGCGAGGTCATCGTGGAGACCTACCTGCGCGGACGCAGCTATGAAGAGCTGGCCGTGGAGTGCGGGGTCTCACCGGGGACGCTGCGCAGTCGGATGTTCTACGCCTTGAAGGCGTTGCGAAGCACGATGGACAAGATGGGGGTGTCGCTGTGAACGCTGAGGACCACCGCGAGGTGCGCGAGATGCTGGGAGCCTTCGTGCTCGACCAGCTCGGCGAGACCGACCGCACCCTCGTACGCGATCACCTCGCAGGGTGCGCTGAGTGCCGAGCCGAGGTGGAGAGCCTGCGCCCGGTGGCCACGGCTCTGGGCAGCCTCGACCACTCGCTCGTCGGCAGTCCTGTTCCTCCCGCCGAGCTGGGCGACCAGGTGCTGCGCGCCGTGGACTCCCGACGCCGGGCCGCTGCTCGTCGTTCGCGGCTGCGGCGAGCCGGTGGCGCGGTGCTCGTCGCCGCCTCGGTCGGCGTGGCGTTCGCGGTCGGCAGCTGGTACAACGGACCGCGCAACGATCCGCCCGTCATCGCCGTCGCGCTGCAGGTGGACCTACCCGGCATCGCCGCCAACGCGGGTCTGGTCAAGCACACCTGGGGCACCGAGCTGAAGCTGCAGGCGACCGGCCTGACCGACGGCGGCAGCTACACCGTCACCTTCGTCCGCGACGACGGCTCCCGGGTTGGCGCCGGCAGCTTTCTCGGGACGGGCTCCAGACCGGTGCGCTGCAGCGTGAACGCCGCCCTCCCGATCGACCGCGCCACCGCCCTGATGGTCACCGACCAAGCCGGCACCCTCGTGATGGACGCCTCCCTCTGACCGCTTCCTGAGCCGCCAAGGCCCGGCCGTACGCGCCCTGTCGAAGGCCTCGCCCGTACGCGCCCTGAGCCCGTCGAAGGCCTCGCTCGTACGCGCCCTGAGCCCG
>DATDBS010000103.1:0-35042 GCA_036524735.1 Propionibacteriaceae bacterium
CGGGTAAAGCGAAGACATCGCAGGTATACCTGCGAAACCGGCACCCCCAGGCCTGCGCCCGGGGCGGCGCAGTTCACGAGGCCTGGCGCTCGGCGCGCTCGACCACGTTGCTCAGCAACATGGCGCGGGTCATGGGTCCGACGCCGCCGGGCATCGGGGCGACCCAGGAGGCGACCTCCCGGACACTGGGGTCGAGGTCGCCGACCAGCCCCGACTCGGTACGCGTGATACCCACGTCCACGCAGACGGCGCCGGGCTTGACCATGTCGGCGGTGATGAGCCCGGGCCGACCGGCCGCGGCGATCACGATGTCCGCGCGGCGGGTGTGCTCGGCGACGTCGACGGTGCCGGTGTGGCACAAGGTCACGGTCGCGTTCTCGCTCTTGCGGGTCAGCAGCAGCCCGAGCGGTCGGCCGACCGTCGTACCGCGCCCGATCACGCAGACCTCAGCCCCGGACAGCGCGATCCCGTTCCGCCGCAGCAGCTCGACGATCCCCCGCGGCGTACACGGCAGCGGTCCGTCCTCACCCAGCACGAGTCGGCCCAGGTTGATGGGGTGCAGGCCGTCGGCGTCCTTGTCCGGGTCGACCAGCCCCAAGGCCCAGTTGTCGTCCAGACTGCCGGGCAGCGGCAGCTGGACGATGTAGCCGGTGCAGGCCGAGTCGGCGTTCAACTCGCTGATCCGCGCCTGGAGCTCGGCTGCTGTCGTCGATGCCGGCAGCTCCACCTGCAGGGAGGCGATCCCGACCTGGGCGCAGTCACGGTGCTTGCCCGCGACGTAGGAGTGGCTGCCGGGGTCGTCGCCGACCAGTACGGTGCCCAGGCCTGGGACGATGCCGCGCTCGGCGAGTGCGGACACCCGCTCCTTGAGCTCGGCCTTGATGGTGGCCGCCAGGGCCTTGCCGTCGAGGATCTGTGCCGTCATCGGTCTCTTCCGTCTCGGGGTTTACTCGGAGGTCGATCGACCTGGGTCAGTGATAGAAGTGTCGTGCGCCGGTGAAGTAGAGGGTGACGCCGGCCTGCTCGCAAGCCTCGACCACCTCGGCGTCGCGTACGGAACCGCCCGGCTGCACGATCGCCGCCACCCCGGCGTCGATCAGGATCTGCGGGCCGTCCGCGAACGGGAAGAAGGCGTCCGACGCGGCGACGGAGCCGGTCGCACGCTCGCCGGCCCGCTCGACCGCGAGCTTGCAGGAGTCGACCCGGTTCACCTGGCCCATGCCGACGCCCACCGAGGCCCCGTCGTGCGCGAGCAGGATGGCATTGGACTTGACGGCCCGGCAGGCCTGCCACGCGAACTCCAGATCCGCCAGCGCCTCGGGCGTGGCGGCGCGACCCGTGACCAGCTGCCAGTTGGCCGCGCGGTCGTGGTCGTGGTCGACCGTGTCGCGCTGCTGCATCAACAGTCCGCCGTCGATGGTACGGATCTCGGCGCCGCCGCGCTCCCCCGGCTCGACGATCAGGATGCGGATGTTCTTCTTGGCGGTCAACACCTCGACCGCACCGTCCTCGTACGCCGGGGCCAGGATCACCTCGGTGAAGACCTCCGCGACCTGGGTCGCCATGGCCACGCTGACCGGCCGGTTCGCCGCGATCACGCCACCGAAGGCCGAGACCGGGTCGCAGGCGTGGGCCTTGCGGTGCGCCTCGGCGATGTCGGTCGCGACGGCGATCCCGCACGGGTTGGCGTGCTTGATGATGGCCACCGCTGGGCCGTCGAAGTCGTACGCCGCCCGTCGCGCCGCGTCGGCGTCCACGAAGTTGTTGTACGACATCTCCTTGCCGTGCAACTGGGTCGCCCCGGCCAGCCCGGGTCGACCGCCGCTGCGGTAGAGCGCGGCCGCCTGGTGGGGGTTCTCGCCGTACCGCAGGCTCGCGCTCTTGTCCCAGGTCGCGCCGACCCAGGCGGGGAATCCGGTTCCGTCGCTCGTGTCGGTGACGACGTTGCCGAGCCAACTGGCCACCGCCACGTCGTACGTCGCCGTGTGCACGAAGGCCGCGGCCGCGAGCCGCTGGCGCTCGGCCAGGGTGAAACCACCGGCTCCGAGAGCCGTCTGCAGCTGGGCGTACTGGTCGGGCGAGGTCAGCACCGCCATGTTGGCGTGGTTCTTGGCCGAGCCGCGGACCATGGCCGGGCCGCCGATGTCGATCTGTTCGACGCACTCATCCGCACTCGCGCCGGAGGCGACGGTCTCGGTGAACGGGTAGAGGTTGCTGATCAACAGCTGGAACGGCGCGATGCCGAGCTCGACGAGCTGGTCCCGGTGCGACTCGAGCCGCAGGTCCGCGAGCAGTCCGGCGTGGATGAACGGGTGCAGCGTCTTGACCCGACCGTCCAGGCACTCACCGAAGCCGGTGACCTGCTCGACCTGGGTCACAGCCAGGCCGGCCGCCGCGATCGTCTTCGCGGTCGAACCGGTGGAGACGATCTCGACCCCAGCCGCGACCAGCGCCTGGGCCATCTCGACCAGCCCGGTCTTGTCGTAGACCGAGACCAGCGCCCGGGTGATCGGCCGTCGGTCCTCGCTCGTGTCCAGCTCACTCATCTGCCTGCACCCTTCGTCTGCGCGTTCATGTCCACTGCACGTTCAAGTCCACTGCACTTTGCGGTCCACGACCTGCCACGTCTGCGTGGCGAGGCGATGGGTGGTAGCGACCAACAGGTCGCGTTCGGCCACCTTGATCCGCTCGTGCAGCGTCTCGGTGGTGTCGTCGGGCTCCACCGGTACGGCGGCCTGGTCCAAGATCGCGCCGGTGTCGACGCCGGCATCGACCAGGAACACGGTCGCCCCGCTGATGCGGACGCCGTACGCCAGGGCGTCGCGCGGTCCGTGCATCCCAGGGAACGAGGGCAGCAGCGCGGGATGGGTGTTGATCGTCCGACCGCCGAAGACCGCCAGGAACGACTCCCCGACGAGCTTCATGAACCCCGCGCTGACGACCAGGTCGGGCTCGTACGCCGCCACGAGCTCCGTCAGGGCAGCGTCCCAGCCGGACCGCTCGAGGCCGGTGGTCAAGGGGTGGACAAACGTCGGGATCCTGGCGGCCTCGGCTCGCTCCAGCCCGGCCACCCCGGGACGATCCGAACCGACTGCGACGATCTCGACCCCGTACGCCGGGTCGGTGGCAGCATCGATGAGCGCCTGCAAGAGGGTGCCCGTGCCCGAGATCAGGACGACGAGACGGGCGGGCACGGGCTTCACCCTACCGAGATCGGCGCGTCGGTCCCGAACGCGGATGGCCCGCCCGAGCCTTACCCCCACTTGTCCGAGGTCCCCCCACCTATGACGGGCGGGACCTCGGACAAGTGGGGGGAAGGTGCGCGGCCCAAACCTCAGGAGCGACGGCGGAGCCGCAGCAGACCCATCAACAACCCGGTGATCATGCCGGCCAGCCCCATCGTGGTCACCGACATCACCAGCACCGGCAGCAGACGGGGGCCGAGACCGGCCAGCCGCAGGGCACCGAGATCGCCGCTGGCTGCCCAGGCCAGTCCGACGAAGGTCAGTCCGCCGACGAGTCCGGCGAGCCCACCGACGAGGCTCGTCTCGTCGAAGCGAGCATCCGGCCGAGCGCGTACGACCAGCAGCGCAGCCACGACGCCGGCCAGCACCCCGGCGGCCAGCCACCACAGCAGAAGCGTGCCGCCAGGACCGGCCGCGGGCAACGCCCCGAAGACCGGGATGCCGGGCACGATGCCCATCTCGCTCCCGGCCGGCGCGACGACCGAGCCGTTACCCAGGGTGAAGCCGGCCCCGAGGGCGTACGACGCGGCCCACACACACAGGTTGGGCGCGAACGCCAATTGTCCGACGAGCAGGGCGATGCCGCCGGCCACTCCCGGGTCGAGCGCCTCGTTCAACGCCACGACGCGGTCCTGGTGCAGCCACAGACCGCTGGCCACGACGGCGGCGCCGGCCGCCAACATCACGACCTGGGTCCCCACCACGGCACGGGGCACAGCCCTGGCCCAGGCCGGCCAGCTCGGCAGCAGGGCCTGACCCAGCGCCCGGCTGCTGCCCCAGGCAGCGGCCGCGGCCAGGATCACGATGACGGCGCCCCAGTGTGCCGGGGCCTGCCAGGGCTCGCCCCGGAGGACGGCTACGACCAGCACCGGCAGCAGGTATCCGCTGAGGGACGCGACGCTGATCACGCCCGGGCCGGCCGTCTGCTCCGGCCTGACCTGACGAGCCGCGAAGGCGGCGAACCGGGACAGCACGAACGCGGCGACGGCAGTGGCTCCCCAGGGCACGAGGGTCACCGCGATGGAGCCGATCCGGGCGCTCACCCCGTTGCTGAGGAGCCAGAGGTCAGTCCCGGTGAGCGTCGCCCCGGCGAAGGTGCCCGGCTCGGCCGACACCCAACCGAGGACGGCGATCCCCACCCAGGCCACCCAGCTGATCGCGGCGGTGGCCAGCCCACCGACCACCGCGACGAGAGGCCACGGGAGGGGCGGTGACGCCAGGTCCCCGTCGGACCGGGGGGCTTTGCGCTCCACCAGCCGGGTGACGCGCAAGCGCAGTCCACCGCGCTCACGACCCTCGGGGTCGGGGCGGCGGGTGTCAGGACGGCGAGGGGAAAGCAGTGAGGCCATGGCCCCTCCATGCTCACCCAGGCACTCATGCGGATCAGCCAGACACGCCCGTCGCGAGGTAAAGTCTTGGTTGATCTTCGCCTGGCGAGCCCCAACCGCCTGGCATTTCCCACCGCGAGGAGCACGTCATCCATGGCCGAGGCCGAGCCCGACAAGTATCGACCGAAGCGCGCCATCGTCGAACCTGAGCCCACTCCGGCCCCGCCGCAGGACGAGTTCGACGACGAGGATCGACCCAAGCCGCTCTACCGCGATGAGGTGACCGAACCGGCCGCCGAACCGGGTGAGGGCGGTTACGCCACGACGACCTCCCCAGCGGCCGCGGCACCGGGTTCCGACCCGACCACGCCGCCCCGGTCGATCACCTTCACCCCCCGCCGTACGCGATCGGCGGACGACGACGACGCCACCATGATCCTGCCCCGCACCCCCAGCCGCCGCGGACCTGCGGCCGACCGGATCGACGACCTGGGCGACCTGGACGACGACGAGCGCAAGCCGATGAATTCCAAGACCAAGCTGGCCCTGCTGATCGGCGGCGTGGCGGCTGTCGTCGTGGTCGGCCTCGCCATCGGGTACGCCGTGATCGGGGTAGGCAACACCCCCGGCTCCGGCGCGAGTCCGTCGGCGTCGACCGGAACCTCCGCCGACCCTTCCGCAAGCACCGCCACACCGGCCGGTGCGCTGCTCGACGACACTTCCATGCTGAGCGCGACCGACGGCAAGATCGTGGCCTCCAGCCGGACCTGGACCGTCGCCAGCACCGATCAGGGCACGGCCGAGGACGCATCCCAGGCCGCCTGCTTCGGCACGGACGCCGTAGAAGGCCAGCCGACCCCGCAGCAGAAGATCCTCCGGCTGCTCAGCAGCACCGGTAAGAACGCGCCGGGCCTGCTGCACCAGGCCACCTCGTACGCCTCACCCGAGGAAGCCGTTCAGGCGTACGCCATCGCGACCAAGACCCTCGGGGGTTGCGCCGTTGTCGGCTCCTACATCGTCGAGGGCAAGGCCGTGACCGGAGTCGGCGACCAGGCGGTGGGGGTGGTGATCGCCACCGTCGCCGACGGCAAGACCCAGCAGCACACGATCGTGGTGAACCGGACCGGTCGGGTGCTGAACATCATCGACGCCAGCCAGCCGGACGACGCGATCGCCACCACCAACGTCGCCAAGGCCGCCGCCGCGGTCACCGATCGGGAGTGCGCCGCCGCCGCGGGCGCCTGCGGCGAGAGCGTCTCGGTCAAGGACGGACCGCCTCCGATCGGGGGTGACGAGCCCGGCTTCCTGGCCACGGGTGACCTGCCGCCGGCCGGCAAGACCCCACTAGCCTGGGTGACCATCCCGCCGGAGCTCCCGAAGGACGACTTCGTGGGTTCCGGGTGCGAGACGGTCAACTGGTCGACCCTGTCCACCGAGGCGACCACGTCGAGGATCTACCTGCTGCAGGACTCGGGCAGCTTCTTCGGTCTGAACGACATCGTGGTGACCATGAAGGACGCGAGCGCCGCCGACAAGCTGGTCGACAAGATCAAGGCCGACATGGGGACCTGCGCCAAGCGCAAGCTCACCGCCGAGGTCGGCGACGCGAAGAAGGTCACCGGGACGGGCGCCCAGAAGACCGACGTCTCGGGCTGGACCTTCGAGGTCACGCAGAAGTCGACCGAAGGCAACAAGAAGTATCGGGTCGGCATCGTCTCCGCGGGGACCAAGGTGGCCTATACCTTCTTGAACCCCCAGGACGGCTTCGACTTCACCGACGGTCAGTGGAACACGGTGGCCGTACGCGCGGGCGAACGGACCACGCAGGTCAACTGACGAGGTCGGGCCTGGTGCCGATCGCGACCAGGGCCTTCAGCAGCGCGGCCAGTGTCTCGCCGTCGGTGATGGTTCCGTCGGCGATCATCGTGGACAGCTCCTCGAACGGCACGGACCGGCATGCCGTGATGCCTTCGGCCTCCTGCTCGGCGCCGTCGACCGGATGCAGACCGGTGGCCAGGAAGACGCGCCCCGGGGCGTCGGCGACGCCGTTCAGCGAGAAGACCTCGCCCAGGTCCTGCCAGTGGTCGGCCGCGAAGCCGGTCTCCTCGCGCAGTTCGCGGCGTGCGGCCTCCAGCAGGTCATCGGACTCCGAGCCGCCCGCCGGGATCTCGATCGAGGAGCGGCCGGTGGCGTACCGGTCCAGGGTCACCATGACCACCTCGCCGGCCTCGGTCACCGGCACCACGAACACCGCCGGCGCTCGAAGCTCCATCACCCCGTAGATGCCGGGTTCGCCATCGGGACGGAGGACGTCGTCCTCCCGCACCCGGATCCAGGCGTTCTCGTAGGTCACCCTCGACCCGCGCGTCACCCAGACCATCAAGACTCCTTCAATGAGTCGGCAGGTTGGCCACGGCCGAGGTGGCCAACCTGCCGATGTCTCAGCGCGTCAGAGCGCCTTCATGATCTCCCGCATCAGCTCCGCGGTCTCGCTCGGCGTCTTGCCGACCTTGACCCCGGCCGCCTCGAGGGCTTCCTTCTTCGCGGCCGCGGTGCCCGAGGAACCGGACACGATGGCGCCGGCGTGGCCCATGGTCTTGCCCTCCGGAGCGGTGAAGCCGGCGACGTAGCCGACGACCGGCTTGGTCACGTGCTCCTTGATGAACTCGGCCGCACGCTCCTCGGCGTCGCCGCCGATTTCACCGATCATCACGATGGCGTCGGTGTCCGGGTCGTCCTGGAACGCCTGCAGGGCGTCGATGTGGGTCGTACCGATGACCGGGTCGCCCCCGATGCCGACGGCCGAGGAGAAGCCGAAGTCCCGCAGCTCGTACATCATCTGGTAGGTCAGGGTGCCCGACTTCGACACCAGACCGACGCGGCCGGCCTGGGTGATGTCAGCCGGGATGATGCCGGCGTTGGCCTGTCCGGGCGAGATCAGACCGGGACAGTTCGGGCCGATCAGGCGGGTGCTCGAGCCCTGCGAGAGGGCGAAGAACTCCGCGGCGTCCTTGACCGGCACGCCCTCGGTGATGACCACCGCGAGCGGGATCTTGGCCTCGATGGCCTCGACCACAGCACCCTTGGTGAACTTGGCCGGCACGAAGATGACGGTGACGTTGGCGCCGGTGGCCGCCATCGCTTCGCCGACCGAGTTGAAGACCGGCACCGACGCGGTGTCGAACTCGACCTTCTGGCCGCCCTTACCGGGGGTCACGCCACCGACGATCTTCGTACCCGACGCGAGCATCCGCGCCGTGTGCTTGCGGCCCTCGGAGCCGGTCATGCCCTGGACCAGGACCTTGGAATCAGCATTCAGAAAAATTGCCATGGTGTCCGCTCCTCAGACCGCAGCCAGCTCGGCGGCCCGGCGGGCCGCACCGTCCATCGTGTCCACCTGTTCCAGCCCGGCTAGGTTCGCGTCGCTAAGGATCTGACGACCCAGCTCGGCGTTGTTGCCGTCCAGGCGCACGACCAGGGGCTTGTTCACGTGCTCGTCGCGGCTGGCCAGCAGCTCGAAGGCCTGCACGATCCCGTTGGCCACGGCGTCGCAGGCCGTGATGCCGCCGAAGACGTTCACGAAAACGCTCTTGACCTGGACGTCGCCGAGGATGATCTCGAGGCCGTTGGCCATCACCTCGGCACTCGCGCCGCCGCCGATGTCGAGGAAGTTGGCCGGCTTGGGTGCGCCGGAGAACTCCTCCCCCGCGTACGCGACCACGTCGAGCGTGCTCATCACGAGCCCCGCGCCGTTGCCGATGATGCCGACGGAACCGTCGAGCTTCACGTAGTTGAGGCCCTTGGCCTTGGCCTTCGCCTCCAGCGGGTCCTCGGCGGCCTTGTCGGCCAGGGCGGCGTGCTCGGCGTGCCGGAACTCGGCGTTCTCGTCCAGGGACACCTTGCCGTCAAGGGCGACGATCTTGCCGTCTCCCGTCTTGACGAGCGGGTTGACCTCGACGAGCGTCGCGTCCTCTTTCTGGTAGACGTCCCCGAGCAGCTGCAGCACCCGGGCGATCTCGACGGCGTCGTCACCCTCGAACCCGGCGGCGGCGACGATCTCGTCGGCCTTGGCCTGGTCGATGCCCACGTTGGGGTCGACCGCGATCCGGGCGAGCGCGTCGGGGCGCTCGACGGCCAGGGTCTCGATGTCCATGCCGCCCTCCTTCGAGCACATCGCCAGGTAGCGGCGATTGGCCCGGTCGAGCAGCAGGGAGAAGTAGTACTCCTCCTTGATGTCAGCGCCCTCGGCGATCATGATCGTTTGCACGACGTGGCCCTTGATGTCGAGCCCGAGGATCTCCTCGGCTCGCGCTGCAGCCTCGTCGGGGCTCTTGGCGATCTTCACGCCGCCGGCTTTGCCTCGACCACCGGTCTTGACCTGGGCCTTCACGACCACGACCGGCGTACCCAGCTCGGCCGCTGCGGCCTTCGCCTGTTCCGCCGTGGTGGCCGTGATGCCTCGAAGGACGGGAACTCCGTGTGCCTCGAACATGTCGCGCGCCTGGTACTCGTACAGATCCACACTTGCCTCCTGGCTGCGCGAGTGCGCTGATCGCACTCGCCCGACGTTGCTGGACGCCGAGCAGCGCAGCTGGTGGTGCGCGACCCGGCGGACGGTGTGCCGCTGGGCAGACCACGCATGAGCCTAGTGGTCGGCGTCCTGACCAGCATCGCGGGTGGGCTCACCGACATGCGTCCGCACCCAGGCCACGATGTCGGCCATCGTCGCCCCCGGGGTGAAGACCTGGGCCACACCGAGCTCGGCCAAGGGAGCGCGATCCGCGGCCGGGATGATGCCGCCGCCGAAGACCATGATGTCGCCGGCGTCGGACGCTTCGAGCAGCTCCATCACCCTCGTGAACAGGGTCATGTGCGCTCCGGACAGCACCGACAGCCCGATCGCGTCGGCGTCCTCGGCGATCGCGGTGGACACGATCTGCTCCGGAGTCTGGTGCAGGCCGGTGTAGATGACCTCCATACCGGCGTCCCGGAGGGCGCGTGCGACCACTTTGGCGCCACGGTCGTGACCGTCCAGCCCCGGCTTGGCCACCACGATGCGAAGGGGGGCAGCCGGGGTGGAGCTCTTGTCCGAATCCACGATCGGCAGCCTACTCGCGCGCTTCCCCGCGGCCGTGGTTACCGGGGAGTAACGTGGGCTGATGCGGATATCAGCGCTCGCCGCCCTCCCTGGCGCACTTGCGCGCCAAGCTCCTCGCCTCGCGTCGGGAATCTTCGCGGAAGCAGGCTGGCTGACCGCTCACGTGCTGATGTATCCGCTTGGTCTTCGGCCGGAGTCGCTGGAGAAGCTGGCGCGCCACGACCTCGACGGTCTGACCCCCGAGCAGCGCGGCATGGTTCACCACGGGGTCGACGCCGCGAACACACCGATCCTGCTCGTGCACGGCATCGTCGACAACCATTCGATCTTCACCGTGATGGACCGCACCCTCCGCCGGCGCGGGTTCCAGACCGTGTCCAGCTACGACTACGGCGTCTTGACCCGAGACGTGCGGGCGGCATCCGAGGCGCTCGGTGACGCGATCGAGAAGGTGGCGGCCAACACCGGCTACGAGCAGATCCACGTGATCGGGCACAGCCTCGGCGGACTGATCGCGCGCTATTACGTCCAGCGACTCGGCGGCGACGCGTTCGTCCACACGCTCGTCACGCTCGGTAGCCCCCACCACGGCACCACACTCGCCCGGGCCGCCCCGTTCCTTCCCCTCGTACGCCAGCTCACCCCTGGCTCAGGGGTGATCCGCGAGCTCGCCGAACCGGCGCCGGACTGCCGTACCCGGTTCATCGCTTTCCACAGCGACCTGGACCACCTCGTCGTACCGCACCGCAACGCCCGGCTCGAACACCCGGACCTGAATGTCCGCAACGTCGCCGTGCGTGGCGTGGGCCACATGTCGATGCCGCACAACGGAGGCATCGCCTTCCAGATCGCCAGTGCGTTGCGAGAACTTGATCCAAATGGGACCGCGGTGCCCTCGGACGCCGACTAAGATTCATGTGTTCGTCCGGATTCGGTGAAAACGGTTGAGCTTGCGTTACCAGTCCGTTATCTTCGTCACATATCGACGGGCCTCGGGGTGACGTGCATCATCTAGGCAGACTTCCCCCTCCTGGATGTGAGGCTGCGCACGCCGTGGCTTCGTCGGACCAGATGTGTGGTGGATTCGTGTTCTCGGGCTGTCGGCCCGCAACACGAAGGATGAGGAGAGCGTTTCGTGGCGTCGCAGTCGCCGATCGCTGCTCACCGTCGCGTCGAGGACGCTGACGGCGAGTCGGCCGATCGCCGAGGCTGGCTGTCGCACGGCCTCGCGGCGCTCGCGATCTCCGCCCTCGGGCTCGCCATCGCCGGATCGGTCACCCTGACCTCGCCGGCCCAGGACACCATCGCTGGACCACCGACCACGACCGCTTCGGTCCCGGCGACCCGGTCGGACGTGCAGAAGTCCACCTCCACGCCTGCTGACCCAGCGCTCAGCGCCTTCGACCGACGGGATCTCGCCGTCGCTCAGTCCAACCGGAGCGCTGGCCTCCGGGAGGCCCTGGCCCGTGAGCAGGCCGCACAGCGGGCCGAGGCCCTGGCGAAAACCGCAGAGGACGTCACGCGCTCGGCCCGCACCCAGAGCAGCAACGCGCGCGAGCAGAGTCTCT
Organism: Propionibacteriaceae bacterium; assembly: GCA_036524735.1. Taxonomy (GTDB): domain Bacteria; phylum Actinomycetota; class Actinomycetes; order Propionibacteriales; family Propionibacteriaceae; genus Microlunatus. Next base: position 11,240 of record DATDBS010000103.1, read on the forward strand.
CGGCCGCCGAACAGGCCCGTCGCACCACCGCCACCCAGTTGGCCGCGGAGAACCTCCGCAAGGCCGTGGCGGCCCGGGTCGCCGCAGCGAACGCTCGAGCGGCGGCTGAGGCCGCCGACCCGAATGACCCGACACTGACGGCGGCCGTGGTTCCCACCACCGGCGGGGGCGTCTCGCCCGTGCCCGGAGCGGTCATCGGAGCGCACTTCGGCCAGCGTGGCCTGTGGTCGAGCTATCACACCGGTCTCGACTTCCGAGCGTCGTACGGCACCCCCATCCGAGCGGTGAAGGCGGGTCTGGTGCTCTACGCCGGCAACACCGGCGACTGGGCCGGCAACCACGTCGCGATCCGTCACGCCGACGGCAAGACCACCATGTCGTCGCACATGTCCTCGATGGCGGTGCGTGCCGGACAGACCGTGCAGGCGGGCCAGGTCATCGGCTACGTCGGGCAGACCGGCCGGGCTTTCGGCGCCCACCTGCACTTCGAGCTCTACCCGGTCGGGGTCAGGTATGGCGACGTCTACAAAGCCGTAGACCCCCAGGGCTGGCTTCGTGACAACGGTGTCCAAACGCGTTAGTCCTAATCAGGAGCGGTTTCGAGATCTGGATCACAAGCGGTGATACCACCCAGCGAGGTGGTCCCTCACCGTTTTTGTCCTCTGTTACTCATCCGTTATGGTTCTGGACAGAGTCACCGACGAGCAACTGCTCTGAGGGCTCCCACCGGGGGACTGCACCGATACTCCCCTGCCCGGGGGCACGACTTGACCCAGCAGCCATCCGAGGAGATCTTGAGTGCCCAACGCATCAGAGTCGCAGAACGCGCTTGCGCGTCGCGCGCTGATTGAGGACATCAAGGAAGACAAGAAGGGCTGGCTCCAACACGGGGTTGCCGCCCTCGCCGTTTCCTTGCTCGGTCTCGGCGTAGCTGGATCCGTCATGCTGACGGGCGCCGCTCAGCAGACCACCACCACGGAGCCCACCACCGTCACCACCCAGGCCACGGGCGACCGGGCCGCTTCCACCAGCCGCGACACCACGCGCGCTGCGCTCGATCCGGCCAAGGTGAAGAGCCTCGCCGACCAGCGCGCCGAGGAACTGAACAAGGCCGACGCGGACGCCGACCAGAGCGCCAAGGAGAAGGCCGCCGACGCCCGCGAGAAGGCCCTGGAGTCCGACTCCTCCGCCACGAGCAAGAAGGCCAAGCTCCTCTCCGACGGCAAGACTGCTGCGGCCGGCACCGGCACTGCGCCCGACACCACCGCCCCGGTCGCCTCGGGCGGGAAGAGCTGCATGCCGATCACGGGTGCGTACCGCATCGCGGCCCGCTTCGGTCAGACCGGGTCCTGGTCTCGCTACCACACCGGTTTCGACTTCTCAGATCCCATCGGTACGCCGCTGCACGCCCCCGCCGCCGGGGTCGTCACGAACGCCGGACTGGGCTCAGCGAGTGGTTGGGCCGGCAACTACGTCACCATCAAGTACTCCGACGGCACCCAGACCCTGATGGCCCACATGTCGACGGTCTCCGTCCGCGTCGGTCAGACGGTCTCGGCCTGCCAGGTCGTGGGCGCGATCGGGATGACCGGTCGGACCTTCGGACCGCACGTGCACTTCGAGGTCTACCCGGCGGGTGTCACCCCTGGTGACGTCTACCGCGCCGTCAACCCGGTCGCCTGGCTGAACGCTCACGGCCTCCGGCCCTGATCACGTCCTGACCCATCGGTCGGCTCCCGCACTCCGGGGGCCGGCCGATGTTTCGTTCTCGGGCCTTCCCCGGTCTACAGCTTCTCCAGCGGTGCGTGGCGCAACGAGAGCCGCTTCAGCCCGGACGAACCGAAGTCGACGTCAGCCTTCGTGTCGTCGCCCGCCCCCGAGGTGGCGATGACCTTGCCCATCCCGAACGTGGTGTGCAGCACCCGGTCACCGGCGACCAGGGTCGGGACGACCCGGATCTTGGGCTTGCTCGAGCCGTAGCCGACCGTGTTGCGCCACGCCTGGTTGGAGCTCGTGGCTGAGGTGTTCCGCCAGCTGGTCACCGCTCGCTCCGTACGCCGCCAGTCGACCAGGCGAGACGGGATCTCGTCCAGGAACCGGCTGGGCGGGTTGTGCTGCGGTGCTCCCCACGCGGCCCGGACGATGGAGCGGGAGAGGTACAGCCGCTTCCGCGCCCGGGTGATGCCGATGTACGCCAGCCGGCGCTCCTCCGCGAGCTCGGAGGGGTCGTTCAGCGCCCGCTGGTGCGGGAACACGGCGTCCTCGCAGCCGGTCAGGAAGACGGTGTCGAACTCCAGACCCTTGGCCGTGTGCAGGGTCATCAGGGTCACGACCCCGACGTCCTCGGCACCCGGCTCGGTCGGGATCTGATCCGAGTCGGCCACCAGGGCAACCCGCTCCAGGAAGGATCCGAGGGAAGCGTCGGCCTCCGGCGCGGCAGCCGCCAGATCCAGCTCGGGGTCGAGATCCGGAGTGGCCGACGCGGGCTGCTCGAACAGGGTGCCCACCTCGGGATCGATCTCGAACTCGACGAAACCGTCCTGCTCGGCGCCGATCCCGATGACGAACTCCCGAGCGACCTCGACCAGCTCGACCAGGTTCTCCAGCCGGGTCTGGTCCTGCGGGTCGGCGCTGTCCTGCAGCTCGGCGAGGTAACCCGACTTCTCCAAGACGCTGGTCAGGATCGCGTCGGCCGGTGCATCGGCCGCGACCATGGCCTCGTGCTCGTCCATCAGCGCTGCGAACCAGCGCAGCTGGTTCGCCGACCGGGTGGCCAGACCGTGGATCTCGTCGACCCGGCGGAGGGCGTCGCCGAAGCTGATCCGCTCCCGGTTGGCGAGCTCGGCGACGGCGGCCTCGGCCCGGTCGCCGATGCCTCGCTTGGGCACGTTGAGGATCCGGCGCAGCGAGACGTCGTCGGTCCGGTTGGCGATGGCCCGCAGGTAGCTGATCGCGTCGCGGACCTCGCGGCGCTCGTAGAAACGAACCCCACCCACGACCTTGTACGGCAGCCCGACCCGGATGAAGACCTCTTCGAAGGGCCGCGACTGGGCGTTGGTCCGGTAGAAGACCGCGGCGTCGCCGTAGCGACCCTGGTCGGCGTCCCGCAGCCGGGCGATCTCACCGGCCACGAACTGCGCCTCGTCGTGCTCGGTGTCCGCGACGTAGCCCACGATGGGCTCGCCGTCCCCGGCGTCGGACCAGAGGTTCTTGGGCTTGCGCGCAACGTTCTGGGTGATCACCGCATTGGCTGCGCTCAGGATGGTCTGGGTCGAGCGGTAGTTCTGCTCCAGCATGATCACGCTGGCACCGGGGAAGTCGTCCTCGAAGTCGTTGATGTTGCGGATCGTCGCCCCGCGGAAGGCGTAGATCGACTGGTCGGAGTCACCGACGACCATCAGCTCGGGTGGTGCGACGGTGACGGAGCCGGGAGCGGTCTCGACGTCGGCCGAGCACAGCTCACGGACCAGCACGTACTGAGCGTGGTTGGTGTCCTGGTACTCGTCGACCAGGACGTGGCGGAAGCGACGCCGGTACTGCTCGCGCAGGTCGGGGAACGCCTGCAGCAGGTGCACCGTGGTCATGATCAGGTCGTCGAAGTCGAGGGCGTTGGCCTGGGTCAGCCTGCGCTGGTATTCCTTGTACGCCTCGGCGTAGGACTCCTCGATCGGGTTGGTGGCCCGCCCGCCGGCCGACTCGTGGTCGACCAGGTCGTTCTTGCAGTTCGAGACCCAGTTCATGATCGCCCGGACCGGGAACTGCTTGGCGTCCAGATCCAGGTCTTGGGCGACCAGCGACATCAACCGCTTGGAGTCCGCGTCGTCGTAGATGGAGAAGGTGCGGGAGATGTTGAAGCGGCCGATCTCGGAGCGCAGGATCCGGACGCACGCCGAGTGGAACGTCGAGACCCACATCAGCCTCGCGCGGTTGCCCACCAGCTCGGTGACCCGGCCGCGCATCTCAGCCGCCGCCTTGTTGGTGAAGGTGATGGCCAGGATCGCGCCAGGGTGCACCCGACGCTCCGACACCAGGTACGCGATACGCCGGGTCAGCACCCGGGTCTTGCCCGAGCCCGCGCCCGCGACGACCAGCACCGGGGCACCCTCGTGCAGCACTGCCTCTCGCTGGGGCGGGTTGAGCCCCTCGAGCAACTGCTCCGGGGTCATCCGGGCAGGCGCGGTGCTGCGTGGCGTACGCGGCATGTCGACCACTCCGAACTCCTGCTGCGGGCTCGACGGGGACGGGAACTGGGCTGTGCTGGTCATGTCGTGCTCACCTTAGACGCGGCCTCCGACAATGCCTGCCGTGCCTCGCCGGGCAGGAGTCGGCCTGCTCGGCCGGAGTTGTCGGAGGTCGCGCGTAAATTGGGGGCATGTGGTTGAGGCGGATCCGGATGCGAACGATCGTCAAGCGGGTCGTGATGATCATCGCGGCCGTGCAGGGTGCGACCCTGCTCACCCTGGTGGGGGTCGACTACCGGCGCAAGCGGCATCGCAAGCCCGCCGTCTTCCCTCGCGTGCCCCCCCGCTCGGTGACCGCCGGGTCCTCGGAGGTGACCGTGTACACCTACGGCGAGGACCTCTACAAGGACATGCTGGACGCGATCCGCCAGGCCAAGTCCCGAGTCTTCTTCGAGAGCTTCATCTGGAAGGGTGACGAGGTCGGGCAGACCTTCAAGCAGGCCCTGATCGACGCCGCCAACCGGGGCGTCAAGGTCTACGTGGTCTTCGACCAGTTCGCCAACCTGGTCGTCCCGCCCAGCTTCTTCAAGTTCCCGGCCAACGTCGCCGTCCGCCGACACCCGATGATCGCCTCCGGCTTCCGGTTTCCCCGCAACAGCGGCCGGGACCATCGCAAACTGCTCGTCATCGACGATGTGGTGGCGTTCATCGGCGGCTACAACATCGGCAACCTGTACGCGACCGACTGGCGTGACACCCACGCCCGGCTGACCGGCGACATCGTCTGGGACGTGCAGAACGCCTTCATCGACTACTGGAACCTGTTCACCGGCCGGCGGCGCGCTGCGCTGCCCGACTTCGGGAGTCGTACGTGGCAGCCGGAGATCCGGATCCACCGCAACATCCCGCGCAACATGGTCTACCCGATCCGCGGCATGTACCTCGAGGCCATCGACCGCGCCTCGCACCACGTCTACCTCACCCACGCCTACTTGATTCCCGACCAGGACATGTTGAGCGCCCTGGTCCGGGCCGCCCGGCGGGGAGTCGACGTCCGCATCATCATCCCGGCGGAGTCGAACCACATCGTGGCGGACTGGCTGTCCCGGGGGTTCTACGGCACGCTGCTGCGGGCCGGCGTACGGCTCTTCCTCTTCCAGGGCGCCATGGTGCACGCCAAGACCGCCACGATCGACGGCCAGTGGTCCACCATCGGTACGGCCAACATCGACCGGCTCAGCCTGCTGGGCAACTACGAGATCAACATGGAGGTGTTCAACCCCGACGTCGCAGCCCAGCTGGAAGAGATCTTCGCGATGGACTCCTCCAACACGGTGGAGCTGACCTGGGCGGAGTGGCAGCGGCGGCACGCCATGGTCAAGTTCTCCGAAACCGTGCTGACACCGTTCCGACCGCTGCTCTGACCGGCGACGGAGCCGTACGCCCCGCCGCCACGAAGGCTTACGGTCAGGCGGAGACGGACTCCGACTCGAGGGCCGCCGCCGCGTTCCTACGCCGAGCGCGGAGCTGAGCGACGTAGAGACCCACGATGGTCAGCACCAGGATGGCGCCGTAGACCGCGAAGCGGGCCGGGTCAGGAGCATCCGCGGTCTTGAGCAGGGTGCGGGAGTTGGTCAGCAGGATCATGCCGCCGACGGCCACGCCGAGCAGGTGCGTCGGGGCGACCTTGACCAGGTACGCCGCCAGCGGGGCCGCAATGAGGCCGCCGACGAGCAGCGCGAGCGCGAAGCCCCAGTTGATGCCCGCGGCACCCAGACCGATCAGGAACCCCAGGCTCGCGGCTGCGCTGACCGCGAACTCTGCGGTGTCGATCGAGCCGATCACCTTGCGCGGCTCCATCCGACCGTCGGCCAGCAGAGCCGGGGTCGCGACCGGACCCCAGCCACCGCCACCCGTGGCGTCGATGAAGCCGGCGAAGATGCCGAGCGGAGCCAGGAACTTGATCGTCAGCTGCCGCTTGATCCGCGGACGGATGCCGACGATGAACCGGGTGATGATGTAAAGGCCCAGCAGCGCCAGGATGATCGCCATCACCGGCGCGGCAGCCTCGGTCGACAGCTTCGAGAGCACGGTCGCCCCGAGGAAGGCACCGACCGCCCCGGGTCCTGCGATCCGACCGACGACGCGCCAGTCGACGTTCTTCAGCTTCCAGTGCGACACACCGGAGGCGAGGTTCGTACCGAGCTCACTGAAGTGCACGGACGCCGAGGCTGCGGCGGGGGTCAACCCGGCCAGCACCACCAGCAGCGTCGACGAGGTCACTCCGTAGCCCATCCCGAGGCTGCCGTCGACGAGCTGGGCGGCCAGACCGACCACAGCGAGGACAATGAGTTTACGCATTGGGGATTCCGATCAAGACTTATTGCCTAGCGACTTACTAGGAATTAAAGAGAACGATACCCAGGGAAGCGACAGGCTTGGAAGTTGCGTCTCGAAATGCGAAACGGCGGTCCATGATGTGGACAGGGCGGAGCCGAAGAGTGGGTCAGGCCCACGCGGAGGGGTTGGCCACCAGGGTCTCGACCAGCGGGGGCATCTTCCCCTGGGCGACGTGGGCCAGCGTGACGCCCTCCAAAATCGTCCGCTCGGACGCCCGGAGAGCGATCCAGACGGCCTGCAGCGGAGCGGCGGCCCCGGAGTACTCCAGGTTTTCGGGTCGACTACCGCGCACGTTGGCCAGCTCGCCGTCCAAAGCCCTGATCACGTCGGCAATGCTGATCTCACCGGCGGTCCGCGCGAGCCGGTAGCCGCCGTCGGGTCCGCGCTGGCTGCGGAGCAGTCCGCCCCGGCGCAGCTCGCCGAGAATGCTCTCCAGGTATTTGTTGGGGATCTGCTGGGCGCCCGAGAGCTGCTCGACCGTACGCGGGGCATCGGCGGCCGCCAGCTCGGACATCGCCCTCAGGGCGTAGTCGACGCGCGCCGAAAGCCTCATCTGACTCCCCTCCGTACCTGAGCCGATCCCAGTGGGCTCGACCCTACTGCCACAGGACCGCGATTCCGGTGTTCGCGAGCGCCAGGACACCGATCAACAGCCACAACCCCCGCGGGATCGAGGCGTACTTGCGATTCGCCACCACCAGGACGACTACGAACACGGTGATGACCGCCCGGAAGACGAGCGGGGTCGTGCTGGTCTGACCGGGTGCGGCCTCGTCCAGCACGAAGAGTGCAGCCCCCGCCACGAGCTGGATCCAGGCCCCGTGGAGCATGGCGGCACTGACCTCGGGCTCGCGATCTCGGAGCTGGACCAGCACGCCGCCGAACAAAGCCGCGAACCCGATCAGATCAACCAGCACCAAGAGCTGATGCGCGATCTGCATGCGCTCGAGCCTAGAGGAAGTCCTGAGCCAACCCTGGTTCCCACGCGAGCCGACCCTGGAAAGGCCCGCAATGGCGAGGGTGGCGTGCTTTACGGCGTAAAGTTCCTCCTATGGGAACAATTATCGGATACATCGTCATCGGCCTCCTCGGAGGCGCGATCGCCAAGGCCATCCTGCCGGGTAAGCAGGGCGGCGGCTGGCTCGCAACCATCGTCCTCGGAATCGTCGGCGCACTACTCGGTGGTTTCATCGGGGGCGCTCTCCTGGGCGTGAAGTACGACCGGATCTTCACCTTCTCCGGCCTGATCACCGCCATCGTCGGCAGCCTGATCGTCCTGCTCATCTGGGGCTTCATCAGCAAGCGTCGCGGCGCCCGCGCCTGACCTGAGAACCACGGATCCCGGTCGACCCTGATGGGTCGGCCGGGATCTTTGCGTTCAGGGCTGTCGGTTTCCCGGGTTCAGGCCTGTCGGTTTCCCGGGTTCAGGTCGGCGAGGCGCGTACGGCACCGACGGGTGCGAAACGACTCAGAATGGGGCCCGGCGAGGCGTGTACGGCACCCACTGGTGCGAAACGAGCCCAGGCCTACGCCCCGCGGAAACTGGCGACAGATCCCGGGATGCCAGCCGACCGGAAGTTCAGACCAGACGGCGATCGGTGGCCCAGCGGGTGAGCTGATGACGGTTCGACAGCTGGAGCTTGCGGAGCACGCTGCTGACGTGGGTCTCGACGGTCTTGATCGAGATGAAGAGCTCCTTCGCCACCTCCTTGTACGCGTATCCGCGCGCGATCAGCCGAAGCACCTCGCGCTCGCGTACGGACAGCCGGTCGAGGTCCTCGTCCACCGCGGCCAGGTCGATCGCCCCAGAGAACGCATCGAGCACGAAGCCGGCCAACCGGGGTGAGAACACCGCATCGCCCTCGGCCACCCGCCGGATCGCGTCGATCAGCTCGACCCCGTTGATCGACTTGGTCACATAACCGCGGGCCCCGCCCCGGATGACCCCGATCACGTCCTCGGCCGCGTCGGACACCGACAGGGCGAGGAACTTCTGGTCCGGGGCCTTCTCGTGCACCTTGCGCAGCACCTCGATCCCGCCGCCACCGGGCAGGTGGACGTCGAGCAGCACCACGTCGGGACGCTTCTCGAGGATGACCCGGATCGCGGCATCGGCGTCGGCGGCTTCCCCGACCACGGCCACCGAACGGCCGATCTCGGCCCGGACGCCGGTGCGGAACATCGCGTGGTCGTCGACCAGCACGACCCGGTACGGGCCGCGCTCGGCGGTCGGGTCCGGAGTGCGAGAGGTGGGCGGGGTGGACTCGGTCATCGTTGGATCTCCAGTCGTACTTCGGTTCCTTCGCCCGGCGTGGAGCGGACCTTGGCGGTGCCGCCGTGCCGGGCCATCCGGTTGATGATGCTGCCTTTGACGCCCATCCGGTCCTCCGGCACGTCGTCCAGGTCGAAGCCCTGCCCGCGGTCGCGGACGAAGACCTCGATCAGGGTGTCGGTGACCTCGGCGTACACGTCGATCTTGTCAGCGCCGGAATGCTTGGCTGCGTTGACCATCGCCTCACGAGCGGCCCGGACGAGCGCCTGCACCGCATCGGAGGTCTCGCAGTCCCCCACCATGACGAGTTCGACGGGGATGGCCCGTTCGTCCTCGACCTCGGTGGCGGCGGCGGTCAGGGCCGCCTTGAGCGTGGTCTCCGGCATCTCGTCTCCGTAGAGCCACGTCCTGAGCTCACGCTCCTGCCGCCGGGCGAGCTGCTGGACGGCCTTGGGGTCCTCGGACTGGCGTTGGATCAGCGCCAGCGTCTGCAGGACCGAGTCGTGCAGGTGAGCGGCCATGTCAGCACGGGCGTCCGCACGAACCCTGTCCGCCCGGGCCTCGTTCAGCGCCGTACGCGACCGGTGGAGCCAGGGCGCGAGCACGACCCCGAGCCCGGCGAGGGCGAGGGTGGTCATCGCCATCACCTCGGGGAGCTGGCCGATCTGTCCCCACTGCGCGATCACGATGCCGAACGCGGCCCCGACCAGCCCGAGACCGACGATCACGCGGACCAGCGCGGGCCAACCGCCCCGAGCCACGAAGGGGGCCAACCAGGCCTTGCCCCCGGCCTCGGCTCGCCAACGTTTCTGCTGAGCGGTATCCGCCTGCCGCCAGACCAGCGCCGCGCCGACGCACGCAAAGGCGACCGGCCAGAAAAGCTGCTGCGACACCCCGAGCCCGCTGGTCTGCACGATCCAGATCAGACCGGTGCCCAGCGCACCCAGAGCGAGCAGCATGCCCCAATCGACCCGGCGCTGCGGCCGGACCCGGTCGCGCATCCCGGCCCGACTGGCCGACTCCAGTCCCGGTGCAGCGGTGGTCGACTCGGCCGGCAGCAGGAGCCAGAGGGCGGCGTACGCGATCACCCCGACGAACTGGGCCAGCGCCAAGCCGACGAAACCGATCCGGACCACCATCAGCGGCCAGCCCAGGTGTCGAGCCAGCCCGGTGCACACGCCGCCCAGTAGGGCGCCCTCGCTGACCCTGGAGGCGCGGGGCCGTTCGGCACCCGGTACGGGGTCGACCGTCAGCTCGGGCACCGGGTCAAAGCCTCGAGATGCGTCGTCCGCTGCGCGCAACACACCACCGGGCGCGGTCGTCGAGCCAGGGCTCGGCGATCCGGAGCGCTCGGAATCGGTGGCAGTCATGATGCCTCCAGCCTCACACGCGGTCAGTGCTCTCGGTAGCGGGGTTGACCCCGAGATGCCCCGGGACCTGACCGGTGCAGCTCGGTGGTCGCGGGTGGATTGGGGGTCGTCCCTGATGGTCTGAGCGTAGTCCCGTGGGCAGGATTGCCCCTATGAGCTCGATCTGGACCATTCGACGCAGCGCGTCCGACGCCAAGCTGACCGGCCTGTGCGCAGGCGTGGCGCAGCACTGGGGGGTCGACCCGGTGCTCGTCCGCGTCGGGTGCGCTCTGCTGGCCCTGAGCGGCGGAATAGGTGTCGTCCTCTACGTCGCGGGCTGGCTGCTCATCCCCGTCGAGGGGAAGGACACGTCGCCGGTCGACGACTTCTTCGGCAGCACGAGCCGGCGCTGGCCCAAAGAGGTCTGGATCACGCTCATCGTGATCGCCTGCCTCGCCGTGTTCGCCGTGTCGGGCAGCATCAGCCCGTTCGGGGTCGGACCGGCCGTCGTGCTCGCGGTCATCTGGTACTTCGGTTTCTACCGCAACCGGCGCAAACAGGCGGCCGCGGCCGCCCCTCCCGCCGTCACCCCGGCCGCACCCCAGTTCATCCGCTACCCCGGTCCGTCCACCCCGTTCACGCAGGCTGCCGAAGCGTGGCAGCGCCGGATCGAGGAGAACGCTCGGCAGTCAGCCGTACGTCCGGATGAACCCAGCGCCTACGTCTCGTCGACCGCGCCGACCGTCCCGTTCGCCTGGCCCTCGCCACCGCCAGCGAACCTGTCGCGTGGGACGGCGCCCGACCCCGTACGGTTCGAGGCGCCCGACCCTGCCGTCGCCGAGCGGCACGCGTACCTGGCCACGCCAGACCCGGTCGGGCTGTACGCCGAGCCCGAGCGCACCGTGGGGCCGGCCACCTTGGTCCGGAGCCGCGACACCGTCGCGGCCAAGCGGCTCCGGTTGGTGTCGTTGCTGGCCGTCGGACTCGCCCTGGGTGGTCTGGCCGTCGCCGACTACCTCGGGATGGCGGTCTCCTGGTCGGCCTACCTGGCGGCCGCGCTGGCGGTGGTCGGACTCACCCTGGTCGCGGCGACGTGGTTCGGCCGGGCGCGCGGCATCCTGCCCATCGGGATACTGCTCGCCGTCGCCGTCCTCGCCACGACCTCGGCCCCTCAGATCAGTCAGCTCGACGACTGGGCCGCCCCGGACGTGGTCCGCTACGCCCAGGTGTCCGATCTCCCGGCTGCGGGCGACGCACGCGACGTCGGTCGGCTCCAGGTCGACCTCAGCCAGCTCGACCTGGCCTCGGACACGGCCTACCGCGCCCACGTCGACGTCGGACAGCTCGAGGTGATCGTGCCGGCTGACGTCAACGTGGTCATCAACTACACCGTCGACGTCGGGGTCGTGCGGACCTGGGGCGAGCAGCACGCCGCAGGCACGGATCTCGTGGGCTCGGTGACCGACCCCAGCCCGATCGACAGATCCGAGCCCACCCTGACCCTGGACGTCTCGGTGGACCAGGGCAACCTGGAGGTGCGCCGATGAAGCGCCCGGTGGATGTCGTCTCGCTGCTGATGGGACTGCTGCTCACCGTGATCGCCGGAGCGGCCCTGTGGCTCACCTACGTCGGACCCCTCAACTGGGGCCAGATCAAGATCGCCGCGCCCTTCGCGCTGGTGCTCGCCGGCGCCATCGGCCTGGCCCTGTCCCGCAACCGAACCTGATCCTGACCGACCCCATGACGTACCAACCCGGGCGTTCGACCGAACGCCCCGAACTCACCGAAAGGTCAACACCATGAACGCCCCCTACGCCCCGCGGACGCCGAAGAAGCTCGAGCGCAGCCGCAGCAACAAGATGCTCGGCGGTGTCTGCGGCGGCTTCGCGGACTACGTGAACATGGACCCCACCCTGGTGCGGGTGCTCACCGTGATCCTCACCCTGTTCACCGGCGTCCCGGTGCTGGTCTACCTCGTCGCCCTGTTCATCGTGCCGGAGGAGAGCTCGACGACACCCACGGGCTACGCCTACCCGCCGGTACAAGCTCCGAAGGGCTACCAGGCCGGCGCGACCGACCGCGACGACGCGGTGTGGGGCACCGAGGGTGCGCCCTGGGAACAGCCGACCACTGCGCAGCCCGCCGCCCGGCAGACCCCGGAACCGCAGGACCCGAAGCCCGGTTTCTGACCTGGTCTCCGAGGCCGCCTAGCCGCGGCGTACGAGGTCCAGGAAGTAACGGTGGATCCGTAGGTCGTCGGTCACCTCGGGATGAAATGACGTGGCCAGGACCTGGTCTTGACGGACCGCGATGATCCTGGACTGCGATGTCCCCGGCGGCGTGACCTCGCCCAGCACCTGCACGTGCTCATCCGCGCTCTCCACCCAGGGGGCGCGGATGAACACCGTGTGGACCGGACCGCCGCTAATCTCGTCGAGCTCCACGTCAGTCTCGAAGGACTGGACCTGGCGGCCGAAGGCGTTGCGGCGTACCGTGACCGCCAGCCCGCCGAAGGTCTGCTGATCCGCGGGACCGTCGAGCACCCGGTCGGCGAGCAGGATCATGCCGGCGCAGGAGCCGTACGCCGGAAGTCCCGCCCGCAGCGCAGCCACGAGGGGTTCGCGGAGCTCGAAGATGCGCGACAGCTTGTCGATCGTGGTCGACTCGCCCCCCGGCAGCACGATCCCGGCGAGACCCTCGAGCTCCTCGGGTCGACGTACGGAGCGGGCGTCCGCGCCACAGGCGGTCAACGCAGTCAGGTGCTCGCGGACATCGCCCTGCAGAGCCAGGACACCGACGACGGGTGCGGTCACCACCCGCGTTCGGCGAGCCGGTGTGGCTGCGGGATGTCGTCGACGTTGATGCCCACCATCGCCTCACCGAGACCGCGGGAGACCTTGGCGACCACGTCGGGGTCGTCGAAGAAGGTGGTGGCCTTGACGATGGCGGCGGCGCGCTCCGCCGGGTTGCCGGACTTGAAGATGCCGGACCCGACGAAGACCCCTTCGGCCCCGAGCTGCATCATCATGGCCGCGTCAGCCGGGGTGGCGATGCCGCCGGCCGTGAAGAGAACCACGGGCAGTTTGCCTGCCTCGGCCACCTCGACGACCAGGTCGTACGGGGCCTGCAGCTCTTTGGCGGCCACGTAGAGCTCGTCGGTCGACATCGAGGCCAACCGCCGGATCTCACCGCCGATCTTGCGCATGTGCATGGTGGCGTTGGAGACGTCACCGGTGCCGGCCTCGCCCTTGGAACGGATCATGGCGGCACCCTCGGTGATCCGCCGCAGCGCCTCGCCGAGGTTGGTCGCACCGCAGACGAAGGGCACGGTGAACGGCCACTTGTCGATGTGGTTGGCGTAGTCGGCCGGGGTCAGCACCTCGGACTCGTCGACGTAGTCGACCCCGAGGGACTGGAGCACGGCTGCCTCCACGAAGTGCCCGATCCGGGCCTTGGCCATCACCGGGATGGAGACCGACGCGATGATCGAGTCGATCATGTCCGGGTCGCTCATCCGCGAGACCCCGCCCTGGGCACGGATGTCGGCCGGCACCCGCTCGAGGGCCATCACCGCGACAGCGCCGGCGTCCTCGGCGATCTTGGCCTGGTCAGCGGTGACGACGTCCATGATCACCCCGCCCTTGAGCATCTCGGCCATCCCGCGCTTCACGCGGGCCGTCCCGGTCGGGGCGGTGACAGTGGTGGTGGACAGGTCAGACACGGGTGGTTCCTTCTCGGCTGGATGTGGCTACGTTTCGGGAGCCAGTGTAGATCCGTACCGGGCGGTCAACGGCGGCCCGTTCCGGCCGGTTCGGGCTGACGCACGGTGTATTCGCCGTGGCGTGCGGTCGTGGGCCAGTCATCGATGATCGAGACGGTCTGCGGACTGTAGCCCGAGGCGTTGAGGAACCGGACGATCATGGTCTGGTCGCCCCCGCGGAGGTAGTCGAGGGCGAAGGCCTGCCACTGCGGGTTCCGGGCGCGTCCGACCTGGAGATCGGCGCCGGGGCGCAGGTCGTAGGAGTAGCCGCCGAGGTCGGCCATCAGGACGCAACCGCGGTCGAGGTTGCGTTGCAGGACCCTGGTCTGGATCAGGGCTGCGGGGTGGTCGCTGGTCACGCAGCCCGGAGTGTCAGCGAGCACCCGACCGAGCTCGCGGCCCGGAAAGGGTTCGTCCACCACCCAGTTCGGCAGCGACATCGTGGCGTACAGGACGAGGCCAGCGGCCAGTCCGACGGCGACCAGGACCTGGGTGACCCGCCACCGGAACCAGATCAGCAGCTGAGCGGCGGCCGCACCGACGATGACCGCGAGTGGGGGCGCGGCGAGGCTGGCGTAGTCGACCGACCAGGAGGGCGAAGTGACCAGCAGGACCCAGGACGTGAGGAACACGGTGGCGGCGAGCCGACCGGTCCGGCTCAAGGCGGCGAGGGCGAAACCGACGGCCACCGCGACCAGCACCAGGACCAGGACCGTCAGATCGTGGCGTACATGGATCTCGGACAGCCCCACCATGTCTCTGAGCCGGACCTCCCACGGCACTCCGACCCGTCGGCGGCCGACCTGGTCCTCCACGACCATCCGCCACATGGCGCTCGGAGCGCTGAGGAAGAACGGTAGGCAGACTGCGGTCACGCCGAGCGCTGAGCCCAGCAAGGTCGCGATCCCGGCTCGACGGCCGGCTGCGGCGAAGCACCAGACGACGACGGCGACGCCGATCACCACACCCCAGATCTTGACGCCGGCCGACAGACCCAGGAGCACCCCGGCCAGCACGAAGACCCGGGTAGGGAGCATCCGGTTCGTCATCGGGCGGCTGACCAACAGCATGGCTCCGAGCAGGCACAACGAGGTGACGGTCTCGAGGGTGGTCGACTCCTCGACCCGGATCGCGGGCAGGAAGACGGCGTAGAACAGCCCACCGGCCAGGGCCGCCACCCGTCCGTACGGGCGAAGGATGCGGCTGACCAGCACGGCGTTCACCGCCCCGAGGGCCATCCAGAAGACCCCGGCCGCAGTCAGTGCCTCTGAGTGGCCGACGATGCGGCCGACCGCCGCGAAGGGCAGCAGGGCCAAGACGATGCCCGGCGGGTGCAACAGCAGGAAGTCGCGGTAGGGCAGCAGGCCGTTGGCGAGGCCAGCCGCTGCGGTGTAGTAGACGGGGCCGTCGTAACCGCTCAGACCTTCGAGGCCGTGGCCGCGGAGCACGGGTACGAGACGGGTCGCGAACGCGGTGGTCGCCACCACGGCGACCAGCCAGGCGTTCAGTGCGGGTCGGGTGGGGGCCGGGAGCAGAGCCGCCGTCATTCCCATTCGATGGTGCCTGGGGGCTTGCTCGTGATGTCGACGACCACCCGGTTCACTTCGCGGACCTCGTTGGTGATCCGCGTGCTGATCTTCTCGAGCACCTCGTACGGCAACCGGCCCCAGTCCGCGGTCATCGCGTCCTCCGAAGTGACCGGTCGCAGCACGATGGGGTGGCCGTACGTCCGACCGTCACCCTGGACACCCACCGAGCGCACATCGGCCAGCAACACGACGGGGAACTGCCAGATGTCGCGGTCCAGGCCGGATGCGGTCAGCTCCGCCCGGGCCACGAAATCGGCCTGCTGCAGGATCGCCAGGCGCTCCCGGGTCACCTCTCCGATGATCCGGATGGCCAGCCCCGGGCCGGGGAAAGGGTGCCGCCAGACGATCTCGGCCGGCAGACCCAGCTGCTCCCCCACCGCTCGGACCTCGTCCTTGAACAGGGTGCGCAGCGGCTCGACCAGCGAGAACTGCAGGTCGTCGGGCAACCCACCGACGTTGTGATGGCTCTTGATGTTCGCTGCACCCTCACCGCCGCCGGACTCGACCACGTCGGGATAGAGCGTGCCCTGGACCAGGAACTCGACCTCACCCCCCGCCTCGCCGACGACCTCGCGGGCCGCCGCCTCGAACGTGCGGATGAACTCGCGGCCGATGATCTTGCGCTTGGTCTCCGGGTCGGTCACGCCGGCGAGGGCGTCCAGGAACTGGGCCTCGGCGTCGACGACCTTGAGGTCGACCCCGGTGGCGGCGACGAAGTCGCGTTCCACCTGCTCGGCCTCGCCCTGGCGGAGCAGACCGTGGTCGACGAAGACGCAGGTGAGCTGGGCACCGACGGCGCGTTGCACGAGGGCCGCGGCGACGGCGGAGTCCACGCCACCGGAGAGGCCGCAGATCACGTGCTTGTCCCCGACCTGGGCCTGGATGGCCGCGACCGAGTCCTCGACGATGTTCGCGGCGGTCCAGTCGGGGCTGATCCCGGCGATGTCGTAGAGGAAGCGCTCGAGCACCTTCTGACCGGCCTGGC
Source organism: Propionibacteriaceae bacterium (assembly GCA_036524735.1). GTDB lineage: Bacteria > Actinomycetota > Actinomycetes > Propionibacteriales > Propionibacteriaceae > Microlunatus. Next base: position 27,776 of record DATDBS010000103.1, read on the forward strand.
TGTGCAGCACCTCGGGATGCCACTGGACACCGGCAAAGCCGCGCCCGGCGTCCTCGAACGCCGCGATCGGGGCCCCGGCACTGCTGGCCAGGGCGGTGAACCCTGCCGGGGCGGCGGCCACCGAGTCACCGTGGCTCATCCAGACCTGGAGCGACTCCGGCAGGCCGGCGAGCAGCGTGCCCGCCGTGCCCACGGTCGCCTGGGTACGGCCGAACTCGCTCAGTCCGGTCCGGGCGACGTCGCCGCCGAGGGCCCGGGCCATGGCCTGGAAGCCGTAGCAGATCCCGAACGTCGGCACCCCGGACTCGAACAGCTGCGGGTCGACCTGGGGGGCGCCGGTGGCGTACACGGACTGGGGGCCGCCGGACAGGATGATCGCCTTCGGCCGACGGGCCACGATCTCGGCGACCGAAGCCGTGTGCGGCATGATCTCGGAGTAGACCTTGGCCTCTCGGACGCGGCGGGCGATCAGCTGGGCGTACTGCGCCCCGAAGTCGATCACCACCACCAGGTCGTGGTCCGTGCCACTCTCGGTCAGGCTCATCGACTTCTCTCTGTCGTCCGGTGGGAAGGAATGAGTCTAGGGGGTTTCGCGGTACGCCAGATCCGCGCGCCGGGCTCAGCGCAGGGACTGAGCAGCGACGTCGACCTTGCCCCGCTGGCGCTCCCGGAGCGCAGCCGACGGGGTAGCCGTACCGCGGGAGCGGGCGTCCAGACCGTAGGAGGATCCGTTGAGCGGTCCGTCGAGCCGGTGGACCTTGGTGTCCCCCGGCATGGGCAGCGTGGTGCAGGTCGTGTCCTTGTTCGGCAGCTTGCCCTCGAGCAGGAACGCGTCGCCGATCTTCTCCACGCACGGCGAGACCCCGTAGCTGTAGATGCCGTGCTCGCCCTCGTCGTCGACCGACACCAGCCGGGTGTGGCTCTTCGTCGCCTTGTGAGCGGCGGCGGCACCCTCGTACGCGGTCGCCGGGTCTCCCTCGGCCTGGACCATCAGGATCGTCGGCACCCCGGTCAGGTCGATGGTGCGGGTGGCCGGGGCGTACGGCCAGTAGCTGCACATGCCGACGGTGTTGAAGTAGCCGATGAACGGGTACTTCAACCGGTCGGCGTCGGCGCGTTTCAACAAGGCGTTCACGTCCCGGGAGTACGCCGAGTCGTTGCAGCGCACGGGGGTCTCGGAGGTTTCCACGATGACCTCGTCGTTCGGAGCCCGACGTTGACCCACCGCGTCGGTCGGGAGGAGCGCCTGCACCCGCATCGCTGATGCAGGCTTGCGCTTGGGCGCTCGGTCGAGGCCCCTGATCGTGCTGCCTGGGGTCGCGCTCTCGATGTAGAGGATGTAGTCCATGGCCTCCCCGAAGTAGGCGTCGACGAAGAGCTCGGAGGCGATGGTGTCGTCGAAGTTGGCCGGATCGTCCGGCGCCGCGTCCCTGACCGCCGCCTTGGACAGCCGGCCCCGCAACGCTTCGTAGTTCTTCTTCACCTCGGCGGTCGTGGTGCCGTAACCGTAGGTCTTGTCGTGCCGAGCGACCCACGGGAAGAACATCTGGTCGCGGCGGCGCTGGAAGGAGAACGAGTCGGTGATCTGGTTGGCGTACATCGACGAGGTCCAGTTCATGTTGGAGTCCAGGATGAAGCGACCGGTGTGCGAGGGGTAGGTGTCCGCGTACCAGGCGCCCAGCCAGGTGCCGTAGGAGATGCCGACGAAGTTGTACTTGTCGAAGGCCGGCTTGTCCCGACCGAGGTAACGGCGCAGGAACTCCATGTCGGAGACCGTCTGCTGGGTGCCGACGAACTGACTGACCTCGTCGCTGGCGCAGGCCCCGGCGAAGAATTTCGCTTCGGCGACCTCGACGGCGTGGGTCTTGGGGTTGCGCACCCGCAGATCAGGCACGCTGAGGCGCGCGCTCTCGGCGTCCTCGGTCGTCCGGCACGCGTAGTTCTCGCTCGTACCGAAACCGCGGGGGTCGAAGCCCACCACGTCGTAGGACCTGAACAGAGCGGGCTTCACCGCGGCCAACGAGGCGGACTCGTCCAGCCCAGGCACTCCCGGGCCCCCCGGGTTGAGGGTCAGCAGGCCACGCGACGCGCCCGTCGCGCGCGACCAGGCCACCGCGAGCCGGATGTCGGGGTGCGCGTCGGGATGCGTCCAGTCCATCGGCACGTAGAGCGAGGCGCAACGGGTCGTCGGAGCTCCGGGCGCGGTGGCCTTGATGGCGTCGTCGAAGGAGCAGTCGACCCAGTCGACCTGCTGTTCGAGGTAACGCTGCGGGATCACCACCGCCTTGGGATCCGCCTTGGCCTTGGGCGCTGCCTCGGACGCCGGGATCAGCGCAGTCACACCCACCGCGACCAGCAACGGACCCACCAGCGCAGCGCACAGCCGACGCCAACGAACACGCATCTCGAATACTCCCTAGAAATCCCTGCGCGCCGAGGATTCAGACGCCGCCCCCGAAGCAGACGGTATGCAGCGTGACCTGGGTTGTGCAAGGCGGAGTCGCGCGCGGACGAGGGCGATACACATTTGTGCTCAGCGCACGTGAGCCTCAGGCGCGGCCGGTCTTCTTGATCAGGCGGAGGGCGCCGGTCATCACCGACACGAAGCGTTCTGGACTCAGGCCATGGCTCGGCGCAATCGGGGGGCCGGACTGGGTGGCCACGGACTGCACCTCCACGAACCGCCGGATGCCCTCGCGGCCCTGGCGCCGGCCGAGGCCCGAGGACTTCATGCCGCCCATCGGGGCGTCGATGCTGCCGAAGCTGGCGGCGAAACCGTCGTTGACGTTGACCGTGCCGCAGCGCAGCTGCTTCCCGACGCGGCGACCGCGTACAGGGTCGCCGGTCCAGACACTGGCGTTCAGGCCGTAGTCGGAGTCGTTGGCGCGGTCCACGGCCTCCTGCTCGTCGGCGACCGGGTAGACGCTGACCAGCGGCCCGAAGGTCTCCTCCGAGTAGCAGTGCATCTCGGGGGTGACGCCGGTCAGCACGGTGGGCTCGTAGAAGTGCTCGCCGAGGTCCTCGCGCCGTCGACCACCGGTGAGCACCGTGGCGCCCTTGGACTTGGCGTCCGCCACGTGGGCCTCGACCCGGGTCAGCTGGGCGGCGTTGATGAGACCGCCCATGTCGTGCTCGAAGTCCAGGCCGCTGCCGAGCCGGAGCGACTCCGTACGGGTGGTGAGCGCAGCGCAGAACGAGGCCATCAGCGGTTCGGCGACGTAGATCCGCTCGATCGACACGCACAGCTGGCCCGCGTTGGAGAAGCTGGCTCGGACGGCCCCCTCCGCGGCGGTTTCGACGTCGGCGTCGTCGAGCACCAGCAGCGGGTTCTTGCCGCCGAGCTCAAGGGAGCAGCTGATCAGCCGTTCGGCGCACCGGGTGGCGACCTTGCGGCCGGTGGCGGTCGAGCCGGTGAAGCAGACGTAGTCGCTGGCGTCGATGACCGCCGGTCCGACGACATCGCCGGGCCCGAGGACGACCGGCCACAGGTCAGCTGGCATCCCGCACGCCCGGAGCGCCTCGACTCCGGCGAGCGCGACCAGCGGCGTCTGGTGGTCCGGTTTCAGCAACACCGCGTTGCCGGCCACGAGGGCGGGAAGCCCGTCGGACAGAGCCATGGTCAGCGGGTAGTTCCACGGTGCGATGACCCCGACGAGGCCCTTAGGGACGTAGATCCGGTCGATCCGGGTGAGCACGGGGAAGACGCCCTCACCCCGCTCAGGACGCAGGTACGACGCCGCGCGCCGGCCGTAGTAGCGAGCCGTGAGCGCGACGTGGATGACCTCCTCGGTCGCGCTGAGCCGGGCCTTGCCACCCTCGGTCTGGAGGAGGTCGACGAAAGCGTCGCGATGGTCGAGCAGGTAGTCGTGCAGGTCGAGCAAGACCGCAGCCCGCTCCGCCACCGGCCGCGCGGCCCAGTCCAGCTGCGCCGCGCGGGCCCGGGTGACCGCGGTGTCGATGTCAGCCGGAGTCGAGGTGGGGAGGTGGCCGGTCACGGCGCCGGTCACCGGGGAACGGAGCTCGAAGTCCTCTCCGCTCGCCGAGAGCAGTGGCCGCAGCCCTTCGACGCCGAACCTCTCGCGTACGCTCATGCGCTTCAGTTTAGTGCCGGTGGGCCGTGCGTGGGGGTGCCCATTGGGCCCGGAACGACCACGACTCCACCCGCGAATTGTGCGCCTTACCCGGGATATATCGCGGGTAAAGCGAGGGGATCGCAGGTATACCTGCGAAATTCACCCGGGATGGGGTGGGGCAACGGGCGGGAGGGGCAAGGGGCGGGAGGGGCAAGGGGCAGAGGGTCAGGGGCGGGCTTGGGGCGGTGGCAGCATGGACGGCATGGATGCGGATGTGATCGTGGTCGGGGCCGGGCTATCGGGTCTGGTGGCGGCGACGGAGCTGGCGGCAGCGGACAAGACGGTGCTGCTGCTCGACCAGGAGCCGCTGTCCGGGCTCGGCGGCCAGGCGTACTGGTCGTTCGGCGGTCTGTTCCTGGTCGACTCACCCGAGCAGCGGCGGCTGCGGATCCGGGACTCCGAGGAGCTCGCGCTCGACGACTGGCTGGGCAGCGCGGCCTTCGACCGACCCGAGGACTTCTGGCCGCGGCAATGGGCGGAGGCGTACGTGCACTTCGCCGCCGGGGAGAAGCGTCGCTGGCTGCACGACCTGGGGGTGCGCTGGTTCCCGCTCGTCCAGTGGGCCGAACGTGGCGGCTACACGGCGCCGGGCCACGGCAACTCGGTGCCCCGCTTCCACGTCACCTGGGGCACCGGACCTGGCCTCGTCGAGCCGTTCGCCCAGGCCGTGATGGCTTCCCGGCGCGTACGGCTGCACTCGCGCCATCGGGTGACCTCGATCGAGGCGGGCACGGACGGCGTACGAGTGTCCGGGTCGGTGCTGGAACCGTCGGAGCTGCCCCGTGGGGCCCGGACTTCCCGCGAGGTGTCGGGTGAGTTCAGCTTCACCGCGCAGGCCCTGGTCGTGGCGGGTGGCGGGATCGGCGGCAACATCGACCTGGTTCGCCGAAACTGGCCCACCACCTGGGGCCAGCCGCCGGAGCGCTTGTTGGCCGGGGTGCCGGACTACGTCGACGGCTCGATGCTGCAGGCCACCCAGGATGCGGGCGGGCGGGTGATCAACCCGGATCGGATGTGGCACTACCCGGAGGGCATCCTCAACCACTCCCCCATCTGGAGTCACCACGGCATCCGGATCCTCCCCGGCCCGTCGTCGCTCTGGCTGGACGCGAACGGCCGTCGGTTCCCGGCACCACTGTTCCCCGGGTTCGATGCGCTGGGCGCGCTGCGTCACATCACGGCCGGGGGCTTCGACTACTCGTGGTTCATTCTCGACCAGGACACGTTGTCCGCCGAGATCGCGCTGTCCGGTTCGGAGCAGAACGCCGACCTGACCGGGAAGGATCTGCGCCTGCTCGCCGGACGGGTCCGACCGGGTCCCACGCCGGAGGTCCGGGCATTCCAGGAGCGGGGGGCCGACTTCGTCACCGCCGGCTCGGTCGGCGAGCTGGCCGACCGGATGAACCACGTGACGGGTGAGACCCGGATCGACCCCACCGCCTTGCACCAGGTGATCCGCGAACGCGACCGGCAGGTGCGCACCGGGCTGGGCAAGGACCCGCAGGTGGTGGCGACCCAGGCGGCGCGCAAATTCATCGGTGACCGGCTGATCCGCGTCGTACCGCCGCACGAACTGCTGGACGCCTCGGCTCCCGACGGCGCCGGGGCCGGTTCCGGTGGTCCGCTCGTGGCGATCCGGCTGCATGTGCTCACCCGCAAGACGCTGGGCGGGTTGGAGACCGATCTGTCCGGCCGGGTCCTCACCGCCGACGGCGCTCCGCTGCCGGGGGTGTACGCCGTGGGCGAGGCGGCCGGATTCGGCGGCGGAGGGGTGCACGGTTATCGCGCGCTCGAGGGCACGTTCCTCGGCGGCTGTCTCTTCTCCGGTCGCCAGGCGGGCCGCGCCGTCGCTGCTGCGCTGTGAAGCCCAGCCCGCTGCCGCAGACCGCGGTGCCCTACCACCAACTCCTGCGCGGACCTCGCCGCCGGTGGTGGAAGCCCATGCTGTCGTTGCTCGTCGTGGTCGGCCTCGGCGGCACCTTGCTGATCCTGATCTCCGGCGCAGGCGAGCTCGTTGATGGTTTGGGCTTGACCGCCCTGGGCGAGGTCAGCGAAGACCTGAGCCCGCTGTCGATGTTGACCCTCGACCTGATGCTGGCCTCGCTGATCGTGGTCGCCGGACTCGCCACCTGGATCGTGCACCGCATCCGACCCCGCTACGTCTCCTCCGTCAGCGGCGGCATCCGCTGGCGCTGGCTGGCCCGCTGCCTCATGATCATCACCCCGGTCTGGGTTCTCTACATGCTCATCGGCACCCTGACCGACCCACCCGCCTCGGGCCGACCCGACCAATGGATCCTGCTCCTGGCCATGGCCGTGCTCATCACCCCCTTCCAAGCCGCTGGCGAGGAATACCTGTTCCGCGGCTGGCTCGTCCAAAACGTCAGCGCCTACTTCGCCCACCCCGCCATCGGACTCACCGCCAGCACGATGGTCTCCGCCGCCCTGTTCAGCCTCGCCCACGGCAGCTTCGACCCCTGGGTCATCGCCAACATCTCCACCCTCGCCGTCGCCGCCTGTCTCACCAACTGGCGCACCGGCGGCCTCGAAGCCGGCATCGCCATGCACGTTGTCAACAACGTCGCCGTCGGGGTGGTCACGATCACGATCGGCGGTTACGCCGACTCCTTCGTCAGCGAGGCAACCACCGGTACCGCCGTCGAAGTCGCCATCGGTCTTGTCGTCCACGCCATCGCCGTCGCCCTCATCCTTTGGCAGGCCCGCCGCACGGGCGTACAACGTCTCTACCGACCGACCGCGATCCCGGAGGTCGCTCGGGCTCCAGAAAATACCAACCCACCGGCACCTCCCGCGGGCGTCTACGTGCTCGCGAACGACCGGCCGATCTGGACGGCTCCGCTCGGATAGCCAGACCTCATCGTCTTCGGACCATGGACAGGATGCGTTGGTTGATGATCGGTGTTTGTTTCGGATCGACCCATCTTGGTGGGGTCCATTCGGGGAGTCCGTCGGTGTTGATGCGGCAGGTCCAGCCGCGGTTGGCGTAGTTGTGGTGGTGGTAGCCACATAGCAACGTCAGGTTGGTGAGGTCGGTGCGACCGCCGTCGACCCAGGCCACGACATGGTGGCGTTCGCACCATTCGGGTGGGCGGGTACAGCCGGGGAAGGAGCAG
>DATDBS010000104.1:0-3784 GCA_036524735.1 Propionibacteriaceae bacterium
AGCGACCCGTCCTTCTCGGCGGCCTCGATCATCTTCACGGCGATCCGGTCCTTCACCGAGCCGCCGGGGTTGAGGTACTCCACCTTGGCCAGGATCAGCGGCTTGGCGCCGTCGGTCACCCGGCTGAGCTTCATGAGCGGGGTGTTGCCGACGAGGTCGATCATCGAGTTCACGTACTGCACGAGCAAACCTTACGACCCCGGGAACGGCGAAAGCCGCACTCCCGGGTGGGAGTGCGGCTCTCGATGCGTTCGGCGCTGACTACCTGCGGAGGTAGGACAGCAGACGCAGGATCTCGATGTAGAGCCAGACCATGGTGACGGTCAGACCGAAGGCGCCCCGCCAGGACTCCTTGGCCGGCGCACCCGCCTGGACACCCTTCTCGATGTAGTCGAAGTCGAGAACCAGGTTCAGCACGGCGAGCACGGCTCCCAGCAGCGAGACCCCGACGGCCAGCAGGCTGACCGGACCGGTGCCCCCGTCGCGCAGACCGAGGTTGACCCCGACCAACGAGAGCAGGAAGTTCGCCAGCATGGCGACCGCGAAGGCGATCGTCGCGATGACGACGACCTTCTGGAACTTCGGGGTGACGCGGATGTTGAAGAACTTGTACGCCGCCAGGGTCACGCCGGCCGCCGCGAAGGTGCCGAGGATGGCCTGGGCGACGATGCCGTCGTAGAAGCCCTCGAAGTACTTGCTGATCATGCCGATGAAGACGCCCTCGATGGCGGCGTACAGCAGGACCAGGGTGGGGTTCACCGCGCGGCGGAACGAGACGATCATGACGACCACGAAGCCGACCAGACCCGAGAGGACCATGGCCGGGAGCTGCAGCGAGTTCGGGATCAAGAACCAGGCCGCCGCAGCGGCGAGGATCAGGGTGCCCATCGTGACGGCGGTCTTGGTGACCACGTCATCGAAGGTCATCCGGTCGCCGGAGGTCTGGGTGGGGGCCGGCTCGTAGCCGGAGCCGTACGGGCTCTGACCGAACTGCTGCTGGCCGTACTGCGGAGCTGCGGGAGTGAACGCGTCCTTCTTGGAGAGGATCGGGTTCGAACTGCGCAACATAGACATGTCCTCCTGGGAAAGTGCACCACAACTGGTGCGCTAGGTGTTCAGTCTAGTCAACGCTGCATCGGGTGGCCTTGTTCCGCGCTTGGAATCGCCTAAGAACGCCCCGGCCGCGCCGACCCAGCCGGTGCCCCCGATGGGATTCGAACCCACACTGGAGCGGGTTTAAGCCGCCTGCCTCTGCCGTTGGGCTACGGGGGCCGTCATCGCCACGGCCGCAGTGATCTTATGCCCGGACCTCGGTCAGCGGGTGGCTGCTGGCGTCGGGGTGGGTGCTGGCACCTCGAGGCGCTCCCGGCTCCGGGTGGACAGGTTGCCGAGGTCCCCGGTCGGGATACGCGGGTCGATGACCACGCTCGCGTCGGGCAGGAAGTGCACGGGTTGGACCCCGGTGATCAGACCGGTGGCGTCGTCGCGGAAGTAGAAGTAGACGTCCGCGCTGATGAGTGGCGGGGAGAACGGCGTGCTGAACGAGGTGATCGTGGGCTGCTTGACCCCGCCCGCCGTGCCCTGCTGCATCCCGACGGTCCAGGTCCCGTCGTCGTGGGTCACCACGGTCGGCCCGACCTGGGCGTGGAAGTGGCCCCACAGGACCAGGGCAGCCGGCGGGTTCGGCGTGGCCATGATCACGGCGGATGCCGCGGGCTGGTGGACCAGGATGACGTCGGTACGGCGTACGCGGGCCACGTCGACCATCCGCTGACCGAGCTCCTCCTCGGTCTCGGGCCGGTCCCGGGTGCGCTCGACGCTGAACGGGATGTTGTGCTCGGGGTCGTCGTCGCCCAGTATTTCCAACCCGCTCGAGGTGACCGGGGCGCCGTCCAGCACCGTCATCCCGTTGGCACGCATCTGGGTCTCGGTGACGTCGGAGTCGTGGTTACCGGTCGCGACCACGATCGGTGGCCCGCTGGCGATCGCGGCCTCACGCCGGATGCAACCCCGCTCCACGGCCGTACCGTTGACCGTGTCGTCGCCCGAGCTCAGGACCGCCCGGGGCCGGGTCAGCCGCTCCAGCCGGGTGATCAGCTCGGTCGTGGCCTCGTTGCAGTGCAGGTCGCTGAACCCCATGATCATGGTCTCGCCGAAGCGTGGCTCGGGGGTTCGGGCGAGTTGGGTGGACAGGCTTGCGGTGGCGCCGTCGATGTAGGTGTCCACCGACTTCTGCTGGCGCTGGCTAAGCAGGGTGACGCCCTTGATGCCGCGGTCGAGCAGGTCGGCCAGGACCACGGAGTCGACGGTGACGTCACCGATCCGCGCGCTGACCACCCGGGAGACCGAGATCCGAGTGCCGACCGGTGGCTGCGGCACCAGGATCGAGCCCACGACCAGCGCGACCACGGTGAGGTAGATCGCGCCGGCCCGCCGCCGCGTGAGGTGGTGGACCACCCAGGGGGCGAGGAGCTGACCGCGGAGCCGCCACACCGCGAAGGCGAGCAACAGGAGCACCTCGACCTTGGCGCTCTCGACCAGCGCGTCCTGGGCCAACCGGTCGACGATGGCGCCGACGGCCTCGTCCGGCTCGTTGTAGAGCGCGGTGAAGGCGGCCAGGGTCTGCTCGGAGAACAGAGAGTTCAGCGAGTCGGCAGCGGTGCCGATGCTGCCGACGGTGATCTCGACGCCGACCGGGCCGGCCGGGCTGGGCAGGTAGGCGTTGCCGAGCGGGCCGAGATTGATCCGCACCTCACCGCCGTAGTTGCTGGCGAAGCTGGCCTGCAACGGTCCGAGGTAGTCGTCGACCCTGGCGTGCCCGACGCCCCAGGCCGCCGCGAACGGTGCGGCCGCGACCGCGGCGACGACGGTGGTGAGCAACGCCCGGGTCACGCTCTTGGCCAGGACACGCCGGGACCGCACGCGGGCCGTCTGGCGCGCGAGCACCTGGGTGAGGCTTCGGCGGGGGCCCCTGCGTTCCGAGTCGCGTCGCTGTCGATCGGTCCTGAACCGGCTACGCCGAGCCTCGTCACTCGGGTCGTTCATTCCGGCCTTGACTTTACCCGCGTCCTCCGCCGCCGGGTCTCAGCTCACTCGGTCTGGGCCTGCGGATCGAGGTAGACCTTGCGGGCGTACACGGCGTGGGCACCGGCGACCCGGTCGAGGAAGAGCAACCCGTCACAGTGGTCGATCTCGTGCTGCAGCGCCCGCGCCTCGAAGGCGTCGGTGCTGATCTCGACCGACTCCCCGGTGACCGGCAGCTGCCCGCGTACGGTGATCTTGGTCGCCCGCTTCACGTCTCCGGTCAGGTCGGGCACGGACATGCAACCCTCCCGGCCCTTCTCGTTGCGGCTCGACTCGACGGTCTCGGCGTTGACCAACACGATCAGCCCGTGCTTGGTCCGGGCCTTCGGGTGCTCCGTGACGTCGACGCAAAACGCCTTGGCGGCCACGCCGACCTGGGGAGCCGCCAGCCCGACGCAGCCGGGCGAGACCAACATGGTGGCCACGAGATCGGCGCAGAGCTGGATGGTCTCCGGGGCCGTGGGGTCCAGCGTCGGCCCGGCGATGGACAGCACCGAGCTCGGGGCGCGCACGACCTCGAGCACCCGGCCCGGCGGCAGGGTGGGTAGCGAAAGGCTCACAGCTCGTCGCGCTCCAGCGGTCGTACGGTGGCATCCACCCCGAGCTCGGCCGCCACCCGGGCGATCTCGGCCTCGAAGAAGGACACCTCCACGGTCGGGGGGAGGTCCACCTCCGCGAGCAGCACGTAGAGGTCGCCGGC
>DATDBS010000105.1:0-3697 GCA_036524735.1 Propionibacteriaceae bacterium
GAAATCACTAAAGTGAATCAGCGCCTCGGCTATGAGGCCACCCCCATTTACCGGCCCAGTCGGGGGGCGAGGTCGGTACAAAGGACCAAGGAGGACCTTTGTCACCACATCCACGCCCGCAGCGACGTCTCGTCGCGCTGACCGCTGCCGCCGCACTGGCGGCAGCCATGCTCGCGACGCAGGCCGGACCGGCCGCGGCAGCACCCGGCAAGATCCTCAACGCCAACGCGAAGGACGCGATCACCGACGCCTACATCGTCGTCTACAAGGACAGCGCGGTGCCGAAGAGCAAGGTACGCAGCGTCACCGACCGGTTGGCCAAGTCCCACAAGGCTGCGGTGGGCTACCGCTACACCAGCGCGGTGCGGGGGTTCTCCGCCAAGATGAGCCGGGCCGAGGCGCAGCGGCTGACCGCTGATCCCAGCGTGGCTTTCGTCGAGCAGGACCAGAAGGTCAGCATCTCCGCCACCCAGTCCCCGACTCCGTCGTGGGGCCTGGACCGGATCGACCAGCGCGACCTCCCGCTCAACAACTCCTACACCTACCCGAACACCGGCTCAGGTGTCACCGCGTACATCATCGACACCGGTATCCGGACCACCCACAGCGACTTCGGCGGCCGAGCGGTCTTCGGCACCAACACCGCCGGTGACGGCAACAACACCGACTGCAACGGACACGGTACGCACGTGGCGGGCACTGTCGGTGGCACGGCGTACGGCGTGGCCAAAGGTGTCAGGCTGGTCGCCGTCAAGGTGCTCGCCTGCAACGGCAGCGGAAGCAACGCCGGCGTGATTGCCGGGATCGACTGGGTGACGAGCAACCACATCAGTGGTCCGGCCGTGGCCAACATGAGCCTCGGCGGTGGCGCGAGCACCAGCCTCGACAGCGCCGTGCGCACCTCGATCGCCGACGGCGTCACCTACGCCATCGCGTCCGGGAACTCCAACGCCAACGCCTGCAACTTCAGCCCGGCCCGGGTGACCGAGGCCATCACGGTCAATGCGACCACCCGGACCGACGCGCGGGCGTCCTACTCGAACTACGGGACGTGCACCGACATCTTCGCTCCCGGTTCGGAGATCACGTCGGCCTGGATCACCAGCGACACGGCCACGAACACGATCAGCGGTACGTCGATGGCCACGCCGCACGTGGCCGGGGCGGCGGCACTCATCTTGAACACGACCCCGACCGCGACCCCGGCCCAGGTCTGGAACACGATGTCGGCCAACAGCACCCTGAGCAAGGTCACCAACCCCGGGACCGGGTCCCCGAACCGCCTGCTCTACATCGGCGGGGGGACCACGCCGCCGGCCGGATGCGCCCCGGTGACCAACCCCACCGACGTCACCATCCCGGACAACACCACCGTGAGCTCGGGCATCACGATCGCCGGATGCGCGGGCACGGCCTCGGCCAGCTCGTCGATCGAGGTGCACATCGTGCACACCTACCGTGGTGACCTCGTCGTCGACCTGGTCGCTCCGGGCGGAGCGGTGATCAACCTGTCGAACCGCGCCGGTGGGAGTGCCGACAACATCGACGAGGTGTTCTCCAGGAACCTGTCCGGATACACCGCCAACGGAGTCTGGACGCTGCGCGTTCGTGACGCCGCCAGCGCCGATGTCGGCTACATCAACTCCTGGACCCTCGACGTCTAGGGCCGGCTGAGTCAGTCGTAGGGGCCCGCCTGCTGCAGCAGGCGGGCCTCGCCGCTAGTCGCGAGAACGCTGCGCAGTGGCCGAGGCGTAGAGGAAGACGGCGGCCGCGGTCGACAGATTGAGACTCTCGGCGCGGCCGTAGATGGGCAGCGAGACCAGTCGGTCGAGCTCCTCGGCGTGCCCGTCCGGCAGACCCCACGCTTCGTTGCCCATCACCCACAGGGTCGGACGGGCGAGCTCGCCGGCGTGACTCAGGTCATCGATCGTGGCCTGCCCGTCCCCGTCGGCGCCGAACACCTGCATCCCAGCCTCACGGGCCAGGGCTGCTGCCGTAGCGAGGTCGACCTCGGTGGCCACCGGGAGGTGGAAGAGGCTGCCCGTCGACGCCCGTACGGTCTTGGAGTTGTAGAGGTCGACGGAGTCGCTGCTGATCAGGACGGCATCGGCGCCGAACGCGTCGGCGCAGCGGATCACCGTGCCGAGGTTGCCGGGGTCGCGAATCTGGTCGCAGAGCACGACGAGGCGGGGTACACCCTCCAGCGCCTTGCCAACCGGTACGTCGACCATCGCGCAGACGGCGATCAGACCCTGCGGGGTGACCGTGTCGCTCAAGGGGCCGAAGTCACGCGGCGAAACCGCCGAGACCCGTACGCCGGAGCGCACCGCCACATTCAGCAGATCCTGGTGCCGCTCGACCGCGTCCGCGGAGACCAGCACCTCGTACGCCGTACCGGGACGCGCCAGTGCCTCGGAGACCGCTTGCCGGCCCTCGGCCAGGAAACGGCCCGCCTCATGACGGTCTTTGCGGCGCAGCAGGCGACGAGCCGACCGCAGCAGTCCCGCGGAAGCGGGATCGGGTGCGATCGGCTCGTCGAAGACCAGGTCCAGCCGGCTGTCGTACGCCGGCTGGTCGTCGTCGGTCAGCTGGGCCTCAGGCTGCGGTGCTGTCCGCGGCTGGGACGTGGGTCTTGGCCACGGTCACCAGGGCAGCGAAAGCAGCCGAGTCGGTGACGGCGAGATCCGCGAGAATCTTGCGGTCGACCTCGACGCCTGCGGCCTTGAGACCGGAGATGAACCGGTTGTAGGTCATGCCCTCAGCACGGGCAGCGGCGTTGATCCGCTGGATCCAGAGCTTGCGGAAGTCGCCCTTGCGGGCGCGACGGTCGCGGTAGGCGTAGACGAGGGAGTGGGTGACCTGCTCCTTCGCCTTGCGGTAAAGCCGCGAACGCTGGCCGCGGTATCCGGACGCCTGCTCGAGAATTTCCCGACGCTTCTTGTGGGCGTTGACGGAGCGCTTGACGCGTGCCATCAGATATCTCCTTGCTTAGGTGGTTCAGTGGTGCAGAGAAAGGGTGGGGACTACTTGGCGTACTTGCCGAGCATCTTCTTGGCCTTGGCGGCATCGCCGGCGGCCAGCACCGCGTCGCCGGTGAGGCGACGGGTACGCGAACTCGGCTTGTGCTCGTTGAGGTGCATCTTGCCGGCCTGGCGATGCATCACCTTGCCCGTGCCCGTGATCCTGAACCGCTTCTTGGCACCGGAGTGCGTCTTCATCTTCGGCATGATGCCGCTCCATTCCTGGTCACCGGAGGTCCCGGCCACCTATCTCTAGCTTCCCGATCGGTACAGGTGCATCCGTTCGGGCCTTGCTCGACCTGCCTGGTCGTCAACTACGGCAGGTCCACATCGGGGTCGAGGTTGTCGGCCGGACCGCGACGCTTCTCGCGTACGGGCTCGGACGCGTGCTGGGCACGAAGGTCGGCCAGCACGTGGCGCTCGGCGTCGGCCTCGGCTTGGCGCTCGGCCATCCGACGGTCCCGCTCTTGAGCAGCCTCGGCGCGAGCCTCGGTCTTCTTCTTGTGCGGCCCGAGCACCATCAACATGTTGCGGCCGTCCTGCTTCGGTGCCGACTCGACGAAGCCGAACTCGTCGACCTCGGCGGCGAGCTTGCGCAGCAGGTTGTAGCCCAGCTCGGGGCGGGACTGCTCCCGACCTCGGAACATGATGGTGATCTTGACCTTGTCGCCTGCCTT
>DATDBS010000106.1:0-13091 GCA_036524735.1 Propionibacteriaceae bacterium
TACGTCCGGATCAAGATCAAGATCAAGCCGGGCTGGGACGTCGAGCCGGTGAGGGTGCTGCGGGAGACGTTCGGCTACGACGTACCGCTGCAGGTCGACGCCAACTCCGCGTACGCCCTCTCCGACGCCCAGATCTTCCGCGACCTGGACCCGTACCGGCTGTTGTTGATCGAGCAGCCGCTCTACGAGGACGACCTCAGGCTGCACGCCCAGCTGGCCCGGATGGTCGAGACGCCGATCTGTCTGGACGAGTCGATCGTCTCCGCCCGGGCGGCGGCGGACGCCATCGCCCTGGGTTCGGCGCGGGTCATCAACATCAAGCCCGGTCGGGTGGGTGGCTACCTGGAGGCCCGTCGGATCCACGACCTGGCCGTTGCGCACGGGGTCGCGGTCTGGTGCGGCGGGATGTTGGAGACCGGCATCGGGCGCTCGGCCAACGCAGCGTTAGCGGCACTGCCCGGCTTCACGCTGCCGGGCGACATCTCGGCCTCCAGCCGCTTCTACACCACCGACATCACCCCGCCCGTGGTCTTGGCGGACGGTTACGTGGCGGTGCCCCAGGGCCCCGGTCTGTGCCCGCTCCCCGTTCCGGAGCTCCTCGAGGCCGCGACCGTGAGCTCGTTCTGGTTGCCCGGCGCGTGAGCGGCCCCGAGAGACCTGGAACGATCACCCCATGACGCAACGCCCGCTGATCCTGGTCCGCCGACCGTCACCACTGCTGGCGACCGGTGAGCTGACCCACCAGGAACGCGTACCCGTGGACCCGGCGCGGGCACTGGAGCAGTGGCTGGCGTACGTCGATGTCTTCCGCCGTCACGGCTGGGCCGTCAGCGAGGTCGCGCCGGCCGACGAGCACCCGGACGGCGTCTTCGTGGAGGACACGGTGGTGGTGTTCGACCACCTCGCCCTCCTGACCGCGCCCGGTGCGGTGTCGAGGCAGCCGGAAGTGGCGACGACCGAGGCGGCATGCACCGCCCTGATCGACGGTGGCGTCGCGCTCTCGATGGCCCGGATCGAGGCTCCCGGTCACCTCGACGGTGGTGATGTCCTCAAGGTGGGCCGCACGGTGTACGTCGGGGAGACCGCACGGACCGACGCCGAGGGCATCCGGCAGCTGACCGCACTGCTGGGCCCCCGTGGCTGGCAGGTGGTGGTGGTGCCCGTGACCAAGGTGTTGCACCTCAAGTCGGGGGTGACCGCGCTCCCGGACGCCACGGTCGTCGGGTACGCACCGTTCGTGGACGACCCCCAGTTGTACCCGCGGTTCATGGCCGTACCCGAGGTGCACGGGGCTGCCGTCGTCGACCTCGGTGACGGCGCTGTGCTGATGTCGGCGGATGCGCCTCAGACCACGGCACTGTGGACCGAACGCGGGTACGCCGTCGAGACGGTCGCGATCACCGAGTTCGAGAAGCTCGAGGGCTGCGTGACCTGCCTGTCCGTACGCCTCCGCCCGCTGGCCTAGGCAGGCCGGCCGGCACCGCCCCACTCCACCCGCGATATTCCCGCTTTACCCGCGATATATCGCGGGTGGAGCGAGGACATCGCAGGTTAACCTGCGAATTCGGCACCCACCCGAGTCCCGAATTCGGCACCCGCCCGTGGCCCGATGCGCGTTGCCCGTGGCCCGTGGCCCGTGGCCCGAGGCGCGTGGCCCGTGGCCCGAGGCCCCGTGGCTCAGGCTTCGCGTTCGCTGGGGATGACGACCACGGGCACCTGCGAGTGGCGTACGAGCTTGGTCGCACGTGAGCCGAGGAAGACGCGGGCGAGGGGCCCGACGGTCGAGGACCCGAGGGTCAACAGCTCCGTCGGGAGCCAGTCGATGCTGCCGACGGATTCGCTCCACCCGCTTCCGGTGGCGGTGACCCGTTCGACGTCGGGTCCGATCACCCCGTCGGAGACCAGCTCCTCCTGGGCCGCGCCGGCCTGGGACACCCAGGAGTCCAGCACGGAGTCCTCCGCACTCAATCCGACCGCGGGCGGATACATCGTGCTCCCGCGTACGCCGAAGCTGGCGATCCGCAGCGCGACACCGAACCGCTCCGTCAGCTCGACGACCCGGCGGACGACCCGACGGGAGGACTCGCTGTCGGAGAAGGCACAGGTCACCCGGCCCACCCCGTCGGACGCCAGCGACCGGTAACCGCGCGGGGCGATCGCCAACGGAACGGGCGAGGAGTGCAGCAGTTTGTCGGCCGTCGCACCGACGTCGATCCGGCCCTCCTCCCCGTCGGCCGAGGAGCCGAGGACGAGCATGCTGGCGCCCATCAGCTCGGAGACCTCGATCAGGGTGGAGGAGACCGAACGGCCCGTGACCGCCCGGAAGGTGGTCGGCACGTCGACGCTCGAGTCGGCCAGGTACGCCGCGCCCTGCTCGGCCGCCTGTTCCCCGACCTGGCGGGCGTACTCGACGTATTCGGCGTCGACCTTGGCCAGGGAGGGCGTCGACCACTGCCGCGGCACGACCGTGACGACGGTCAGCGGTTCGGCCAGGGCGTACGCGAGCTGGAGACCGAGGTCCAACGCACCCCGGCCGCCCTTGTGAGGGATGTACCCGACGACGACGGTCATGAGGCAGGTCCGCTGGGGGTGGCCGCCTCCGCCGCACGCTGCTGGCCGAGCACGGAGTGCTTGCGGCCGTAGAGCATGTAGAAGGCGAGGAAGACGACGATCCAGCCGGCGAAGACCAGCCAGGTGATCGGCTTGAGGCTGGACAGGATGTAGAGGCAGGCGAGGATCGACAGCACCGGGGTGACCGGGTAGCCGGGAACCTTGAAGGCGCGCGGCAGGTCGGGCTCGCGGACGCGCAGGATGATGACGCCGAGCGAGACCACGATGAACGCCGTCAGCGTGCCGATGGAGACCAGGTCGATCAGGTAGTCGAGCGGCACGAAGGCGGCGAGGATCGACACGATCACCGCCACGATCACGGTGTTCTGCACCGGCGTCTGGGTCTGGGCGTTCACCCGGGCGAACAGCTTGGGCAGCATGCCGTCGCGGCCCATGGCGAACAGGATGCGGGTCTGGCCGTACATCGTGACCAGAGTGACCGAGAAGATCGAGATGACCGCACCCAGCGCCAGGATCGTGCTCCAGATCGGGACGCCGGTGACGTTCTCGAGGATGGTCGCAAGCCCGGCCTCCTTCTGGCCCTCGAACTCGGTGTACGGCTGGGTGCCGAGCGCGGACAGGGTGACCAGGATGTAGAAGGTGATCACGATGAGCAGGGCCGCGATCAGGGCCCGCGGCATGGTCTTCTGCGGGTTCTTCACCTCGTCGCCCGCCGTGGAAACCGCATCCAGACCGATGAAGGAGAAGAAGATCGTGCCGGCGGCGGCAGCCATCCCCGGCACCCCGAACGGGGCGAAGTCGGCGAAGTTGTCGGCGTTGAAGGCCGTGAACGCGATGACGATGAACATGGCCAGGACGGCCAGCTTGATGACCACCATGATGGCGTTCAGCCGAGCCGACTCGCTCGCGCCCCGAATCAGCAGGGACATGCACAGCAGGACCAGGATCACCGCCGGCAGGTTGATCAGGCCGGTCGGCGCGTCCGGGAACGCGCTGACCGGGGCGTACAGGATGGCCTCGGGCAGGGCGAACCCGGTGATGTTCTCGATCGCCACCTCCAGGTAGCCGCTCCAGCCCACCGCCACAGCGGCCGTCGACACGCCGTACTCCAGCAACAGACAGGCGGCCACCCCCATGGCCACGATCTCGCCCAGCGTGGCGTACGCGTAGGAGTACGTGCTGCCCGAGACGGGCACCGAGGATGCCATCTCGGCGTAGCAGAGGGCGGCCAGCCCGGCCGCGATGCCGGCCATCAGGAACGAGATGATCACGGCGGGCCCAGCCTCGGGAACCGCCGAGCCGAGTACGAAGAAGATGCCGGTGCCGACCGTCGCGCCGACGCCGAACATGGTCAGCTGGAACGTCCCGATGGTCCGCTCCAGCTGAGGACCGGCTGGTTGACCGCCGACGGGCTTGCGACGGAGCAACTCGTCCCGGAGTCGTCTCGGACTGCTGGCTGCACTCATACTGCCCCGATCTCTTGCGGCGCACCCGAGGTGGGCGTGGCCTGGTTCATAGTGGCCGACGCGCTGTTGCCACGCCTAGCGTTGGCGGCCGGATTTCTGGATATTCTCGAGACTGAAACGTGAGACCACCGCTCGCGGAGGGAGGCGTGGTCGTGCTCGAGGTCCTGCACGGCGGCATGCTCCTCACCTCGGCCTGCGGCGTCGGGTGCAGCGCGCTGCTCGACCGCCGGGCCCGGTTGGCCGCGGTCCTCGCGGGCCTGGTGATGCTGGCCGCCATGGTGGACATGGCTGTGGGTCATGTCTTCCTCTCGCCCGCGACCTGGGCCTGCCTGCTCCTGGTCAGTGCCGCCGCGACGACCTTCCTCCAACTTCACCGTCAACCCGGTCACGCCGTGATGGCGATTCACCGCGGCCTGGGAGCCGTGGCTGTCGCTCTGCTGCTCGTCTGGGAGCACGTCGCCCAGAGCGCCACCCTCGTGCCGATGACGATGGTCCACTCGAGCCCGATGGGGTCCCCGGACGGCCCTTCGGCCGCCCGCTCGGTAGTCGTGGCTGCAACGACGGTGGTGCTCTACTCCGCCTTCTCGCTCTGGCTGGTCATGCGGCACGTCCGGGTCGTCGCTCCCGGTTCGACCGGATCGGGTTCGGTGAGCCCAGGGCTCGGGAGCCGCTCGCGTACGGTGCTGGTCGTCGACGTCGCGGCAATGGCGATCTGCGTCGTCCTGATGGCCCTCGTCCCTGCGTTCGGCTGACCGGAGCCGGCTGGTGTCCACCGAGCGACGAGCTGCTGAGCGGCCCACGATCCGGATCAACCAGGTCGGCTACCTACCCGGCCGGCCGATGGTCGCCACCTGGGTCTCGGAGACCGAGCCCGCCCGAGGTTTCGAGGTCCGCGATGCGTCGGGGGTCGTTGTCTTCAGCGGCCGGACGCAGCCGTGGCGCCACTCCGACCCCAGTTCCGGGCTGGCGGTCCACCGGCTCGACTTCTCCGGGCTCGAAGCCCGCGGCGCCGGGTTTCGCGTCATCGTGGGTGAGGAGCAGAGTCACCCTTTCGCGATCGCCGACGATCTGTACGCCGGTCTGCGGACCGACGCGCTGCGCTTCTTCTGGCTGATGCGCTCGGGGTTCGCGATCGACGACGCCGCCGCACCCGGGTACGGCCGCCCGGCCGGTCACCTCGGCCGCCCGCCGAACCAGGGCGACACTGCGGTCGGCGCCTGGACCGGGCCCGACGCGGACCGGCTCTACCCGGGTTGGCGCTCACCGGGGGTCTTCGACGTGTCGGGTGGCTGGTACGACGCCGGCGACTACGGCAAGTATGTGACCAGCGCCGCCATCGCGGTCTGGCAGCTGCTGAGCTCGGTCGAGCTGCTGGCCGGGACCGAGGTTCCGGCCGCTGAACTGGCTGCGGCCGTACGCGACGAGGCCCGGTGGGAGCTCGACTGGCTGCTGCGCATGCAGGTGCCCGAGGGGGAGCTGGCCGGGATGGCTTTCCACCGGGTGCACGGGACGGAGTGGTCCCCGCTGCCCGGCTGGCCGCACGAGGATCCGACCCTCCGGGTGCTGCACCGGCCGTCGACGGGGGCCACCCTGCACCTGGCCGCGGCAGCCGCGCACGGATCCCGGCTGTTCCGCGGTGTGGACCCCGCCTATGCCGACCGGCTCCTCGTCGCCGCTCGGCTCGCACACACCGCTGCGACCCGGCACCCAGGGCTGATCGCCCCGGACGACCATGCCCAGTTCGGCGGCGGGCCTTACGGTGACGACGACTTGGCCGACGACCGCTACTGGGCGGCGACCGAGCTGTGGCTGGCGACCGGAGAGGACCAGTACCGCGACGAGCTGCTCGCCTCCGATCTCCATGACGCGGACGCCTTCCCCGACGACGGTTTCGACTTCGACCGGGTGGCCGGCCCGGCCCGTCTCGACCTGGCCCGGTCCGGCTACGCGCTACCGGACCACGCCCAGGTCTGCGCGTCGGTCCGCGTCGCCGCTGACCGGCTGCTGGGCCTTCAGGCCGCCCAGCCCTGGGGCCAGCCGTACGCGCCCACGGGTGGCTGGGACTGGGGGTCGAACGGCCGGATCCTGAACAACCTGGTCGTGCTCGCCTCGGCGCACCTGCTCACCGGTGATGAACGATTCGGTGACGCCGCCGCCGGCGGGATGGACTACGTGTTCGGACGCAACGCGCTGGGTCAGAGCTACGTGACCGGCTACGGCACCGACTTCAGCCGGCACCAACGGACCCGGCAGTTCGGTCACGCGTTGGATCCCACCTTTCCGTCGCCGCCACCCGGGGCCTTGGCCGGTGGCGCCAACGCCCGCCCGGCACCGGATTTCCCGTACGACCCCAGGCTCGTCGGGCTGCCGTCCCAGTGCTGCTACCTGGACGTTCCCACCTCCGAGGTGACCAACGACATCTGCGTCCGTTGGAACGCGCCGCTGGTCTGGATGGCGACCTACCTGACCGTCGCCGCGGGGATGTCACGGTGCCAGGACTGACTGGCGCTGTCGGTTTCCCAGCCCAGTGACCGGTACAGGCCGTCCGCGCCGGTGGGGGAGTCGGCGTCGACCTCCAGGCCCACCCAGAAGCGACCGCGCTGGGCGGTGTCGGCCACCACCGTACGCAGCAGCGCCTTGGCCACGCCCCGCCCGCGGGCCCTGCGGTGCACCCCGATGTAGTCGATGTAGCTGCCGTAGCGACCGGCCGCGTCCGGCGGCGAGACGGAGCTGATCAGCACGCCGGCCGGCACCGGCTCCCCGTCCAGGTCCGCGGTGGCGATCCACCAGTGGTCCCAGCGGTGCCACGGATCCTCCCCGAGCCGCTGGACGAACTCACCGAAGCCCTCCCGGTAGGAGTTGAAGTGGTCGACGAAGGACTCCTCCAGGACCTGGTGCACGGTCTGCACGTCGGCGGCCACCGGCAGGCCGCTGGCGTGTTCGCGGACCCGGCGGACCACGACCCCGGGTCGAGGTGGCGTCGCGGTCGACGCAGCGGCGTCGTCGGGGGAGACCGGCTTCAGCATGTGCAGCCAGTTGCGGACGGGCCGGTAGCCCGCCGCGGCCAGCCAGGTCTGTTGACGGACGTCAGTGCTCGAGGGGGTGGCGTCGAGCTGGGTCTGAGCCTGCCCACGCATGCCCGCCACCATGGCGCCGGTCTCGTCCACCCAGCGCAGCAGCGCCGGGGCCAACAGCTCTTCGGACGCGGTGTGGGCGACGGCCAGCTCGACGTTGGTCCGACCGGCGGCCCGGTCGTGCACGGCGACCCAGGCGACCAGGTTGCCCTGCTGACCGTGGACCACGACCTGGCGCCGGGTCCACGAACCCAGCCCGATCAGGTTGGCCGTGACGCCGTCCACGTCGACCGGTTTGTCCCCCGGTGACCGGTTGGCCGACAGCAGCGCGACCACCCCCGAGACGTCCCGTTCGTCCGGGGTGCGCCAGCCGAAACCGGCCGGCAGTCCGGTCACCGCGATGGGGGCTCCGAGATAGGTCACGGCCCTAGTTTCGTGCAGGCTCGCGTACGGCGGGCCGTCACCCTAGCTGGCGGGTCCGTCGGACTCGCGGTCGTAGAAGACCAGCCAGCCCACGTGGACCCCGTACATCAGCAGGGAGAAGCCGATGATCGCCCCGAGGGTGGTGGCCAGCAACGGTGCGAGTTCCCAGCTGCTGAGCAGCAACGCAGCGGTCATCAGCCCGACCCCGCTCAGCACGGCGCGGTTCGACCGGCTCTTGCGCTGCCGGGTCAGGGCTGAATCGTCCACTCCACGACCGTACGCCCCGGCCGGGACGCATGCAGCCGTTTCGGCCACCTCGGTCGAACCCTCAGCCGGGCGCCGGACCGCTCGACTCGCGGACGATCAACTCGGGTACGTGGCGGGTGGTCGGGCCCGATCCGTCCGCGGCGAGCGTGGTCAGCACCAGGGCCATGATGTCCTCGCCGAGCTGGTGGAAGTCCTGCCGCATCGTGGTGAGCGGGGGGCAGAAGTGCTCGGCCTCGGGGATGTCGTCGAAGCCCACCACGCTGACCTGGTCCGGCACCTGGAGCCCGTCCTCCCGCAGCGCGTGCAGACAGCCCAGGGCCATCTGGTCGTTGGCCGAGAAGATCGCGGTGAACGCAGGTCCCGAGGCCACCCCCGCACGGCCGAGCCGGTAGCCACTGGCCGGCGACCAGTCACCGGGCCACGGGGGGTGGGCGACCAGGCCGTGGTCGGCCATGGTGTCGCGCCAGCCCCGCAACCGCTCGGTCGCATCCAACGAGTCCGAGGGCCCAGCCAGGTGGACGATGTCGCGGTGGCCGAGTCCGATCAGGTGCTCGGTGACGAGCCGGGCGCCGGCGTACTGGTCGATGGACACGCTGGGCAGGGGGGCCAGGCCGGTCGACTCGACGGCGATCACCGGGGTGTCGAACTCGATCCCGGCCAGCGCACTGACCACGCCGACGCGGGAAGCGACCACGACGATGGCCTCGACCTGCTGACCCAGCAACAGGTCGACGGAAGCGCGCAGCGAGGCGGGTTCGATGTCCACGACGGTGGAGATCGTGACGGCGTACCGAGCGCTGCGGGCCGCGCTGGTGAACCCCAGCACGGTCGAGGCCGGCCCGTAGTCGGTGGACCCGGCCGTGATCAAGCCGATGTTGCGCGATCGCCGACTGGCCATCACCCGGGCGGCGACGTTGGGCCGGTAGTGGAGCTGGCGGACGGCCTCCTCCACCCGGGCCCGGGTCGTATCCCGCACGTTGGGATGCTCATTCAGCACCCGGGACACCGTCTGGTGCGACACCCCGGCTAGTCGGGCGACGTCGAAGATGGTCACGCTGCGAGTTCGCTGGTCAGGCGTCGCCACGAGCCACCTTCCTTTCTGATTCGTTGCGCCGGATTCTCTCAGGCCTGATGTTAGCCCTAACATCTCGATCCGGGTACGCCGACCCCGACTTGCTCTCGGGTGCTTGCGCAGCACGCTTCGGTGTGTTTATGCTGCGGAACGAGCAGTTGTGATCGCTAACATTTGGATCCACATACAGGACTCTCTCCCGCTGCGGGTGCAGCGGGGCCATCGAAAGGAAACGCGTGAAAACAACGAAGTTTGTGGCCGGCCTGGCGGCGGTCACCGCCCTCACCCTGAGCCTGACCGCCTGTGGCGGCGGCACCCGGGCCGGGACCGCCGGCACCGAAGCCCCGGCCGCGGGCAGCAACGCGGGCGCCCTGATCGGCGTGGCCATGCCGACCAAGACCTCCCAGCGCTGGATCGACGACGGCAACAACGTCAAGACCAAGCTCGAGGCGCTGGGCTACAAGGTCGACCTGCAGTACGCCAACGACAAGGTCCCCGACCAGCAGCAGCAGATCGAGTCGATGCTGAACAACGGCGCCAAGGCTCTCATCGTGGCCTCGATCGACGGCACCGCGCTGACCACCCAGCTGGCCGACGCCGGCACCGACGGGGTCAAGGTCATCGCCTACGACCGGCTGATCAACGGTTCGCCGAACGTCGATTACTACGTCACCTTCGACAACGAGAAGGTCGGCGTCCAGCAGGCCACCTCGCTGCTCACCGGTCTCGGCGTCGTCGACGCCGACGGCAAGGACACCGGCAAGGAGGGCCCGTTCAACGTCGAGCTCTTCGCCGGCAGCCCGGACGACAACAACGCGACCTTCTTCTACAACGGTGCGATGAGCGTGCTGCAGCCCTACCTCGACAAGGGCACCCTCAAGGTGGTCTCGGGTCAGACCGAGTTCCAGCAGGTCGCCATCCAACAGTGGCAGCTCAAGACCGCGCAGGACCGGATGGAGACCATCCTCAACGGCTTCTACGCCAAGGGTGACACCAAGCTCGACGGGGTCCTCTCCCCGTACGACGGCCTGTCCCGCGGCATCCTGAACGCGACCAAGTCGGCCGGGATCCCGAATCCGATCGTGACCGGCCAGGACGCCGAGACGGCCTCCGACAAGCTGATCCAGGACGGCGTCCAGTACTCGACGATCTTCAAGGACACGTCCAAGCTGGCCGGCACGGCGGCGACCATGGTGGACGCAGTGCTGAACGGCAAGACGCCGGAGACCAACGACACCACGACCTACAACAACAAGGTCAAGGTCGTGCCGTCCTACCTGCACGAGTCGATCATCATCACCAAGGACAACCTCAAGAAGGAGATCATCGACTCGGGTTACTACACCCAGGCCGAGATCGACAAGGGCGAGTAGCAAGGCCCGGGGGCGGGATGCGGCCACCATCCGGGTCGCGCCCCGCCCCCGCACACTCCCACGCCCTCTTCGACCGAACCTGAAAGTAGATCAATGGCTGATCACATCCTCGAGATGAGGGACATCACCAAGACGTTCCCCGGGGTCAAGGCACTCCAGGACGTGAACCTGACCGTGGAGCGTGGCGAGGTCCACGCCATCTGCGGGGAGAACGGGGCCGGCAAGTCGACCCTGATGAAGGTGCTCTCCGGGGTCTACCCGCACGGCACCTACGACGGCGAGATCATCTTCGAGGGGGCTTCCGCGTCGTTCTCGGGGATCCGCGACTCGGAGAAGTCCGGCATCGTGATCATCCACCAGGAGCTGGCGCTCAGCCCGTTCCTGTCGATCGCCGAAAACATCTTCCTCGGCAACGAACAGCAGCGTGGTGGTCGGATCGACTGGAACGCCACCAACCTGCGTGCCGCCGAGCTGTTGAACCGGGTCGGCCTCTCCGAGAACCCGATCACCAAGATCACCGACATCGGCGTGGGCAAACAGCAGCTGGTCGAGATCGCCAAGGCGCTCTCCAAGGACGTGAAGCTGCTCATCCTGGACGAGCCGACCGCCGCCTTGAACGACGAGGACTCCGCGCACCTGCTCGGACTGATCAACGGTCTCCGCACCGAGGGCATCACCTCGATCATCATCAGCCACAAGCTGAACGAGATCAAAGCCATCGCCGACCGGGTCACCGTGATCCGCGACGGCAAGACGATCGAGACCCTCGACCTCGACGGGGATGACATCTCCGAGGAGCGGATCATCCGCGGCATGGTCGGGCGCGACCTCGAGAGCCGTTACCCCGAGCGCACGCCCAACATCGGCGAGGAGGTGCTCCGGATCGAGGACTGGACCGTGCACCACCCGCTCGAGCACAGTCGGCTGGTCGTCGACCACGCCAACCTGTACGTCCGGGCGGGTGAGGTCGTCGGCATCGCCGGGTTGATGGGCGCCGGGCGCACCGAGCTGGCGATGAGCGTCTTCGGACGCTCGTACGGCCACAACATCACCGGCAGCCTCTACAAGAACGGCGCCCAGATCCAGGCGAAGACCGTCAAGCAGGCGATCGCCCACGGCATCGCGTACGCGACCGAGGACCGGAAGCGGTACGGACTCAACCTGCTCGACGACATCAAGCGCAACATCTCCGGCTCCGCCCTCGGCAAGCTCGCCTCCCCGTTCGGTCGGGTGGACGCCAACCGCGAGCAGGTCGTGGCCAACGGCTTCCGCAAGAGCATGCGGATCAAGGCTCCCAACGTGGCGGCCATCACCGGCAAGCTCTCCGGCGGGAACCAGCAGAAGGTCGTGCTGTCCAAGTGGTTGTTCGCCGACCCGGACGTACTGATCGTCGACGAGCCCACTCGGGGCATCGACGTCGGTGCCAAGTACGAGATCTACACGATCATCAACGAGATGGTCAGCCAGGGCAAAGCCGTCATCGTCATCTCCTCCGAGCTGCCCGAGCTGCTCGGTATCTGTGACCGCATCTACGCGCTGTCGGCGGGTCGGATCACCGGCGAGGTCGAGACCAGCGATGCCCACCCCGAGAAGCTCATGCAGCTCATGACCAAAGAGAAGGAACAGCGATGACCACCGAGTTGACGACCGAGCCAGCGCCGGTCATCCCCCCTCCGCGCAACGAGGCTTCGGGCGGCGTGCTCAGCTTCCTCGGCGGACGGCTTCGCCAGATCGGCATCTTCATCGCGCTGATCGCGATCGTAATCCTGTTCCAGATCCTCACCGGCGGCACGCTGCTGACCCCCCGCAACGTCACCAGCATCATCAACCAGAACGCGTACGTCCTGATCCTGGCCATCGGGATGGTGATGATCATCATCGCCGGCCACATCGACCTCTCGGTCGGCTCCGTCGTGGCCTTCGTCGGCGCGATCAGTGGCATCTTCATCGTCCAGTGGGGCTGGCCCTGGTGGGTCGGTGTCATCGCCGCGATCCTGGTCGGCGGCATCATCGGGGCGTGGCAGGGCTTCTGGGTCGCCTACGTCGGCATCCCCGCCTTCATCGTGACCCTGGCCGGCATGTTGACCTTCCGCGGTCTGACCCAGATGATCCTCAACAACGTGCCGATCACGCCGTTCCCGGCCGAGTACATCGCCATCGGGTCGGGCTTCCTGCCCGACCTGGCGGGTGGCAACTCGACCTTCGAGCCGCTCACCCTGATCCTCGGTTTCGCCGCCGCCATCGGTCTGGTCGGCCAAGAGGTGCGGGAACGGATGAAGCGGGTCAAGCTCGGTCTGGAGGACGAGCCGCGCAGCTGGTTCCTGGCCAAGGCCGGCTTCACCGCCGTCTTCATCCTGGCCATCACCTTCGTCCTCGCCAGCTACCGCGGCACCCCGATCGTGCTCGTCATCCTGGCCATCCTCGTGCTCGTCTACACCGCGGTGATGAACCAGTTCGTCTTCGGCCGTCACATCTACGCCCGTGGTGGCAACCTGCACGCCGCCCAGCTGTCCGGGGTCGACACCAAGCGCGTCGACTTCGCCCTGTTCGTGAA
Source organism: Propionibacteriaceae bacterium (assembly GCA_036524735.1). Classification (GTDB taxonomy): domain Bacteria; phylum Actinomycetota; class Actinomycetes; order Propionibacteriales; family Propionibacteriaceae; genus Microlunatus. The sequence goes on from DATDBS010000106.1 coordinate 12,801, forward strand.
CATGGGCATCCTCGCCGGTATCGCGGGCATCGCCTTCACCGCTCGCAGCAACTCGGCCCTACCCGGCGCCGGTACGGGCTTCGAGCTCGACGCCATCGCCGCGGTCTTCATCGGTGGCGCCGCCGTCACGGGCGGCATCGGCACCGTGACCGGCGCCATCATCGGCGGTCTGATCATGGGGGTGCTGAACAACGGCATGTCCCTGCTCGGACTCGGCAGCGAGGTCCAGTCCTTCATCAAGGGCTTCGTCCTCCTGCTCGCCGTCGCCTTCGACATCTTCAACAAGCGACG
>DATDBS010000107.1:0-13318 GCA_036524735.1 Propionibacteriaceae bacterium
ACGTACGCCATCGCGCCCGCCTGTCGAGCACGGTCGACGAGGTCACGCTGGCTGAACGCGGTCAGCATGACGACGGGAGCGATCCGGCCGGTGGCGATCTGCTCGGCCGCGCTGATGCCGTCGAGCTTGGGCATCTTCACGTCCATCACCACGAGGTCGGGCCGGAGCTCGGTGGTCAAGGCCACCGCAGCCTCACCGTCGCCGGCCTGGCCGACGACGTCGTAGCCCTCTTCGGTGAGCATCTCGACCAGGTCGAGGCGGATCAAGACCTCATCTTCAGCCACTACCACCCGAGTTGCTGCACTGTCCTTCATTGGGCTGTCTGCACTGGTCACGCCCACACTCTAGCCAGACGCGTGTTACGAGTCTGGTCACGACCTTGGGTTGTCCCCAGGGGATTCTCAGGTCGGTTCGGGACTCGTTGCGCCTGTGGCAGAATGTTCCGGGCTCGCCGGCCAGCTGGCGGCCGACGTACGGAGTGACCCCGGCCGGGGTGGCGGAATGGTATACGCGGACGGCTCAAAACCGTTTGCCCGCAAGGGCATAGGGGTTCGACTCCCCTTCCCGGCACTCGATGTGAAGGAGCCGTCAGCTGCCGCTCCGCGGGGGAGCAGGGGCCGGCGCATGAACTCCCCGATACCGCCGTACGCCCACGCTGTGGCTGGGTGCCTGGCTAGGCACAAGAGTTAGGTTCCTGCGCCGGCCCCTGCTCCCCCTCTTCGCTCGTGCCCACTGATGCCTCTGTGTGCCCGGTGCCGTCGTCGTCCCGGTTTCGGGCCAGTGGGCTTCGAACGCGTCCCCGAACTGGGGTGGCTCTGGACGTTTCGCGCCAGTGGGTGCCAAACGACCCCACGACCCGCCTGAATCCGGTCGTTTCGAGCCAGTGGGTGCTTAACGCAGAACGGCCGCCCCCGAAGGGACGGCCGTTCACCAAGTGCTATCTCGCGTGGCACACGGGTTCGCGCGCCCCCGAGTGCAGGAGCTTCTGGTGAAGCAACGCTTTTCGCTTCACCAGAAGCGACGAACGACGGGGCCTTGAGCGCGGGCCCGCGTCCGCAGCGGAGCAAGGACCAAAAATCACAGCGGAGCGAGGGCCAAAATCACAGCGGCGCACCGATACGGCGTACGCGCACCATGTTGGTGTGACCGGCCACGCCGGGAGGGGAGCCGGCGACGATCACGACGCGCTCACCTTCGGCGATCATGCCGGTTTCGGTGAGGGCCTTGTCGACCTGACGGATCATGTCGTCGGTGTGACCGACCATGGGGACGAGGAAGGACTCGACGCCCCAGGTGAGGGTGAGGGCGGCGCGGGTCTCCTCGCTGGGGGTGAAGGCGAGCACCGGTATCGCCGAGCGCAGCCGGGCCAGACGCCGGGCCGAGTCGCCGCTGGTGGTGAAGGCGACCAGGAACTTGGCGTCGATCCGGGTACCGACCTCGGCCGCGGCCTTGGTGATGACGCCGCTGGTGGTGTGCGGATCCCAGTCGATGTCCTGCATCTGGGCCATGCCGTGCGACTCCGTGTTCTGCACGATGCGCGCCATGGTCTGGACGGTGACGACCGGGTACTCACCCACGCTGGTCTCACCGGACAGCATCACGGCGTCGGCCCCATCGAGGATGGCGTTGGCGACATCGGAGGCCTCGGCCCGGGTGGGCCGGGGCGCGGAGATCATCGACTCGAGCATCTGGGTGGCCACGATGACAGGCTTGGCCCAGCGGCGGGCGGCGGTGACGATGCGCTTCTGGACCAGCGGCACCTCTTCGAGCGGCAGCTCCACGCCGAGGTCACCGCGGGCGACCATGATGGCGTCGAACGCGTCGACGATCTCGTCGAGGTTCTCGACGGCCTGCGGCTTCTCGATCTTGGCGATGACCGGGACCCGCCGGCCTTCCTGCTCCATGATCTCGTGCACGATCTCGATGTCCTTGGCGCTGCGGACGAAGGACAAGGCGACCATGTCGATCCCGTTGCGGAGGGCCCAACGGAGGTCGTCGCAGTCCTTGTCGCTCATCGCGGGGACGCTGACGGCCACGCCGGGGAGGTTGATGCCCTTGTTGTTGCTGACGGGTCCGGCGACGACGACCTTGCAGATCACGTCGGTTTCGGTGACCTCGACCGCCTCCAGACCGATCCGGCCGTCGTCGATCAGGATCGCGTCGCCTGGGCTCACGTCACCCGGCAGACCCTTGTACGTCGTCGAGCACCGTGCCGCGGTGCCGGGGACGTCGTCGATGGTGATCGCGAAGGTGGCCCCGGGTTCGAGGATCTCCTTGCCGTTCGCGAACCGACCGAGTCTGATCTTGGGACCCTGCAGGTCCGCCAGCACTCCGACCGGTCGGCCGACCTTACGCGACGCCTCCCGCACGTTGTGCAGGTTCGCCTCGTGGTCGGCGTACTCGCCGTGACTCATGTTGAGCCGGGCGACATCCATGCCGGCTGCAACTAGTTCCTCTAGACGCTCCAAGGCCGAGGAAGCAGGCCCAAGCGTGCAAACAATCTTCGCTCTACGCACATCTGTGACCCTAGCGAAGTTGTCCAGGCAGGGTCGGACCAACTCCCCCACTGGTCCGTTCAGGCCGCCCGTACGACGCTCAGAGCTCGCTGGAGATCTTCGGGGTACGGCGACGTGAAGGTGACCTGCTCCCCGCTGGTGGGATGGACGAAGCTGAGCTGCACGGCATGCAGCCACTGTCGCTCGAGCCCGAGGGTGGCGGCGAGCACCGGGTTGGCGCCGTACGTCGGGTCGCCGACGCAGGGGTGCTTGATCGCCGCCATGTGCACCCGGATCTGGTGGGTCCGCCCGGTCTCGAGCTTGACCTCCAGCAGGGTCGCCCCGCGGAACGCCTCCAGCGTCGAGTAGTGGGTCACGCTGTGCCGACCGCCGGCGAGCACGGTCATCTTGTAATCCGCCCCGGGGTGCCGCCCGATCGGTGCCTCGATGGTGCCGGTGAACGGGTCCGGATGACCCTGGACGAGGGTGTGGTACGTCTTGTCGACGGTCCGGGACTTGAAGGCCCGCTTCAGCACCGTGTACGCGATCTCGCTCTTCGCCACCACCATCAGTCCGGAGGTCCCGACGTCGAGACGCTGCACGATCCCCTGCCGCTCGGGGACGCCCGAGGTCGAGATCCGGAAGCCCGCGCCGGCAAGGTGTCCGACCACCGAAGGTCCGGTCCACCCGACGCTGGGATGCGCCGCCACGCCGACGGGCTTGTCGACCACCACGATGTCGTCGTCGTCGTAGACGATGTCGAGGCCCGGTACGACTTCGCCCACCACGACCGCCTCGGGCTGGTCGTCGAGCTCCACCTCGAGCATGGAGCCGGCCAGCACCCGGTCGGACTTGGCGACACCCACCCCGTCGAGCAGCACGCGTCCGAGCCCGATGAGGTCGCTCGCCCGGCCCCTGGACAGGCCGAGCATCCGGGCGACGGCAGCGTCGACCCGTTCCCCCTCCAGACCGTCCGGGATCAAGACGACCTTCAGCTCACCCACTCAGGCCTGCTGCTGCTTGTTCCGCGCGGGTTCCTTGGCGTAGACCTCACCGGAGATCGAGACGTTCTTGATCACGGCCAGGACGACGATGCAGCCGGCCGCACCGCAGATGCACATGTCGGCCACGTTGAAGATGGGCCAGTGCGGGAGCTGCAGGAAGTCCACGACGTGGCCGCGGAGGACGCCCGGCGTACGGAACAGACGGTCGGTCAGGTTGCCGCTGACGCCCGCACACAGCAGGCCGAGGCCGACGGCCCAGCCGGGATGTCCGATCTTGGGGACCAACCGGATCAGCACGAAGAGCAGCACCAGGATCGCCGCGATGGAGAAGACGTACGTGAACCGCTCGCCGGAGCTGAACGCAGCCCCGGGGTTGCGGATCAGCTGCAGCCGAAGGAGTCCGCCGAGGAGGCGTACGGGCGCGTACGGATCGAGGTGGGCGACGGCGAGGATCTTGGTGACCACGTCGGTCGCGAGGCCGAGGACGGCGATCGCGACGCACAGGGCCCGGAGCCGGACCCGACGTGACGGAGGAACGACAGCAGAACTGTCCTGATCCGTTATCGCCGTTCCTCGCGCTGCTTGCAGGTCACGCACAGGGTGGCCCGCGGAAAAGCCTGCAAGCGACCCTTGCCGATCGGCTGGCCACAGTTGTCGCAGCTGCCGTACGTCCCGATCTGGATGTGGCGCAGCGCCAGGCGCGACTGGTCCAGCATCTCGCGGGCGTTGTTCGCCAACGACATCTCGGCATCACGCTCGAAGTTGGCCGATCCGACGTCGGCGGGGTCGCGGCCAGCGCCCTCGCTGCCGTCCCGCAGCAGGTTGACGAGCTCAGCCGTGGAGACCTCGACCTGGCTCTGGAAGCGGGCGATGTCCTCGTCCAAGGTCTCCTTGACCTCGTCGAGCTCGGCCTCGGTCCAAGGATCCTCGCCCGGCCGGACGGGCAGGGTGTCGGCCTTGACCGGCTTGACCTGCTTCTCGGTGTGCTCCACCGGGACCGCGTGGATGGCTGGTGCCACCCGAGGCGAGGTAGTCATGGGTCCCCCATTCGTAGATGTGTCGGACAGACAGTAGGACGCATTCGGGGTTTCTTCAATCACCAGAGGCAAATAACTCGCCGGCGATGCCAAACCGAGCCCGGAAACGTAGATCAGGGCCCGCCGTGGCGGGCCCTGATCTGGTCATGCGTGGTGTGGAGGTGCGCTGGGCTAACCTCAGCGCTGGTCGCCCAGCAGGGCATCCAGTCGCGGGGTGTCACTGGAAGGCCCGCCGCCACCCAGGGTGGGGGCGTCGTCGCGGTCCTGCGGCTGGTGGTCAGCCGGGCGATCCTCGGCGTGTCCGTTGGCGGAGCCGCGGTTGGAGTCCACCGCACGAACCCGAGCGACCTCAGGTGCGTCGACCGGCTCGGACTTGCCGGACTCCAGCGCGTCGATCTGGCTGCGCAGGTGGCTGGTGAGGTTGGTCCGGTAGGTCGCCTCGAAGCTCCGCAGCGACGCCACCGTGTCGGTCAGGTCGTCGCGCTGCTTCTCCAGGTCGCCGAACATCTCGGAGCGTCGGCTCTCGATCTCACGGTCGAGCTTCTCCGCCCGGCCCAGTGCGTCAGCCTGGACGCGCTCGGCGTTGACCCGAGCTTCAGACTCCACCCGCTCGGCCCGCGTACGAGCGTCGGTGGTGACCTGGTGGGCCGTCCGGTTCGCTTCCTCGCGGATGCGGTTGGCGTCATCGGTGGCCTCGTCGACCAGGCGCTCGGCCTGGTCGGTGGACATCTCGACGAGCCGGACCACAGCGGCGCTGGCTTCCTTGCTCGTGGTCACCACGACGGCGCCCGGGACGGAGGACGTCTTGGCCTCGACCACGGGGGCGGGAGTGGGTGCCGGCGCCGGAGTGGGAGGCGGCGAAGCGTCCTGGACCACCGGTGCGGCGGGCGCAGTCTGGGTCGAAGTTGCGGGCGCGGCCTTCAGCGCCTCGACCTGCTTCTTGAGGTTCTGGTTCTCCTCGATGAGTTGAGCGAAGGTCTCTTCGACCTCGTCGACGAACTCGTCGACCTCCAGAACCTCGTAGCCAGACTTACGAGCCATCCGGAACCGCTTATTGCGCACATCGTCAAGCGACAGCGACATCGTTCACCTCGGTAGGTAAGAGGAACTATTGGGGAAGGGCACGGAACCCAACCGGTCCACCGTACCCAATTTGAGCACTGAGCACACATCTGCCGAGCCGTTCAGAGGCCTACCGGAAGAAGATCTGCCGGTTGATCTGCATCAGGATGCTGACCAGGATCGCCAGGCCGATGAAGGCCAGATCGAGCATCATGTTGCCGATCCGGACGGGCTTCAAGACCTTGCGCAGCGTGCGCAGGGGCGGGTCGGTGATGGAGTAGATGATCTCCGCGAAGATGAGCATCGGGCCCCGGGGCTGCCAGTCGCGTACGAGGACCGGAACCCAGGACAAGATCATGCGGGCGAACAGGACCAGGAGAAAGATCCACAGGACCCAGTTGATGATGCTTCCGACAACCAACACGGCTTTTGGCCCATCCTTTGCTGCTCACACGGCGACCCTCGAGATGCCACCAGCCTACTTCGCGAGCAGGATCAGCTCTGGTTGAAGAAACCGCCCGCGATGCGTTCCTTGTCCTCTGCGGCCACGATGACGTTCTGGGGCGACAGGAGGAAGACCTTGCTGGTGACTCGTTCGATAGTGCCACGAAGGCCAAAGATGAGGCCAGCCGCGAAGTCGACCAACCGCTTGGCGTCCACGTCCTCCATGTCCGACAGGTTCATGATCACCGGTACGCCGTCGCGGAAGTGCTCACCGATCGTCCGCGCCTCGTTGTAGGTGCGCGGGTGGACGGTGATGATGCGCGAGACGTCCGCCGTCCGCGACTGGGATACGGGGGCCGGCGTCGCCGGGGTGTTCGTGGTCACGGGGCGCTTGGTCTCCAGAGGGGTCACGTTGGTGGGCTTGTTCTCGGTCGCGCCGAGCATCTCCTCGCGACTGAGACCCTCAGTGCGCTCGTTCGTGTCGTCGGCGTCGTTGTAGTCGGCGTACCGATCGTCGGTGACCAAGCCCAGCCATGCTGCTGCCCGCTTCAGTCGTTCCGCCATCTCAGGTCCTCGCCCATCTCATCGGTCTTGCTCTGGCCACGCGTTCGTCGCCGAGATTACCGGCCCGGATCGCCGATCGAGACGTTACGACCTCCCGACACGCAGGGCGGCCGAGAAGATCGGCCGGCCCGCGTGGAAGGTGATCCCTACTTCAGGAAGTCAGGGATGTCGAGATCGTCGTCAGCGACCGGCGGCGTCGGACGGGGCGCCGGGCGCGGCGGGGCCTGGACGCTGGGCGTCGGGCTCGGAGCCGGGCTGGTGGCGGCGCTGGGGCGCGTCGGCTCAACCGGCCGGGCCGGCGGTACCGGCTCCGGCGAGGCCGACCTGGAGGCGCTCGGTCGAATTTCGGGAGCCCGACTGACTCCGGGCTGACGCCGTGGCGGTTGTCCGCCCTCGAAGCCTGCCGCGATGACCGTGACCCGTACCTCGTCGCCGAGGGCGTCGTCGATCACCGTGCCGAAGATGATGTTGGCGTCTTCGTGAGCGGCGTTCTGGATCAGGTTGGCCGCGTCGGAGACCTCGAACAGGCCGAGGTCGGAACCACCCGCAATAGAGAGGAGTACGCCGTGCGCTCCGTCGATGCTGGCCTCCAGCAACGGTGAGGACACCGCCATCTCGGCAGCCGCCCGGGCACGGTCCTCGCCGCGGGCCGAACCAATGCCCATCAGAGCCGATCCGGCGTTGGACATCACGGCCTTGACGTCGGCGAAGTCGAGGTTGATCAGACCCGGGGTCGTGATCAGGTCGGTGATGCCGGAGACACCCTGCATCAGCACCTGGTCGGCCTGCTTGAAGGCGTCCAGGATGGCGATCTGGTGGTCGACCATCTGCAGCAGCTTGTCGTTGGGGATGACGATGAGGGTGTCGACCTCTTCGCGCAGCCCGGCGATGCCGGTCTCGGCCTGGGTCGCGCGCCGCTTGCCCTCGAAGGAGAAGGGGCGGGTCACCACACCGATGGTCAGAGCTCCGAGAGCACGGGCGATCCGGGCCACGACCGGCGCACCTCCGGTGCCGGTGCCGCCACCTTCACCCGCGGTGACGAAGACCATGTCGGCCCCCTTGAGGGCGTCCTCGATGTCCTGCGCATGGTCCTCGGCGGCCTGGCGGCCCTTGTCCGGGTCCGCTCCGGCGCCCAGGCCGCGCGTCAGCTCACGACCGATGTCGAGCTTGACGTCGGCATCGCTCATCAGGAGCGCCTGCGCGTCGGTGTTGACCGCGATGAACTCGACCCCCCGCAGGCCGGCTTCGATCATCCGGTTCACCGCGTTGACGCCGCCGCCGCCGACGCCGACAACCTTGATGATGGCCAGATAGTTCTGTGATGCAGAGACCACGGGTTCCGCCTCTTCCTTCGTGCTCGACAAGCTGAATGTGATGCGCGCACGGGAGTCTCAACCTCTAGTCGAAGTCGACTCGAGTCAAAGGGGAAGGCGGCTCAGGCGGGGATCCCTGACGCGACGTCGTCAGGTTATGAGATCTGCTTTTGGCCTGTCCACACCAGCCAGACGGACACGCCCACCAATTCGGGAAAACGCCGCTTTGCTGGACGTCAAGTAGACCTTGATACGTGGCGGTCAGCGGATGGCAGGGTTGTGCGGACTCGAGACGTCGATGCTCGTTCGCGGCTTCTGCTTGAGCAGGGCCGTGGTCAGCTGGGCTTTCAGGGCAGAGTTGGTCGAGTCGCCCCAGGTGACGACCACGCCTGAGTCGAGCCGCACCGTGATGTTGTCGCTGTTCGTGGCCGCAACTCGATCCACCTGCTTACCCAGACTTCCGGTCAGCGCGGTGGCCACCACCCCGGCCTCGGTGAGCAGGGCACGGTCGTCGGGGTTGACGTCGGCCAGGAACACCCCGCCCGGCACCGCGCTGCGACTCTCGTACGCCACGCCGGTCTTGTCGACGAGGACGAACCCGGACGGCTGGGCCACGGCCAGCAGCGGCTTGCGCTCGACCACGGTGATGCCCACGGCGCTGGGCCAGTCACGCGTCACCCGCACCTCGGCGAGCTGGGGCAGTTGACCAGCCCGCTCGGCGATCGCCTGGAGGTTCTGGCGGGCCAGCGGCTGGCCGAGGCGGACCTGAGCGGCCGCCCGTACCTGCTCCGGTGTCAGCTCCTTCGTTCCGCTCACGGTCACACGCTGCGCGGCCAGGACCGATGAGCCGAAGACGAGCCAGACTGCTGTCGCCAGCACCGCGAGTGTCGCCACGGCGATCAGCGCCGCACGGATCCGGCGTCGACGGGTCTGACGCGCCTGGTCCTGGCGGGATGCTTCGCTGGGTGCCCGCTTCGACGTGGGACGGGTCGCCGTCGCCGTCGGGCTCACCGGGGACCTGCCGCGAGCCGCTGGAGCTCGGCCACGATCTTGGGCGCGACCTTGGTGACGTCCCCGCAACCCACCGTGATGACCAGGTCCCCCGGTCGGGCGATGGCCGCCACGGTCGGGGCGGCCAGGTCCCAGTCGGGCTCGTAGGTGACGTGCGCCGTACCCGGGGTGACGGCGCGGGCGACCATCGCCCCGTCGATCCCCGGGATCGGATCCTCGCGGTCGCCGCACACCTCCATCACGATGGCCTCGTCGGCCTGTTCGAGCGCCTGCGCCAGCTCCCGCCAGAAGTCTCGAGTCCGGGTGAAGAGATGAGGCTGGAAACAGACCACGACCCGACCCTCGCCCACCCCGGTCCGGGCGGCGATCAGGGTGTTCAGCACCTCGGTCGGATGATGGGCGTAGTCGTCGTAGACCCTGATCCCGTCGACCGTGCCCACCAGCTGGAAGCGTCGGTAGGTGCCGCCGTAGCCGGACAGCTCGGTCCGCACCGCGGCGTCATCGGCTCCGAGCCAGGTGGCGACCGCGTAGGCGGCCGCAGCGTTGAGCACGTTGTAGTGGCCGGGGACCGACATGGCGACCGAGCCCCCGATCTCGCCGTGGTGCAGGGAGAAGCTCGAGCCGGTCCCCGCGAACCCGGCGCCGGAGATCCGCACGTCGGCGTCGGCGGACTCGCCGAAGGTGATGATCTCGAGGGGCTGCTCGCGAGCGGCGAGGTGGTCGCGGACGCACCCGGTCAGGGCGACCGCCCCGGGGTCGTCGGCGCTGACCACGAGCAGCCGGACGGCCTCACCGGTGGCGAAACGCAGGAACCCGTCCGCGTAGTTCTCGGCCGTACCCCAGTTGCTCAGGTGGTCGGGGTCGACGTTGGTGACCACCGCGACCTCGGCTGGGTACTGCAGGAACGAGCCGTCGCTCTCGTCGGCCTCGACCACGAGCACGTCGCCTGACCCGAGGTGTCCCCCGGTCTTCGAGCCGGTCAGGGCTCCACCGATCACGAACGACGGATCCAGCCCGCAGCCGGTCAGCACCTGCGAGATCATCGCGGTGGTCGTGGTCTTGCCGTGCGTGCCGGCCACCGCCACCCCCCGGCGGCCCAGCATCAGCGAACCCAGAGCGGCGCTGCGGTGCAGCACCTTCAGGCCACGCCGTCGGGCTTCGGCGAGCTCAGGATTGTCTTCGCGGATCGCCGACGAGGCGACAACGGTCTCGGCTTCACCGAGCTGCTCAGCCGCATGCCCGATGTGCACCCGAGCGCCCTGGCTCTGCAACGAGCGCAGGTACGCCGAGTCCTGGCGGTCGCTGCCACTCACCGGCACTCCGGACTCGATCATCATCGAGGCGATCCCGTTCATGCCGGAGCCGCCGATGGCGATGAAGTGCACCGGTCCCAGCTCGCTCGGCTTCAGCAGCTCCACCGGATCGATCAGACCCATCAGTTCCCCACCTTCGTCGAGTCGATCGCCGCCAGGGTCTTCGCGGCCAGCACTCTCGCCGCGTCGGACTTGGCCACCCCACGCAGCGCCGTTCGCATCCCGGCCAGCCGACCCTGCTGGTCGAACAGCGGCGGAATGTGCTCGGCGACCCAGTCGGAGGTGCAGTCCGCGTCGGCGAGCAGCAGTCCGCCACCGGACTCCACCACGAGCTCCGCGTTGCGAGCCTGCTCTCCGTTGCCGTGCGGATAGGGCACGAACACCGCCGGCAGGCCGGTTGCGGCTGTCTCCAGCACCGTACTCGCCCCACACCGCCCCAGCATCAGGTCAGCGGCGGCGTACGCCTGCTCCATCCGCTCGACGAAGGCCAACGGCTGGTACGCCGCCCCGGTCGCGTCGTCGACGCTCCGGCTGGTCTGGTCGGTCATGTTCTTGGGACCGAGGACATGCAGGATCTGGATCCCGCGCGCCAGCAGTCGCTCGCGCGCGCCGATCACGGCCGTGTTGATGCTCAGCGCCCCCTGCGAACCGCCGCTGACCAGCAGGGTGCGCAGCCCGGGGTCGAGATCGAACGCCTCGAGTGCGGCCGAGCGCTCCGCCGGCCGGTCCAGCTCCGTGATCGCCCGCCGGATCGGCAGCCCGATGTAGTCGGCGTGCGGCAGCCGGGTGCCGGGGAAGGAGGTGTAGACGTGCCGGGTCATCCGGGCGGCCAGCTTGTTGGCCAGCCCCGGCAAGGCGTTCTGCTCGTGGATCACGATGGGCAGCCCCAGCCGCCGCGCCGCCAGGTAGACCGGGGTCGACACGTAGCCGCCGAACCCGAGGACGACGTCAGCCTCGACCTTGCGCAGCACTTCGACGGTCGCCGTCACCGCCTGCCCCAGCCGCAGCGGCACCTTCGCCAGGTCGGGCCCGGGACGCCGCGGCATCGGCACCGGCGGGATGAGCTCGAGGGTCAGACCCGCCGCCGGGACGACGGTGACCTCGAGTCCGCGCGCCGTGCCGACCGCGGTCACCCGTACGGCGGGGTCGAGGTCCTGCAGCTCGTACGCCGTGGCGATCAGCGGCGACGTGTGCCCAGCGGTGCCGCCACCGGCCAGCACGACCGAGAGGGGGCGTCCCGAGGCGCTCATCCGCGGGCCCGAGCCTTCGGCGTACGCGATCCGACCACGGTCGTCATCTTCGGTGTGCTCCTGGTGGACTTGCGGGTCAAGACCCTGCGGGCGGCCGGCTCGCGCCGAGCGCAAGCGAGCAGCACGCCGACGGCGAGCAGGTTCGCGATCAGCGCGGAGCCACCATAGGACACCAGGGGCAACGGCACCCCGGCGATGGGCAGCAGCCGCAGGACGACGGCCAGGTTGATCAGGGCCTGGAACATGAACCAGGTGGTCACTCCGCCCGCCGCGTAGCGGGCGAAGGGCTCATCGGAGCGGGTGGCGATCCGGACCCCGGCGTAGCCCAGGACGCCGAAGAGGGCCAGCACGACCAGGCTGCCGAACAATCCGAACTCCTCGCCGAGGACGGCGAAGATGAAGTCGGTATGGGCCTCGGGCAGGCTGCCCCACTTCTGCCGGCTGGCGCCGAGACCGACGCCCCACCAGCCACCGGAAGCGATGGCGAACATGCCGGCGTTGGCCTGGTCGTTGGCCCCGTTCAGGTCGGCGGTCGGGTCGAGGTAGGCCGCGAGCCGTCGCATCCGGTTGGGGCTGGAGACGAACAGGGCGATGACCCCGGCGGCGCCGGCTCCGGCCAGCGCACCCAGAACTCGCAGCGGGGCTCCGACGATCCAGAGCATCCCGGCCACGATCGAGGCCATCACGACGGCCGTACCGGCGTCCCCTTGGAACACGACGAGCAGGATCAACAGGCCGGTCATCGGTAGGAAGGGGATCAGCAGGTGCTTGGGCTGGTCCAGCAGCCGCTGCTTGCGGGTCAAGACGTCGGCACCCCAGACGATCATCGCCAGCTTGGCGAACTCGGCCGGCTGGATGGAGAAGCTCTCCGAGCCCAGGTAGAGCCAGTTCCGGTTGCCGTTGATCTCCTGCCCCAGCCCGGTGTAGGTGAGGATCAGCAGGATCGCGGCGATCCCCATCCCGAACCAGCTGAACGCCCGCAGCCGGTCCAACGGCAGCTTGACGATGACCAGGGCGCCGACCAGTCCGATGCCCAGGAACATGGCCTGGCGCTTGACGTAGTAGTAGGAGTCACCGGTGTTCAGGTAGGCGTTGACACTCGACGCCGACAGGACCATCATCACGCCGACGACGAGCAGCAGAGCCGAGGAGCCGAGCACCAGGTGGTAGCTGGCCAGCGGCCGGTCGAGCGCCGCCCGCACCCAGAGCATCACCTCGCGGATCGACGTCGGTCGACCCGGGCGTAGCGGCCGGGGAGCCGACTGACTCCCTCGCGGCGATCGGCCGCCACCCTGAGACTTCGAGGGGGTCAGGGTCGCCACGTCGATTACTCCTTCGAAGCCTGCTCGAGCACGGCCGCAACGAAGGCGTCTCCGCGGGCGGCGTAGTCGGTGTACATGTCCTTGCTGGCACATCCCGGCGCCAGCAGCACTGCGTCTCCGGGTCGAGCCAGGGAAGCAGCCGCTGCGACGGCTCGCGCCATGGCCCCACCATCGTCGGTGGCGACCACCGCTCTAGTGTCGGGCGGCGCGATGACTTCTGTGGGGACCTCGGGGGCGTGTCGGCGCAGGGCCTCGGCGATCAGCCCCCGGTCGACGCCGACCAGCACGGCGCCCCGGAGCCGGTCGCGGTGGTCGATGACGAGCTGGTCGAAGGTGGTGCCCTTGGCCTGACCGCCGGCGATCCACACGACGGACTCGAACGAACGCAGGGCGGCGTCGGCCGCGTGCGGGTTGGTGGCCTTGGAGTCGTCGATCCAGCGGATGCCGTCACGCTCCAGCACGGTCTGGATCTTGTGGGCCCCGAGCTGCACGGTGCGCAGTCC
>DATDBS010000108.1:0-22698 GCA_036524735.1 Propionibacteriaceae bacterium
CGAGCACTGGCTCGGTCAGCAGGGTCGGATCACGCACCCGATGATCAAGCGGCCAGGCGGCACCCACTACGAGGAGATCGGCTGGGACGCCGCGTTCACCCTGATCGGTGACCAGCTCAAAAGCCTCGACAGCCCCGATCAGGCCATCTTCTACACCTCGGGCCGGGCGTCGAACGAGGCCGCGTTCGCGTACCAACTCTTCGTCCGGGCGTACGGCACCAACAACCTGCCCGACTGCTCGAACATGTGTCACGAGTCGACCAGCGTGGCGCTGGCCGAGTCGATCGGCATCGGCAAGGCCAGCGTCGTGCTCGAGGACGTGCACTCGGCCAAGCTGATCATCCTGGCCGGCCAGAACCCGGGCACCAACCACCCGCGGATGCTGAGCGCCCTCGAGATCGCCAAGCGCCGCGGTGCCAAGATCATCTCGATCAACCCGCTGCGCGAGGCGGGCCTGCTGAACTTCCGCAACCCGCAGGTCCCGCGGGGGATCGTCGGCAAGGGCACCGACCTGTCCGATCTGCACCTGCCGATCAAGATCAACGGTGACCTGGCCCTGTTCCAGGCTTTCGGCTCGCTGCTGGTCGAGTGGGACGCACTCGACCATGACTTCATCGCCCAGCACACCGTCGGGTTCGAGGCGTGGCGCGACCACGTGCGCAACGTCGACTGGGCGTTCGTCGAGGAGGTCACCGGGCTGAGCAAGGCTCTGATCACCGAGGCTGCGCAGCTGCTGCGCGAGTCCGACGCGACCGTCTTCTGCTGGGCCATGGGTCTGACCCAGCACCACAACTCCGTGGCCACCGTGAAGGAGGTCACCAACCTCGCCCTCGCGCAGGGCAACATCGGCAAGCCGGCCGCCGGTCTGCTCCCGGTCCGTGGCCACTCCAACGTCCAGGGTGACCGGACGATGGGCATCTGGGAACGCCCACCCGCCCACTTCCTCGACGCGATCCAGGCCGAGTTCGGCTTCGACCCGCCGCGGGAGAACGGCCACGACACCGTCGACTCGATCCGCGCGCTGCGCGACGGGGAGGCCAAGGTGTTCTTCGGGCTCGGTGGCAACTTCGTCCAGGCCGCCCCGGACACCGAGGTGACGGCCGAGGCGCTGCGCAACGCGGACCTGACCGTGCACGTGTCCACCAAGATCAACCGCTCGCACCTGGTCTGCGGCACGACCGCGCTGATCCTGCCCACCCTGGGGCGTACGGAGGTCGACGTCCAGGCCGCCGGTCCGCAGTTCATCTCGGTCGAGGACTCGACCTGCTCGGTGCACGCCTCGCGCGGCCCGCTGCAGCCGGCCAGCCCGTACCTCCGCTCCGAGGTGGCCATCGTCACCGCGGTGGCCGAGGCGACGCTGGGGGACCGGTACGGCATCACCTGGGCGGCGATGCGTGACGACTACCGGGTCATCCGGCAGCACATCTCCCGGGTCGTGCCGGGCTGCCAGAGCTATGAGGTCAACGTCGACCGGCCCGGTGGCTTCGTGATGCCGCACCCGCCGCGCGACTCGCGTACCTTCACGACCGCGTCCGGCCGAGCCAAGTTCGCCGTGTCCGCGATCGAGGCGCTGCAGGTGCCGCCGGGCCACCTGGTCCTGCAGACGCTGCGCAGCCACGACCAGTTCAACACCACGATCTACGGCCTCAGCGACCGCTACCGCGGTATCGAGGGCGGCCGTCTCGTCGTCTTCGTCAACCCGGACGACATCGTCGCCCTGGGGTTCGCGAACGGCGACATCGTCGATCTCGTGGGCTACTGGGCCGACGACGACGTGGCTCGACGGGCCGAGAAGTTCCGGATCGTGGCGTACGACACCCCGCGCGGCTCGGCGGCCGCCTACTACCCGGAGACGAACGGGCTGGTGCCGCTGGACTCCACGGCGGAGGGCAGCAACACCCCGACCTCGAAGTCGGTCATCATCCGGCTCGAGCGGCCCGGCGTACCCGCCGGAGACAGTCACGGCGCCGGTCAGGACTCGACCGGCTCCGACGACGGCCACAAGCGCGATCCCGAGCCGGTCCACCTGTCCTGACCGCTGGCCATGCAGATCGGACGTGCGCGTGAGCTGGCCGCAGCCTGGGTGGCTGGTCGCTCCGACCCTGGGCTGATCGGTGCGTTCTACACCGGATCCAGCGTCGATCTGGGCCCGGCCGACGAGCTGGCCGCGGAGTCCGACCTGGACCTGGTCCTGGTCGTCGAGGGCGGGGCGCCGGACAAGCTCGGCAAGCTGACCCACGACGGCGTACGGCTGGACGTCAGCTCGCTGTCGCGCGCCGGCCTGGCTGACGGAGACGCTGTGGCCCGGACCCACTGGTTGGCTCCGAGCTTCCGGGGCGGCGCGATCATCGCCGACCCCACGGGTGAGCTGCACCGCGTGGAGGCGCACGTGAGCCGGATCTTCGCCGATCCGGAGGTGGTCGCCAGCCGTTGCGCCAGTGTGGCCGAGCGGATCAGGGGTGGTCTGGACTCCTGGTCGGAGGGTCGTTCCTGGCCCGATCGGGTGATGCGCTGGGTCTTCCCGGCCAGCCTGACCACGCACCTGGTGCTGGTCGCCGGGCTGCAGAACCCGACCGTACGGCTGCGCTACCGGGCCGCCCGGGACCTGCTTGCGGAGCGTGGCCGCGCTGAGGTCTACCCGACCCTGCTGGACCACCTCGGCGTACGCCATCTGACCCCCGGGGAGGTCGCCGGGCAGCTGCGGCCCGTCGCCGAGGTCTTCGACGCGGCGGCGGCGGTCAACCAGCACCACTTCCCGTTCGCCTCCGACCTGACCGCGGACGCCCGGGATATCGCGGTCGGCGGCAGCGAGCGGTTGATCCTCGCGGGCGACCACCGGGAGGCCGTGTTCTGGCTGGTCGTCACCCTGGTCCGGGCCCAGCTGATCCTGGACCACGACGGCGACCCGGCGGAGGCCGCGGGCTGGGCCAAGGTCACCTCGGAAGCCATCGCCGCCCTCACCGGGTTGCGCACGGAGGCCGACCTGGTCCGACGGACGGCCGAGGTCCGGGCCTTCCTGCCCGAGCTCCACGAGGTGGTCGGGCAGACTGGTCTCTCGTCGTGACGCAGCACCGAGAGGATCCACGTTGACCGAGCAGGGCCAGCAGCACCGTTTCTACGGCGACCTCGCGTCGTGGTGGCCGTTGATCTCGGCCCCCGAGGAGTACGCCGAGGAGGCCGCCTTCGCCGCCTCGCTGTTGAAGCAGGCGGACCCGCCGACGCGTGACGTGCTGGAGCTGGGCAGCGGAGGCGGCAACAACGCGTTCCACCTCAAGGCCCACTTCGCAATGACCCTGGTGGACCTCTCCGAGGACATGCTGGCCGTCTCGCGCCGGCTCAACCCCGACTGCGAGCACCTGGCCGGGGACATGCGGACCGTACGCCTCGGGCGCCAGTTCGACGCCGTCTTCGTGCACGACGCGATCGAGTACATGGTCACCGAAGCCGACCTTCGGCTCGCGGTGGAGACCGTCTTCGAGCACTGCCGTCCCGGTGGCGTCGCCGTCCTCGTCCCCGACAACATCGCGGAGAACTTCGAGCCGTCGACCGACCATGGCGGCCAGGACGCACCGGGCGGACGCAGCGTGCGCTACCTGGCCTGGTCCAGTGCTCCGGAGGCTGACTCCGCGACCAGCGTCACCGAGTACGCGTTCCTGCTCCGCGAGGCCGACGGTACGGTTCAGGTCGCCCACGACAGCCACGTGCTGGGGCTCTTCCCGCGCGAGGTCTGGCTTCGGGTGCTGACCGAGACCGGTTTCGTCGCCCGTTCCGTCGCCGAGGTCACGACCGACGATCGCCTTCCGCGCGAGTTCTTCGTCGGGACCCGACCCCTCAGCTGAGGTCGACCCCCCGCGTCCTGAGCTGGTCGAAGGCTCCGAAGGGGTTGCCCGTCCCTAGCTCACGGCCCCCGCCCACGTTTCGCGCCAGTGGGTGCCGTACGGGGTGAATCTGGCCGGATCCGCGTTCGTTGTGAGCCGAGTGGTGCGAAACGGCGGGAGTGGGTTCGGGGTGTGCAGGGGGCGGGATCCCCGGCGCGGCCGGTTGCCGGAGGTCCGGGGGAGAATGCCGATCATGAGTCTTGACGAGCTCACCGACTTCATCGAAGGTCTCGACGGCGTGCTCACCCTGCGCCCCGGGCCGGGTGACGGGTCACCCGAGATCAGCTGGGGCGACCTGTTCTTCTACTACGCGCCGGACGGGGTGCTGCCCAAGGCGCAACCGTTCGCAACCATCGTGACCAAGGACTACCCCGACGACGCGGGTTCGAAGCTCGACCGGCCCGGTGTGTTCCGGGTGAACATCGCCGCCGGTGCCGCAGAGTTCCGCACCTGGACCGGGCACGAACCACGCGAGCCCGGTGCCGCCGACCTCGACCCGAGCACGGCTGACGTGGTCATTCCGCATCCGGTGTACCGCAGTCTCGGCTGGCTGTCGGTGGTCGACCCGGGTCCGTCGACGGCGGACGCCGTACGCGGGTTGCTCCGCACCGCTCACGATCTGGATCGCACCCGGCGGGAGCGCCGCTCCGAGGCTTGAGGTGGTTCGCCTCTGATCCGCGTGGAGGCGTAGGCACCGTTTCGAGCCAGTGGGTGGCGTACGTCGCGACTTCGGCCTGATTTCGGTACGTCTTGCGCCGACCGGTGCGAAACGGGAGAGGCGCAACCCCTTCGGGGCCTTCGACGGGCTCAGGGCGCGTGCGGAGGGAGAGGCGCAACCCCTTCGGGGCCTTCGACGGGCTCAGGGCGCGTGCGGGGGGAGAGGCGTAACCCCTTCGACGGGCTCAGGGCGCGGAGGGCGCGAGCAGGGTCGGGGCGCGTATCAGGGCGACTTTGACAGGCTGAGGGCACGTACGGGATGTGGGAAAGTAGGGCCCGACGCCGACAGGTTTGGAGTAGCCGATGCTCGCCCCCGTGCTCGCGGTCAGAGACCCGTACGCTGCGGCGACCCTGTTCTGCCAGGCCGGCTGGAAGCTGGAGTCCGAGACGTCGCGTCAGGGCCCGCAGCCGCGAGCCTGCGTGTCGCTGGCGCTGTCCCGGGTGCACCTCGTGGCCGACCCCGGAGCCTCCGATCCGGACGACACCGTCCCGAACGGCCGAACGCAACCGTCCAGGCCCGGGATCGAGCTCGAGCTGCACGTGCCGCCGTACGAGCTGAGCGGGTTGTTCCTGCTGCACCGGGCGGCGGGGGTGGCGGTCAGCGACCTCCGGAACCAGCCGTCCGGTGAACGCGGCTTTCGTGCGCTCATCTGCGGCTACGCGTTCTGGATCCTGGGCGGCGACCCGGACCCCGATCTGGCGGCGATCACCACCGACCCGCGCATCGCCGCGCTGGCCGACGGCCTCCGGCAGCGCGACGGCGACGCGAGCCTGATCGACTCGGGGCTGGGCCTGGTCGAGAGCTCCGGGCAGAGCGTGGGTCTGCTCCGCCGAGCCCTCGCCGCCGGGTTGCCCGATGCCCAACGCCTCGAGGTGGGCCAGGAGCTGGCCGAGGTGGTGGTCGCCGCTGCCACCCTCGCCCGTCAGCTCGGACTCGACCTCGACCGCCAGATCGATCGTCGCCTCGGCGGCACGAACAGGAGACCCAGATGACTGAACTCGCCCCGGTTGGCCACAACGGGCGCGCCCGGATCGGGCTGGCCGGCTACGG
The DNA here is from genome assembly GCA_036524735.1 of Propionibacteriaceae bacterium. Lineage (GTDB taxonomy): Bacteria > Actinomycetota > Actinomycetes > Propionibacteriales > Propionibacteriaceae > Microlunatus. The sequence goes on from DATDBS010000108.1 coordinate 5,647, forward strand.
CTTCGGCGGTCGCTACTTCCACGCGCCCATGCTGTCCACGGCGACGAACATCGACTTCGTGGGCGTGGTCACGGCCTCCGCCGAGCGCCGGGCCCTGGTCGAGAGCGACCACCCGGGCACCGCCTGCTTCGACGACCTGGACGCGCTGGCGGCCGCCGGTGCGCAGGCCGTGGCCGTCTCCACGCCGGCCTCGACCCACGTGGACCTGACCCTGGCCGCCCTCGACCTCGGGTTGCACGTGCTGTGCGACAAGCCGTTCGCGCTGACCGCCGCCGACGCTCGGCGGGTGGCCGAGCGGGCCGCCGCGGTGGACCGCCTCGTGGTGCCGTACCAGAACCGCCGCTGGGACTCCGACCTGCTGACCCTGCGCGCCGTCCTGGACGCCGGCACCCTCGGTGAGGTCACCCACTTCGCGTCCCGGTTCGAACGCTTCGACGTCGGTGGCGTCGTGCCGGCCGCGGGTGGCGGGCTGCTGTACGACTTCGGCAGCCACCTGGCCGACCAGGCCCTGTTCCTGTTCGGACCGGTCGCCTCGGTCTACGCCGAGACCGGGCCGACCGGCGTCGAGCCGGGTCACGAGGTGCGCTTCTTCGCGAGCCTGAGCCACGAGAGCGGAATGGTCTCCCACCTGTACGGCGACTGGATCCAGGGTTCGCCCGGCCCGCGCTTCCGGCTGACGGGCACGGAAGGCTCGTTCGTGGTCGGGCCCGGCATGGACGGCCAGGAGCTCGTGCTGATCGCCGGTCAGACCCCGGGAACGCTGGGCGATCGGTGGGGAGTGGAGGACGAGTCCGCCTGGGGTTGGATCCAACGCGGTGACGACCGTACGCCGGTGCCTTCTGAGCGTGGCCGCTGGGACCTGCTCTACGCCGAGTTCGCGCGAGCGGTGCTGGGTCAGGGCCCGTCGCCGGTCCCCGTGGCCGACGCGATCGCCAGCCTGGCCGTGCTCGATGCCTGCGCCGAGAGCGCCCGAACGGGGCAGGTCGTCACACCGCTTCGTTGAGGTGCACTAACGTTCTTGATTACGTCCAACGTCACGCCGGCCCAGTCGGAAACAGGAGATCCATGAACGACACGAGCGCGACAGGTACGTCCAGCGCTGACCAAGACCCGGAGAGCACCGAGAGCCACGAGGCCAGTGAGATCTCCTACGACGAGCAGCGTTATCCCGCGCGTCCGAAGCGTCTACGCCCGCGCGCCCGGCTCCGTCTGTTCCCCCGTCGGAAGGTGGAACGCAGCGGCAAGTCCAGCGGTGAGAACCCGGACTACGTGAGCTGGCTGCTCGATCAGTCGATGCTCGTCGACGCCGGTGAGTTCGCGAAGCAGTTCAGCGGCCAGGGCAGCATGTACCAGAACCCGTTCGCGAACCCGGACCCCCGCGCGGCCATCGAGAAGGCGTCGGTCTGGTTCACGGCGTACCCGATCTCGATGATCACCAAGCCCGGCAAGTCCTTCCTGGGCACCATGGGTGACGAGGACCTGTGGGCCGCCTTCGAGGCCATCGGCATCGACGGGGTGCACACCGGTCCGGTGAAGAAGGCCGGCGGCATCGTCGGTTGGGAGCCGTCCCCGAGTGTCGACGGTCACTTCGACCGGATCAGCACCCAGATCGACGACGCGTTCGGCACCGAGGAGGAGTTCCGGACCATGACGGAGGTCGCCGCGGGTCACCTGGGCATGGTCATCGACGACATCGTGCCTGGTCACACCGGCAAGGGGGCCGACTTCCGGCTCGCGGAGATGAAGGTCGGCGACTTCCCCGGCATCTACCACATGATCGAGATTGACCCCAAGGACTGGCACATGCTGCCGAGGGTCGCCAAGGGTCGCGACTCGGTCAACCTGGACGCGGAGGGCGAGGACCAGCTGGCCAAGTCCGGCTACATCATCGGCCGGATGCAGCGGGTCATCTTCTACGAGCCCGGCCTGAAGGACACCAACTGGAGCGTGACCGCCCCGGTGACCGGTCCGGACGGCGTGGAGCGGCGCTGGGTCTACCTGCACTACTTCAAGGAGGGTCAGCCCTCGATCAACTGGCTCGACCCGACCTTCGCCGGCATGCGGCTGGTCATCGGTGACGCGCTGCACTCCCTGGGTGATCTGGGCAGCGGCGCGCTCCGGCTCGACGCCAACGGCTTCCTCGGCGTGGAGAAGAGCTCCGAGGACTCCCCGGCCTGGTCCGAGGGCCACCCGCTGTCCGAGGCGGCGAACCAGCTGATCGCCAGCATGGTCCGCAAGGTCGGCGGCTTCACGTTCCAAGAGCTCAACCTGACCATCGACGACATCAAGAGCTCGTCCGAGCGCGGGGCCGACCTGTCGTACGACTTCGTCAACCGGCCCGCGTACCACCACGCGATGGCGACGTCGACGACCGAGTTCCTGCGGCTCACGCTGCGGCTGGCCACCCAGCACGGCGTCGAGGCGGCGTCGCTGGTGCACGCGCTGCAGAACCACGATGAGATGACGTACGAGCTCGTCCACTTCGCGACGCTGCACAAGGACGAGTTGTTCCACTACCAGCACCAGCAGATTCGCGGCGGCGACCTCGCCGTCCAGATCCGCAACGACCTGCTGGAGCACCTGACGGGTGAAGCCGGCCCGTACAACGCGACCTTCACCCAGAACGGGATCGCGTCGACCACTGCGACGATCATCGCCGCGTCGCTCGGGTTCACCAGCATCGCGAACCTGTCCGACGAGCAGATCGAGCAGATCAAGCAGGCCCACCTGTTGCTGGCCATGTTCAACGCCTGGCAGCCCGGTGTCTTCGCGCTGTCCGGCTGGGACCTGGTCGGTGCGTTGACCCTGGATCGCAAGCAGGTCGCCTGGGCGCTGGCCGAGGGTGACACCCGCTGGATCCACCGTTCGGCGTACGACCTGATGGACTACCGCCCGGACGCGACCGAGTCGCTGTCCAAGATGCCGCGGGGCATCAGCCTCTACGGCTCGCTCCCGGAGCAGCTGCGGGACTCGAGCTCCTTCGCCTGCAAGTTGCGCGACATCCTCGCGGTCCGCAAGCGCTACGGGATCGCGACCGGTATCCAGCTCGACATCCCGGAGGTGGCCAACAAGGCCATGCTCGTGATGGTCCACCAGCTCAGCGACGCCGAGCAGGTCACCGTGCTGAACTTCTCCGACCAGCCCATCACCGCGACCGTGCACTCGGACTTCCTGGTCTCGGGCAGCATGGTCGTCGACATGGTGACCGACGAGGAGGTGGGCGAGGTGGACGACCTGCACAACTTCTACCTCAGCCTCGACCCGCACGAAGGTCGCTCGCTGCTCGTGCTGTGCCCGGGTGACCACCCGGTCGGTGGCCACCAGCACGCGACCGACCGCCCGAGCGTCCGCGACTAGCGACCGGGCGAGCCGACTTCCCCCCACTGGTCAGAGGTCCCCCCAGCAATAGGTGGGGGCACCTCGGACAGGTGGGGGGAAGTGCGCAGGGCCCCCCAAGCAGGCGGACTCAGGAGATGGCCGGGCGGGCCTCCACGTCCAGGACCGAGACCGTGACCGGGGCGTTGGTGGCGGCGCTGGACATGTACGCCACCAGGCCGACTGATCCCGGAGCCTGCAGGGCGGCGAAGTTGTCGGTCGCCGTGGCCATCCACTCCGCCGGCTCGGGAGCGGACCCGATCCAGACCTTGCTGCGGATCGTGGTCGGGCTGGCGCCGAAGACCTGAGCGCGGATGTGGATCTGGTCGCCGACCGCGAGCGTCCCGGGCAGAGCGACCGGGGACGTCAGGACCGTCACCGCGCTGCCGCCCTGGGCCGCCTCGAGGGTGACGTACGCCAGGCCCGCGTTGTTCAGCCGGACGACGGTCCGGTACTCCGTGTTGGCCGCGACCCGGCGGCCCTGCACGGTCAAGAAGATGCCGCCACCGGTGGCGGCCTTGTCCAGGGTCAGGTTCGCTCGCAGGTCGGTGTTGTTGTGCTGGGTCCCGGCCAGTAGGGCCGTCCGGGTCACCCCCGGCGTGCTCAGCTTCACCAGACCGGCCCCGCCGGCGACACCGAAACCGGCGTCCCCGTTGACCGTCCAGGTTCCCCCGAGGTCCGCCGGGCCGAGCCCGGTCGCCTGGGTGCGGTTGAACTGGTCCGCCACGAACCTGGGCTCGGGCGGTGGCGGAGCGGTCACGGTGACGTTCTGGGTGCTCACGCCGGTCGCGCCGTCGTCGTCGGTCACCGTCAGGGTCACCGGGTAGGTGCCGGGCATGGCGTACGTGTGGCTGACGGTCTTGCCGGTCCCCGTCGTCGCGTCGCCGAAGGCCCAGGAGTACCCCACGATGGTGCCGTCCGGATCGGTCGACGCCGAGGCGTCGAGGGCAGCCGTCAGCTGGGTCGGGGTCCTGGTGAACGCGGCCGTCGGGGGCTGGTTGGCCGGCGGTGCGCCGGTACGGGCCGCGTAGTGCGCGTGGACCTGAGCCGCGGTCAGCGCCGCCGGGTAGACGGCCGGGTTGTCGATGTCGCCGGCGAAGTAGGCGCTGGTCGGGTTGTTGGGCCACGACGTCAGGGTGTCCCCGCCGATCCGCCAGAACCCGTTGTAGATCTGGGCGTTGCCGGTGTCGGTGCGGGCGCTGATCGGCTGGCCGTCGACGTACAGGGCCATGCCGCTCGGTTGGAGGGTGCCGACGACGTGGTGCCACTGGCCGTTGTTGAACCCCGGGTCGGAGTTCAGGGTCCGGATCGTGCCCGGGTAGACCCCGAAGTAGATCCGGCCGGTGTTGGTCAGGTAGAGCTGCCGGTCGGAGCTGCTCGAGTTGCCCGAGGAACTGGAGCCGTAGCCGATGATCTTGCCGCCCAGGGTGCTGCTGGTCTTGAACCAGGCTTCCACGCTGAACACCTGCGGGGCGACCTTCGCCGTACCGGTGGTGGACAGGAAGCCGTTGCTGGCGCCCGGGAAGCGGTAGGCGGTGCCCGGGTCGTTGGTCAGCCCTGGCACCCCGGTCACGACCCCGGCACTGCGGGTGGCGGGATCGGTGCCGGCCGTGTCGACGGCGCTGGTGCCGGTCGTCTCGTTCAGCAGCCACGCCGACCCGGGACCGTCCGCCAAGGCGGCCTGGTCGACGGCGCTGAGCCCAGGCCCACCCCCGGCGACCACGCTGATCGCGTCGCCCAGGGTCGTGTTGCCGAGTGGGTCGGTGGTGCGGACCCGGTAGTCGTACGTCACCCCGGGCGTCACCGTGGTGTCCAGGAAAGCCAGGTTGGGTCGCCGCCAGAAGGTCGAGACCCGGGTGGCGGACCAGACCGGCGACGCCAGGTTGCCGTTGCGGATGAGGTCGTAGCTCAAGGTCTCGTTGTCGCGGTCGAAGTTGGCCGGCCAGCTCACCCTGATCCCCGGGCTGTAGCTGCGGACCTGCGGGACGAGGGCGGATCCGCTCAGCCGGGGTCCGTCGGTGTTGGGGGCGAGTGAGCGCTTCGCGAACCGGACCAGGCCCTGCTGGTTGACGCCGTTCACCTGGGTGAACTCCCCGCCGTAGACCACGTAGTCGTTGTTGCCGGAGATGCTCCACGGACCCTGGGTCTGGCCGGTGAAGGTGCCGGTGTTGATGTCGGGGAACCAGTTGAGCAGGGTCGGGCTGGGCTGACCCTCGAAGTTGAAGTAGCCGTACTGTTCCCGCCGGAGCACCCCGGTGGCCTGGGCCGAGAAGGCGATGCCGCGCTGGAACATCCACTTCGGATCGGTCTGCGGGAAGCCGCCGACGTTGCCGCAGTAGTGCGGGTGACCGGCCGCGTAGAGCACCCCGCCGGACGGGAAGACGGAGTACGTGTCGCCGTGGCAGTCCTGCACCCAGATCAGGTTGCCGTTCCAGTCGGCCTTGAAGGCGCCCTCGAGGTTGCCGTCGACCTTGCTGAAGGCGTACGCGCTGCCGTAGAAGCCGTCCGGGGCCGAGACCAGGCTGTAGATGGCCGCGTTGTCGCGGGCGTTGCGGACCGTGGCGTTGACCGGCATCGGGAGAGCCGCGCCGGTCGTCGCGTTGAGCATCGCCAACCCGTAGCCCGGGTTGGTGGATCCGCCCACGCTGGAGAAGTTGCCACCGATGACGACCTTGGTCTGGTCGGGGGAGAGGGCGACCTGGCGCACCGAGCCGTTGTCGACCGCGGCGACCAGGGGCCTGGTCGCCCCGCTGATCCGGTCCACCGCAGCGAAGCGCTGCCGGGTCACGTTGTTGACTGAGCTGAAGGTGCCGCCGACGTAGACCGTGGTGTCGGAGACGGCGATCCCGTACGCGATGGAGTTGAGGTCGGGGGCGAAGGACAGCAGGGCCCCGGTGGACACGCTGAACGCCGCCAGCCGGTTGCGGGTCAGGTTGTTGACGGTGGTGAAGGTGCCGGCCACGTAGAGCGTTGCGCCGTCCGGGGAGACCGCCAGGCTCTTGACCTGGCCGTTGAGATTCGGGGCGAAGCTGGGGACCAGCACGCCGGTCTTCACGTTGTACGCCAACAGGTTGGCCCGGTTCACCGACTGGGTCCCGGCGGCGGCGCCGGCCGGTCGCGCCTGGGTGAAGTTGCCGCCGGCGTACACGATGTCGCCGACGACCAGCTGGGTCCAGACGACGCCGTTGATCTGCGCGGTGGGCAACGCATCGGTCGAAACGGTGGCCGGCAACGGGGGCACGGGGGCCGTGTCCGCCTGGGACCGGACCGCGCCCTGGGCGCCGAGGAGGACGAGGAGGGCGGCCAGCACGGCGGCGAGGGCCGATCGGGGGCGAGGGAGTGGATGAGGACGGGGATGACCTGACGAGGGAAGCATGCCGATTCACCTGCGTGTCTAGGGATCGCCCGTGGGTGGGGCGCTGAGTCGTGTGAGGTCGCGTGGGGCTCCGCGACGGTGGGGCAGGACGCTGGTGTTGGTCCGTCCCACCCGGGCAGAGATGGTCGATGGATGGGGGATACACCGCGCCGTACGCGACGCCCTCTCAGACGTCCCGTGGGGGGAAGAGCTGAGAGCCGGCCTCCCACCGCCGCTCAACGGCCCCCGAACGTCGAGCCCCGGATGACGGCTCGATGGGCTCGATCATCGCAAGCATCTAACACGGGTCTCGATGACACCGAAGAATATTGATCGACCCGTGATCTAAATCGGTGAGGTCAAGAAGTACCCCGCGAATGTTCTGGCCGGTAAACCGCCTCCGGGATGCTCGGGATCAGCTGTCAAGTCCTCGTTGGACGAGTCTCGTCACGCCACTAGGGTCGATCCATGCCGGTACGAACAGCCCTACGACCCATGCTGGCGTTGTCCAACCGCTTCGAGCGGCCCACTCCGCCTGGTCTGAGCATCCAGGCACGGCGACAGGCCGACGCGCGCGGCCCCCTGCAGATGCGGATCGTCACTGCCCGCGGTCGGATCCGGGTCCTCACCCGAGATCACCACGTCCCCGTCGACGGCGGCACCATCGTGGTTCGCAGCTACCGCACGGCGGATGCCACGAGGACCCGGCCCGCGCACGTCTACCTGCACGGCGGGTCGTTCTGGCTGGGCAGCGTGGCCGACTACGACCCGATCTGCCGCTGGTACGCCGGCGCCACCGACGCGGTCATCGTCTCGGTCGACTACCGGTTGGCCCCGGAGCACCCGTTCCCGACCGGACTGGAGGATGCGTACGCCGCCCTCGTCTGGGTGGTGGAGCACGCCGTCGAGCTGGGGATCGACCCGGCTCGCGTCTCGGTCGGCGGGTTCTCCGCGGGTGGGGCGCTGGCCGCCGCGGTGGCGATACTGGCCCGGGACCGCGGCGGACCGGCCGTCGTCCTGCAGGCCCTGGAGTCACCGATCCTGGACCTGACCCTGGGTGAGCCGTCCGTGACCGAGTTCGGTATCGGCTACGGGTTGACCCGGGCGTCTCTGGTGGAGGCGTACGGCTTCTACCTTCCCGAGCCCGACCAGTCGCGCGACCCGTACGCCTCCCCGCTGCTCGCTCCGGACGTCAGCGGCCTGCCGCCGGCGTTCGTCCTGACCTGCGAGTGCGACCCGCTGCGGGACGAGGGCGAGGCGTACGCACACCGTCTCAGCGGGGCGGGGGTGACGACGCAGCTCTACCGGGCGCCCGGTCTGGTGCACGGCTCGATCTATCTCACCCGGTTCCTGCCCGCGGCCCGGCGGGCCGTGGCCCAGACCGTGGCGGCCCTCAGGGCGGCGTACGCCTGATCCCGCCCGGGTGACGCCTCAGCCCGCGACCAGGGGTTTGACCTCGCGACCCAGGAACTCCACGAAGCCCGGCAGGTCGGGGTCGTCTTCGCAGGGCTGGAAGACGACCGTCGTAGCCCCGAGCCCGACGAGTCGGCGTACGCAGTCGGCAATCTCCGCCGCGTCGCCGCCGACCCCGATCCCGAGCCCGGCCGTCTTGCCCCAACGCGGGGCCTCCTCGTCGATCCGACGCTGCGCTCCCGGTCCGGTCGCGGTGATCTGCGAGACGACGACGGGGTGGTCCGGTCGGTCGGCGTGGGTCGTGATCACGGCGACGGCGTCCCGCAGCTCGTCGTCGGTCAGGGCGCAGGCCAGCAGGTTGCCGTCCCCGAGCTCGGCGGCCAGGGCGAGGGACTTGGGTCCGGACCCGCCGAGCATCAGCGGCGGCGGTGGGCTGGGCGGCCAGTCCAGGGCCACGTCGTCGAGCTGCACGTAGCGGCCCTCGACGCTGACCCGTTCGCCGTCGAGCAGCCGACGCAGGGCGTCCGCGTACTCCCGGAGCAGGGTCATGGGTGAGTCGACCCGGCCGCCGACCTGACCCATCCAGACCTGGACGCCGTGGCCGACGCCGGCGATCAACCGGCCCGGGAACATCCGCTCGATCATCGCGATCTCCATCGCGGTCAGGGCCACGTTGCGCAGCGGAGTGGGCATCAGGCCGATCCCGACCCGCAGCGTGGAGGTCCAGGCCAGAGCCGCGGTGGCCGACGCGATCCCGCTCTCCTTGAAGCAGTCCTCCCATACCCAGAGCTCGTCGAGCCCGGACGCCTCGACCGAGGTGGCGACCGAGCGCAGCGCCTCGGGTGGCAGGGTGGGGACGAAGGCAAATCCGAGGGTGGGTGTGACGTAGGCCATACCCCCATCATGGAGGAGGCACCGGTGGACCGGATCGAAGCCCTGACCCATCGCATCCACGCGCAACAGCTCGACCGCGAGGCTGACGACAGCCCGGTGACCGAGGCGGCGATCCTCGACTTCGGCATCCAGGACACCGGACGGGACGGTGCGAGCTGGGCGCTGGCCAACCGCGGCTTCCCGGTCCCGAACCCCGCGTCGTTGGAGCAGGACCAGGATCTGGCCCTGGTCTGGACCCTGCGCTCGTCCCCGCACTACTACCGCCGGTCCGAGCTGTTCGACGTGCTGACCGCCACCTCGCCCTACTCCGAGGACGACGCGACCAAACGCGTGTTCGGGGCCGGACAGCCACTCCAGGCCGTCGGCATCTCCACCCTCGACGGACTCCGGGAGGTGGCCAAGCAGCTTCGGGCCGTGGTCACGAAACCGTTGGTCAAGGGCGAGGTGTCGACCCGGCTGAGTGCGCGGCTGGACGAGCCCTACCTGCGCGACTGCGTGCCGTGCAACGCCCACCACTCCTGGGAGATCCCGTTCCGCAACGGCGCCCTGTACGCCGGGCTCGAGCTCGAACCCGGCACGTCACCGCCGGTGCTGCGTCGGATCCCGGGGTGGCCGCGGCGTGCGGCCGGTCCCGCGGATGACCCGGATCAGGCGCCGGATCACCTGCAGCCGATCAGGAACTACCTGCGCTTCCTCGGTCCGGCGACGCCGCAGGATGTCGCTGCCTTCCTCGACGGACCGGTCGCGGTGGTCAAGGCGCACTGGCCCGAGGATGCGGTCGAGGTCGACGTCGATGGGCATCGTGGCTGGATGTTGCCCGGTGACCCGCCGCCCGCCGTCGATTCCGGCCTCGTCCGGCTGCTCGGCGGCTACGACCCGTTGATGCAGGCCAAGGACCGGGCGCTGATCGTGCCGGACAAGAGCAGGCACAAGGCGCTGTGGCCCACGCTGGGTCGACCCGGCGCGGTCCTGGTCGGCACCGAGGTGGTCGGCACCTGGCGTCCGAAGGCGACGGCCAAGGCGTTCACCCTGCGCCTGGAGCTGTGGGACAAGATCAGCCGGTCGGCGCGGAAGCGGCTGGAGGCCGAGGGTGAGCGGCTGGCCGGTCACCGCGGTCGGACCTGGGCGGGGATCGAGGAGGCGTAGCCACTCAGGTCGGGGTCTCCCAGCGGACCCGGTCGGGGTCCTTGTCCGGTCGCAGGCCCCGCCAGACCGGGTGCCGCATCCGGCCCGGGCCGGTCAGCTCGCCGTACGAGACCTCGCCGACCAGCGTCGGCGTCACCCAGTGCGCGTCCCGGGCGTCCTCCCGCGGCACGTCGATCAGCGGGCTGGTCTTGCGGGCGAGCGAGACCAGCATGGCCTGGATCTCGTCGAGCTGTCGGTCGTTGAACCCGGAGCCGACCCGGCCGACGTAGTGCAGTCCCTCGGGGGTGGGGATGCCCATCAGCAGCGAGCCGAACCCCCCGTCGCGGCGACCCTGACCCGGCCGCCAACCCCCGATCACCACCTCCTGCATCAGGTGCAGCTTGAGCTTGAGCCAGGTGCGGCTTCGTCGGCCCGGTTGGTAGATCGAGGTCCGCCGCTTGGCCACGACCCCCTCGAGCCGGAGGTCCTGGCTGGTCTCGAGGGCAGCCTGCAGGTCCATCTCGAAGATCGGCGGGATCTGGATCCGCGGCGAGGCGCTGCCGACCGGCAGGGTGTCGAGCAGGGCCCGGCGCTCCTCGTACGTCTGCTTGACCAGCGAGCGGCCGTTCAGCTCGAGGAGGTCGAAGAGCATCAGCTGGGCCGGGTAGGTCTGGGCCATCCGTTGGATGTCGCCCGGCTTGGTCAGGTTGATCCGGTTCTGCAGCAGCCCGAAGTTGGGTCGCCCGTCCGGGTCGAGGACGACGATCTCGCCGTCCAGCACGGCCGAGTCGACGTCGACCCCGGACAGTGCGTCGGCCACGTCGACGTACGCCGCGGTGTCGTCGCGACCCTTCCGGCTCAGCAGCTTGACCTGACCACCAGCCAGGTAGGCCACCGTGCGTACGCCGTCCCACTTCATCTCGAAGGCCCAGCCGTCCTCGGGGCCGAAGTTCTCGACGTCGGTCAGCGTGGCGAGCATGGGTTCGACCTCGTCCGGGAACCTCGACTCCGCCTCGTCGCTCGGGGCCCGGACGTCCTCGGGATCGGTCTTCATCAGGTGCATCAGCCAGGTCTTGGTGTCGGCGGACCCGGTGTGGATGAGGGCGAACTTCCGTACGCCGCCCAGCCCGCCCCGCGGCCGGCCGAACAGGGTGACGATGACTTCCTTGCCCTCGCGCCACTTGTGCAGCCGGTACGTCCCGGCGTCCCAGATGGACACCGTGCCGCCGCCGTACTCGCTCTTGGGGATGGTGCCCTCGAACGAGCCGTACTCGATCGGGTGGTCCTCGGTCTGCACGGCGAGGTGGTTGACCGCACTGTCGGTCGGCGGCGCTTTGGGGACGGCCCAGCTGACCAGCACCCCGTCGTGCTCGAGCCGGAAGTCGTAGTGCAGCCGGGACGCGTAGTGCTCCTGGATCACGAACGTCTGGCCCTCGGCCGTGGCGGGGCTGGCCTCCGGCACCGGTTCCGGGGTCTTGGTCGCGTCCCGCTTGCTGCGGTAGACGGTGAGCCGATCGGTCGCCGTCGTCGTCGGCTCGGCGGAGCCGGGTTCGGACCCGGCCATCACGGCCAGCGGATCGCCCAGGTCGGTGAGGCGTACGAGCACCTCCTCGTAGCCGAGCTGGGCCAGGTCCGGCGACTCGAGCTCCTCCCAGGTCCGGGGGGCGGCGACCATCGGGCGGCTCCGACCCCGCAGCGAGTACGGCGAGACCGTCGTCTTGGCGCCGTTGTTCTGGCTCCAGTCGATGAACACCTTGCCGTCACGATCGGCCCGTTTCATGGTGCTGATGACGAGGTCCGGATGGTCGGCCTCGAGGGCCTTGGCGAGCTCGTGGGCGACCGCGGTCGCGTCGTCGTGGGACTGCGAACCGTCGAGCGGGGCGTAGAGGTGGATCCCCTTGCTGCCGCTGGTCACCGGCACCGGGTCGTGACCGATGTCGCGCAGGATGGCGCGGGCGTACCGGGCGATCTCGGCGCACTCGGGCAGGCTGACCCCAGGACCCGGGTCGAGGTCGAGGACGAGCCGGTCGGGGTTCTTCGGCTGACCGTTACGGCCGAACCGCCACTGCGGCACGTGGATCTCCAGCGCCGCCAGCTGAGCCAGCCAGGTGAGCGTGGCCAGGTCGTTGACCACGGGGTAGAAGTTGTCGTGGTCACGGTGGGCGATCTTGTGCCGCCGGACCCAGTCCGGCGTACCCGAGGCCAGGTCCTTGTTGAAGAAGACGGTCGGTCCCTTGCCCCCGGCCTCCCCGTCGCCGACCCCGTCGGGCCAGCGCTTGCGGGTGGCCGGCCGCTCGAACAGGTGCGGCAGCATCACCGGCCCGACCTCGGCGTAGTACGACAGCACGTCGGCCTTGGTCGTCTGCGTCTCGGGGTAGAGCACCTTGTCCAGGTTGGTGAGCTTGATCGCGTGCCCATCGACCGTCACCGACTCCGCTGCCCTCGCCATGGGCTCAGTATCCAACCCGTCGAAATCCCGCCCACTTCCCCCCACATGTCCGAGGTCCCCCCACTTATTGATGGGGGGACCTCGGACAAGTGGGGGGAGGGAAGCTCAGTTGGCCGTCCAGAACGCCTGGTTGCCCAGTGAGTTGCGGTAGGCGACCCGGTCGATCTCGAGCTCGGTGGGGACGCCCTCGAAGGGGACCCAGCCCTTGGCGCACTGGCCCTTCTTGTACCTGCCCGACTTCGGGAACAGGTTCGCCCAGGTGTGGGACGTGTCGTAGACGTACGGGCTGTAGGCGAAGTGGGTGCCGGCGTTGGCGACCCACGGGTCCCAGCTGATCCGGGTCTTGCCACCGGTGGAGCCGGGCGGGAGCTTGACGACGCAGACCTTGGCCCAGGCCCGGAAGCCCTGCTCGCTCTGGCGGGTGTCGGTCACCTGGACGGTGAAGTAGGTGAACGTCGCCTTGGAACCGAGGGCGCGCTGCGGGGTGGCCCCGGTCGTCACCTGCCACGACGTCGTGTTGCCCAGCGCGTTGGCGTAGCTAATCTTGGTCACCTTCTTGGTGCCGTCGACCGCGAAGGGCAACCAGCCGGACATGCACTGCCCGACCTTGTAGTAGCCCTCGGTGGGAGCGTTCGAGGACGCCCACGGATCCTGGCCCTCCTCGAACATCCCCGGCTGTACGCCACCGTTCAGCGTCCAGGGCTCCCAGCTCAGCCGCATCGAGGACTGCCCCTTCGGCAGGCTGGTCACGCAGACCTTGATCTTCGCGCCGAAGAAGTAGGAGTCCGACCTCCGGTCGACCTTCGACACCGTGACCTTGAGGTGGCTGAAGGTCTTGGTCTGGCCGACGTCGAGGGAGGCGGCAGCCTGCGCCGGGGCCGCGGCGGTCCCGAACGAGGCGAGCACGGTCGCCAGCGCCAGCACGGCGAGCTGGAGTGGACGTTTGCGGATGGGCATCAAGAACTCCTCCTGGTTGCACGGGCGCGGCGATGCGCCCCTGTTTCACCATGAGCCGGTACGCCGCGTCCAGATCCCCACAAATGTGCAGTCTCTGGGTGTAGGCATGGATCATGCGAGCGATCTGGAAGGGTGCCATCACCTTCGGGCTGGTCAACGTGCCGATCAAGGTCTACAGCGCGACCGAGGACCACAACGTCAGCCTGCACCAGGTGCACGACGAGGACGGCGGACGGATCCGCTACCAGCGGCGCTGCGAGGTCTGCGACAAGGTCGTCGACTACGAGCACATCGACAAGGCGTACGCCGAGGGTCAGGCCACGGTGGTGCTCACCGAGGACGACCTCAAGTCCCTGCCGGAGGAGCGCAGCCGGGAGATCGAGGTCGTCGAGTTCGTGCCCACCGATCAGATCGACCCGATCATGTTCGACCGGAGCTACTTCCTGGAGCCGGAGAAGACGGCCGTGAAGGCGTACGCGCTGCTGCGCAAGACCCTGGATGAGACCGACCGGACGGCGATCGTCCAGTTCTCGCTGCGGCAGAAGACGCGGCTGGGGGCGCTGCGTACGCGGGGCAAGGTCTTGATGCTCCAATCGCTGCTGTGGGACGACGAGGTGCGTGAGGCGGACTTCGAGACGCTGAAGGGCCAGGTGAAGGTCTCGACCCAGGAGGTCACCATGGCGTCGTCGCTGGTGGAGAACATGTCCGCCGACTTCACGCCGGAGAAGTTCGGCGACGAGTACCAGGCCCAGCTGCGGGAGCTGATCGCCGCCAAGCTGGAGCAGGGCGACCAGCTCGACACGGCGGCGACCTTCGGGGAGGCCGGCGACGGGCCCGACGACGCCGAGGTCATCGACCTGATGGAGGCCCTGCGACGCAGCGTGGAGAAGAACCGGGCGTCCCGCGCCTCCGGGTCCGACCCGAAGGCCGCACCGCCGAAGAAGACGGCGTCGGCGAACAGCGCAACCAAGAAGAGCGCAACCAAGAAGAGCGCAGCCAAGAAGCCGGCGTCGGCGAAGACGTCATCCACGACGGCCCCGTCCACGAAGGCATCACAGAATAAGTCAGTCGCCAGCAAAACTAAGGGGAAGAATTCGGCGCGCAAGGCGGGTTGAGGCTCGCGGTCGCATAGGGTGACCCGGTCGGGCAGCGGGCCCGACGTGGCGGAAGGTGTGCACCATGGGTATCGGACTCGGCATCGTCTTGATCGTGGTCGGCGCGATCCTCTTGTTTGCCTACAACGGCAACGTCCCCTTCATGGAGGACGACACCCTCGGGATCATCCTGATCGTCGCCGGCGCAGTCGCGCTCGTGGCCGCCATCATCATCAACGCCCAGCGCGGCCGGACCAAGCACGTCCAGGAGAACCGCTACCGCCAGGACTGAGCGGTTAAACCACACCGGCGAAGATCGGCGGCAGGACGAAGAGCATCGTCGTCGACCAGGTGATGTGGGTCAGCGCCGGCGCGAGGATGCCGCCTCCGGCCCGACGCTGCAGGCCCACCACAGCACCGAGCAGGGCCGCGGCCAGCACCAGCATCGGGTTGCCGCCCGCCACGGTGGCCAGGGTGTAGATGATCGTCGAGATGAGCACGGGATGGCGTACGCCGATGGCGGCGAACAGCGCTCCCCGGAAGAAGAGCTCCTCCGCCAGGCCGTTGACCAGGGTGATCACGAAGACCAACGGTAGGTAGCCCTGCCGGGCGTACCCGAGCACTTCCTCGGTGTAGCCCGCGAGCGGCGGGATCGACCGGGTCACCAGGGCGCCGACGATGAACACGGCCGACAGGATCAGCCCGACGACGATCGGGGTGATGATGGGCCGGCGCAGCGAGCCGCGGAGCATGATGTGGCCGAGGTGCAACGGACCGGAGGCCACGCTGCCGAGGGCCCAGGTGGCCGCCAGGCCGAAGGTCAGCGGGTAGAACGCCGAGTCACCCTGTTCGGTCGCGAAGGACAGCCCCAACAGGGTGGCGCCGATGCCGAGCGTGACGCCGACCACGATCCGGCGGCGCAGGAACTGCCGGTCACTCTGCTGGTGGTCGCGCTCGACCTTGTCGATCAGGATCGGTCGGACCACGCCCACGGCGCGCCCGGCCCACCGCGCCCGCAATCCCGTCATGTGGTGGCGGGTTCGGCCGTGTTGGCGAGGGCGGCCTTGCGCTGCCGGAGGGCTTCGCGGACAGCGTCGTCGTAGCCCATCGACGTGCCCGGCACCACCTGTTTGATGGCGTTCTCGGTGACCACGACCTCGTTGTTCATCGAGTCGATCAGGTTGCGAGCGGTCTGGGTGTCGACGTCGGTGACGAACGAGAGCCAGTGCGAGGACAGCCGCGGGGTCAGCAACGGGATGGCGAGCATCGGCAGCGACCGATGCTTCACGATCCGGGAGACCCGCTGCATCATCTCGGCGTAGGTCAAGATGTCGGGTCCACCCACCTCGTACGTCTGTCCCTTGGCCTCGGCCGGCTCCAGCACCCCGACGAGGTAGCGGACGATGTCGGCCAGCGCGATCGGCTGGGTGCGGGTGGTCGCCCAGTGCGGCACGACCATGGCGGGAAGGTGGTCGACCAGTTGGCGGGTCATCTCCCAGGAGATCCCGCCGTGACCGACCACGATGGCCGCGCGGAGCACGGTCACGGGCACCGGACCCGCGGCGAGCAGGTGCTCGACCTCACGCCGGGAGCGCAGATGGTCGGAGAGGTCCTGCTGGTCCTGACCGAGCCCGCCGAGGTAGACGATGCGTTCCAGCCCGGCGGTCGCGGCCGCGGAGGCGAAGTTCCGGGCCGCCCGCGCGTCCTGCTCCACGAAGTCCTCGCGGTCCAGGGAGTGCACGAGGTAGTAGGCCGCGTCGGCCCCCGTCATGGCCTTGACCAGACTGGCGTGGTCGGCGACGTCGGCCTCGACCGGACGGCCGGCCCCGTCGTACTCCTGGGGGCGGCGGGTCATGGCGCGCACCTGGTGGCCGCCCTCCACGAGCGCTTGGGCCAGATGAGAGCCCACGAATCCGGATGCTCCGGTGACCAGGACTGTGCGAGACACGAACGACCTCCTTGATGAGTGGTCGAGTCGCCCCCGACTCTAGCGGCGGTCGTCGACGGTGATGCTTCCCGTCGGAGGCTCGTCTTGGTTTCACCCCGGCTCAGACCGGCGCGGCCACCCGGACCTCGAGCGCGCCCGGCTGCACCTCGGCGACGAGGCTGGAGCACTCCCCGGCCACGTCACCGTCGAGCTGGTAGTTCTCGCGACGCTTCAGCCGAACCTCGACCCTGCGTCCATTCCACTGGTCGACCTGGTCGTCCTTCTGCGGGCGGCGGGTGATCAGCCGGACCAAGACCCGCACCCAGTGCGTCAGCCGGTGCGGCGAGGCGATGTAGACGTCGACCAGGCCGTCGTCGGGGGAGGCATCGGGGATCAAGGTGATGTTGCCGGTCAGCTCGCCGACGTTGCCGATCATGCAGAGCATCGAGCGGCGCTTCCGTGT
>DATDBS010000109.1:0-10739 GCA_036524735.1 Propionibacteriaceae bacterium
GCCGTGTGCGCCTTGTTGAAGGCGTAGTCGGAGAACGGGACGAGGACGTCCCAGAGCGCCTTGGTCGCCTCCGCGGAGTAGCCGTTGGCCGCCATGCCGGCGGAGAACGGCTTGTACTCGGCGTCGAGGATCTCCTTCTTCTTCTTGCCCATGGCCCGGCGCAGCAGGTCGGCCTGGCCGAGGGTGTAACCGGCGACCTTCTGCGCGGTCGCCATCACCTGCTCCTGGTAGACGATGAGGCCGTGGGTCGTCCCGAGGATCTCCGACAGCGGCTCCTCCAGCTCGGGGTGGATCGGCTTGACCTCTTGACGGCCGTTCTTGCGCAGCGCGTAGTTCGTGTGGCTGTCCACACCCATCGGCCCGGGTCGGTAGAGGGCCAGCACGGCGGAGATGTCCTCGAAGTTGTCCGGACGCATCAGTCGCAGCAGGGAACGCATCGGCCCGCCGTCGAGCTGGAACACCCCGAGCGTGTCGCCGCGACCGAGCAGCGCGTACGCCGGTACGTCGTCGAGCTCGAGATCCTCCAGCACGAGCTCGAAACCACGGTTCAGCTTGATGTTGCCCACCGCGTCGTCGAGCACCGTGAGGTTCCGAAGCCCCAGGAAGTCCATCTTGATCAGACCGAGGGACTCGCACGTCGGGTAGTCGAACTGGGTGATGATCGCGCCGTCCTGCTCACGGCGCATGATCGGGATGATGTCGATCAGCGGCTCGCTGGACATGATCACGCCGGCCGCGTGCACACCCCACTGGCGCTTCAGACCCTCGAGGTCCTTGGCCGTGTCGACGACCTTCTGGACTTCGTGGTCGGAGTCGTAGAGGGCCCGGAACTCCCCACCCTCGCCGTAGCGGCCGTGGGTGGAGTCGAAGATCTTGCCGAGCGGGACGTCCTTGCCCATCACGGGCGGCGGCATGGCCTTGGTCAGACGCTCCCCCATCCCGAAGGGAGAGCCCAGCACCCGGGAGGCGTCCTTGACGGCCTGCTTGGCCTTGATCGTCCCGTAGGTGACGATCTGGCTGACCCGGTCCTCGCCGTACTTGTCGGTGACGTAGCGGATGACCTCACCGCGCCGACGCTCGTCGAAGTCGATGTCGAAGTCGGGCATCGAGACGCGGTCGGGGTTGAGGAACCGCTCGAAGATCAGACCGTGCTGGAGCGGGTCGAGGTCGGTGATGCGCATCGCGTACGCAGCCATCGACCCCGCACCCGACCCGCGTCCGGGGCCGACCCGGATGCCGTTCTCCTTGGCCCAGTTGATGAAGTCGGCCACGACCAGGAAGTAGCCCGGGAAGCCCATCGCGATGATGACCTGGGTCTCGAAGTCAGCCTGCTTGCGGACCGCGTCGGGTACGCCGCTGGGGAAGCGCCGCCGCAGACCGGTCTCGACCTCCTTCACGAACCAGGAGTCCTCGTTCTCCCCCGGCGGGCAGGGGTAGCGCGGCATGAACGTGCCGTTGCCCTCGGTGAAGGTGATGTTGCAGCGCTCGGCGATCGCCAGGGTGTTGTCGCACGCCTCGGGCAGCTCGGAGAACAGCGAGCGCATCTCGGCCGGGGACTTGAGGTAGTAGGTGTCCCCGTCGAACTTGAACCGCTTCTCGTCGGCCATGGTCGAACCGGACTGCACGCAGAGCAGCACCTCGTGCGCCTTGGCGTCGGCGGCCTTGGCGTAGTGCAGGTCGTTGGTCGCGACCAGCGGCAGCTGCAGGTCCTTGGCGATCCGGAGCAGGTCCTGGCGCACCCGGTTCTCGATCGACAGGCCGTGGTCCATCAGCTCGACGAAGTAGTTCTCCGCGCCGAACAGGTCCTTGAACTCGGCGGCACTGGCCAGCGCGTCGGCGTACTTGCCGAGCCGGAGGTAGGTCTGCACCTCACCCGAGGGGCAGCCCGTGGTCGCGATCAGGCCCTTGGCGTAGGTCTGCAGCAGCTCCCGGTCCATCCGGGGCTTGTAGAAGTACCCCTCCAGGGAAGCCAGCGAACCCAGCCGGAAGAGGTTGTGCATCCCCTCGTTGTTCTCCGACCACAACGTCATGTGGGTGAAGGCGCCACCACCGGAGACGTCGTCGCCACCGCCGTCGCCCCAGCGGACCCGCTTGCGCTCGGAGCGGTGGGTCTTCGGCGTGACGTACGCCTCGATGCCGATGATCGGCTTCACCCCGGAGGGCTTGCTCTGCTTGTAGAACTCGTACGCCCCGAACAGGTTGCCGTGGTCGGTGACGGCGATGGCCGGCATCTCCATCTCGGCGCAACCGGCGAACAGATCGCCCACCCGGGCGGCTCCGTCCAGCATCGAGTATTCGGAATGCACGTGCAGATGCACGAACGAGTCACTCGACATACCCGCGCCCAACCTCCTCGACTGCCCCACCGCCCGAACCCGAGGGCAGTGGGCAACTGTACCCATCTCGATCAGCTCGATCGAAGCAGACGCTGCGGGGAAGTTCAGCGGCTCGGCCAGCCTAAGCCGCGCCACCGACAATCCCCGTCAGCGCCGCGCCACCGTGGCCGGCGGCGGCCCGCCCGGGCCGGGTTCAGCCCCGCAGCCGCTCCATCCCAGGATCGACCAGCGGCTCCGCGGCCACCGTCGCGGGCACCCGGGTCCCGAAGTACTCGACCTCCACCGCGTCGCCGACCGTGACGCCCGCCGGCAGCCAGGCGTACGCCACCGGGGCGCCGACCGAGTAGCCGTACGAGGCGCTGGTCAGGTAGCCGACGGGCTCGCCGCCGACGTACACCGGTTCCTTGCCCAGCACGATCGCGGTCGGGTCGTCGACGGTCAGGCAGCGGAGCACCTTCTCGGGTGGGGCGGCCTTCTCGACCGCGTTCTTGCCCACGAAGTCGGTCTTGTCGAGCTTCACCGCGAAGGCCAGCCCGGCCATCGCCGGGGTGTGCTCGGCGGACATGTCGGTGCCCCAGGAGCGGTAGCCCTTCTCCATCCGGAGCGCGTTGAACGACTCCCGGCCGGCGGCCACCAACCCGTACGGCTGACCCGCCGCCCAGAGCACGTCCCACAGCTTCTCGCCCTGCTCGGCGCTCGCGTACAGCTCCCAGCCGAGCTCGCCCACGTAGGACACCCGGAGGGCCGTGACCGGGATCCCGCCGACCTCGAGCTCCGCGGCGCGGAAGTAGCGCAGCCCGCCGGCGTTGGTCAGGTCGGTCTCGCAGACGGCCCCGAGCACCTCCCGGGCCAGCGGACCCCACAGACCCAGGCAGCAGGTGCCGCCGGTGATGTCGCGGACCTGGACCCAGGCGGCCGGATCGGCCAGCGTCTGCCGCCGCGCCTCACGCTGCAGGTGGACGGTGTCGAGGTTGCCGTTGGCGCCGACCTGGAACCGGTCCGCGGCCAACCGGGCCACGGTCACGTCGCTCTTGATCCCGCCGTCGTCGTCGAGCAGCAGGCAGTAGGTCACCGCGCCCGGCTTGCGGGACACCGTGCCGGTGCTGAGCCGGTCCAGCAGGGTCACCGCACCGGGACCGCTGACCTCGAGTCGCTTCAGCGGCGTCATGTCGTAGAGGGCGACCGCCGTACGGGTCTTCCAGGCCTCGACCGCCGCCACGGGTGAAGAGTGCAGTGACGCCCAAGCGTCCCGGGCCGGCGGCTGCCAGGCACGCGGCAGCTTCTCGAGCAGGGCGGCGTTGGCGGCGTACCAGTGCGGTCGCTCCCAGCCGCCCGACTCCAGGAAGCTGGCCCCGAGCTCGCGCTGCCGGGCGTGGAAGGGGCTGACCCGGAGGTCGCGCGGCGACTCCTTCGGGGTCAGCGGGTGGATGACGTCGTAGATCTCGACGAAGTTCTGCTGGCTGGTCTCGCTGACGTACGCCTCGGTCGTCTGGACGGCTTCGAAGCGGTTGACGTCGGCCCCCGCCAGGCAGGTCTCCGAACGACCGTCGATGATCAGCTCCGCCACCGCCTTCGCCACCCCGGCGGAGTGGGTCACCCAGACCGCCTCGGCAAGGAAGAAGCCCTCGACCTCCGGGCTCTCCCCAACCAGCGGGCCACCGTCGGGGGTGAAGGAGAAGATGCCGTTGAAGGCGTCGGCGATCTCGACCCGGGAGAGCGCGGGCAGCATGGACTGGCTCGCCGTCCACGACGGGGCGAAGTCCTCGGGCGTGAAACTCAACCGGGAGGGCATCCGGTGGGCGGAGAAGTCATCCGGGTCGTAGCGGGGCAGCTCGTCCAGGCTGACCGGCAGCGGGCGGTGGGCGTACGAGCCGATCCCGATCCGGTCGCCGTGCTCGCGGTAGTACAGGTCGGCGTCCTGGTGCCGCAGGATCGGAGCGCCGGCGCCGTTCGGTCCGCCGAAGGGGCCGGCGTCGTTGCGCCCGGCCAGCTCGGCGAGGGGTGTGGTGGTGACGTACTGGTGGGCCAGCGGCAGCAGCGGTACGGCCATCCCGACCATCGCGCCCACCTTCGGACCCCAGAATCCGGCGCACGAGACGACGATCTGGGCGGGCAGCGTCTCCTCGGTGTCGTCTGCAGCAGTGCGGCTGGAGCGGACCCGGACCCCCGTGGCCCGGCCGCCGGACTGGTCGATGCCGACCACCTCGGTCCGGTCGCGGTAGACCACCCCGGCCTCCCGGGTGCGCTCGACGATCAGCTGGACGGCCCGAGCCGCCAGCGCGAGCCCGTCGGTGGGAGTGAAGAAGCCGCCGACCACCTGGTCGGGGTCGAGCAGCGGGTGGCGCCGGGCGCACTCCGCCGCATCGAGGATCTGGCCGTCGATCCCCCACGACGTGGCCCAGCCGTGTCGCCGGTGCAGATCCTGCAGCCGGGCGTCCGTGGTGGCGATCTCCAGACCGCCCACGGGGTTGAAGCAGCTCTGTCCGTCGCGGCTCAGCCCGCCGAGCTTGTCCACGGTGTAGCGCGCGAACTGGCTCATCGACCGCGACGTGTTGGTCTGGAAGACCAGTCCGGGCGCGTGGCTGGTCGAGCCACCGGGCGTGGCCAGCGGACCCTGCTCGACGACGACGATGTCGGTCCAGCCCCGGGCGACGAGCTCGTCGGCGAGGTTGGCGCCGACGATGCCGGCGCCGATGATGACCACGGACGGGTTGCTGGCCATGAGAGAAGCTCCTGAACGGTAGACGGGAGAGGGCCCAGGGGCCCTCAGCGGAAGACGACGGTGCTGGACCCGTTGAGCAGGACCCGGTGCTGGCCGTGCCAGCTCACGGCCCGGGACAGCGCCAACGCCTCGGCGTCGCGGCCGATGGTGGCGAGGGCCGCCGGGTCCTGGCTGTGGTCGACCCGGATCACCTCCTGCTCGATGATCGGACCCTCGTCGAGATCGGCGGTGACGTAGTGCGCGGTGGCTCCGACCAGCTTCACGCCCCGGTCGTACGCCTGCTGGTAGGGCCGCGCGCCCTTGAACCCGGGCAGGAAGGAGTGGTGGATGTTGATGGCCCGCCCGGCCCACCGGGTGCACAGGTCATCGCTCAGGACCTGCATGTAGCGCGCGAGCACGACCAGGTCGGCGTCGTGCTCGGCCACGAGCTCCAACAGCCGCCGCTCCGCCTCGGGTTTGGTCGTCGCCGTCACCGGGACGTGGATGAAGGGCAGGCCGGCGGCACGGGCCATCGGTTCCAAGACGGTGTGGTTGCTGGCCACGGCGGCGATGTCCACGCCGAGGCTGCCGGAGCGCCAGCGGAAGATGAGGTCGTTCAGGCAGTGGCCCAGCCGGGACACCATGACCAGCGCCCGGGGCCGCGTCGAGTCGTGCAGCTCGGCCGTCATGCCCAAGCTGTCGGCGACCGGGACGAACTCCGCACGCAGCTGAGCCAGCGCGCCGGTACGTCCGGTGAACGCGGTCCGTAGGTAGACCTGGCCACTCACCCGGTCGTCGAACTGCTGGTGCTCCTCGATGTCCAACCCGTGGTCCAGCAGGAAACGGGTGATCGCCGCGACCACGCCGCTGCGCTGTGGACACACCGCGGTCAAGACGTCGTGGTGGACGGCTGGCGCGGCCAGTGGCTCTTCACCCACCCGGTCGGGCAGAGTGTTCACAGTGGCGATGGCGGGCATGACGTCTCCTGAACCCCAGATGTACAACTGATATATAAGATTACGTACGAGGGTCGGCCGCGTCAACCAAGGAGGGACCCATGACCACGACGGAGCTGGGCCCCGTCTCGCTCGCGGAGCGTGCCTATACGGACCTGCGGGACCGACTGGTCACCTTGGCGGTGGCCCCGGGTGACCCGATCAACGACGAGGCGCTGGCCCGCGAGCTGGGTGTGGGTCGGACGCCGGTGCGCGAGGCCCTCAAGCGGCTCGAGCAGGACCGGCTCGTGATCACCTACCCGCGGCGCGGCACCTTCGCCACCCAGGTCGAGATCACCGACCTCGCCTTCATCTCCGAGCTGCGGGCCGAGCTGGAGCCACTCGCGGCCGCCCGCGCGGCTCGGGTCGCCACCCCGGCCGTACGGCAGCAGCTGCGGGCGGTGCTCGCCGACCTGGACCGGACCGACGGCACCGAGCGGGAGCTGGTGGCCATGCTGCGGGCGGACGCGGCGGTCCACCGCGCCATCTACGCGGCCGCCGCGAACCCGTACCTGCAGGACACGCTCGTCCGGCTCAACAACCTGGCCACCCGGATCTGGTGCCTGGTGATGGACCAGCTCGACGGCGCGGCCGGGCACCTGCACGAGCACTCCGACCTGTTGACCGCGATCATCGACGGCGACTCCGACCGGGCGTCAGCGCTGTCGCGGGCCCACGTGGAGCACTTCGAGCGGGTCGTCCGCGCCGCCCTGTTCTCGGTCTGAGGCTGCCGCACGCAGCGTGTCGTCCTGGGTCGAAGTCCATCCGGCCCAACGTCACCGCCGCCGTCGTACGCCGCGGCTGCCATGATGACGGGCATGACGTCCAGCGCCGAGTCCGACGCCGAGCTGGGCCGGGGGGCCGGTCTGCGTCCGGTCGCCGGGATCCAGTCGGTCGACCGCGCCTTCCAGATCCTGGACATCCTGGCTCGCCAGGGCCGCGCGGGCGTGAGCGAGATCGCCGCCGAGCTCGACATCCACAAGTCCACCGCGTTCCGGCTGCTGGCCGCCCTCGAGTCGCGCGGCATGGTCGAGCAGGGGGCCAGCCGGGGCAAGTACCACGTCGGGGTGGGGGTCCTCCGGCTGGCCAACGCGGTGTCGAGCCGGCTCAGCATCGCGGCCGAAGCCCGGCCCACCCTCGAGGCGCTCGCCGACGCCCTGGGCGAGACCGTGAACCTCGCCGTCCGCCGGGGCGGCTGGGCGGTGAACATCGACCAGGCGATGGGCCCGTCTCCCCTGACCAGCTACGACTGGATCGGAAACCTCACCCCACTGCACGCCACGGCGAGCGGCAAGATCTTCCTGGCCGCTCTCGGTCCGGACGAACGCGAGGCAGCGCTGGGCCCGGGGCCGCTGACCCGCTACACCCAGGCGACGCTGATGCGCCGCGACCTCGAGCAGGACCTGCTGACCGCCGCCGGCTCCGGGTACGCCACCACCCGCGGCGAGCTCGAGGAAGGGCTCAACGCCGGCGCCGTACCGGTCCTGGACCACCATGGGTCGGTGGTCGCCTCGATCAGCGTCAGCGGCCCCGCCCTGCGCTTCGACCCTGAAGCCGAGGCCGTGATCCTGGCGGCTCGGGTCGCCGGCACCGAGGTCAGCCGACGGATGGGCTACGAGCCCGGGATCTAGTGGCCGGGACGACCGGGCACCGCTCGCGCGGGGACGGCCTGCCGGAGGCGGGCTGCGGCGACCTCCTCGCCGACGCGGTCGAGCACGAAGTCGTGAAACTCCCCGATGTGGTGCTCACTCGGCACGAGCACGCCTCCGTCGGCGTACATCCGGGAGGCCATGGCCGGCTGACACCGCTCGCACGCCTCGAAGTCCTGCTGGTTGACGCGGTGGAACAGCTCGACGGAGGCGTCCAGGTCCCGACCCTGCTCGACGACGTCGGGCAGATAGAGCCAGTCGCACTCGACGACCGTCCGGTCGGCGGCCATCGGGAACATCCGGTGCACGATCACGTGGTCGGGCACCAGGTTGATGAAGACGTTGGGCTTGACCGTGATCGCGTAGTAGCGCCGGTCCTGGTCCTCGGTGATGCCGGGAATCCGGTCCAGGCCGGCGGAGCCGTCGATGGTGAACCCGTCGATCTCCGCGCCGAACTCGGCGCCGTGACCGACGAAGTACTGGGCCGCCAGCCCGTCGGCGAACTCGGGCAGTACCTCGGTCAGCTCGGGGTGGATGGTCGCGCAGTGGTAGCACTCCATGAAGTTCTCGACGATCAGCTTCCAGTTCGCCGCCACGTCGTACACGATCCGGCGCCCGAGGCGGAGGTTGGCCACGTCGTACCCGTCGATCAGGTCGGCACGGCCGAGCCGCTCGCTGACTGCGCCGATGACGGCGTCCTCGAAGGACGGGGCCTCCGGCGCCAGGCAGATCCAGACGTAGCCGAGGTACTCCCGCACGTGCGGTCGGACCAGACCGTAGGTGTCGCGATCGATGTCGGGCATCTTCGTCAGGTTGGGGGCCGCGATGAGCTTGCCGTCGAGGTCGTAGGTCCAGGCGTGGTACATGCACTGGAAGCTGCGCTTGACCGTGCCCTCGGGCTCGGCGCACAGCTGGATCCCGCGGTGCCGGCAGACGTTGAAGAAGGCCCGGATCTCACCCCGCCGGTTCCGGCTGACGATGACCGATTCCCGACCGATGGTCACGGTCTTGAAGGCACCGGGTCCGGCCAGGTCGCTGGCCCGGACGGCGCAGAACCACATCGTCTCCAGGATCTTCTCCTGCTCGGCCGCGAAGACACCCGGGTCGGTGTAGCTCGTGCCGGGCAGGGTCGAGATCAGGCTCTCGCTCGGCCCGTGGGTGGTCAGTTCGTCCGGGCTGGCGACCCGCTCGTCGACGGTCATGAGAGCTCCTTGCTCGACGTGGTGAGGTGACGGGGTGTGGGGCCCGCCGCCGCTGGTGCGGCGACGGCAGAAGCGAAAGTCGGCTGGTCGGGAACGTGCCCCAGCGTCGTGGTCAGGACCTTCCGCCAGCGGGTGAACTCGCGGGGCCGTGACACGGCCAGTACGGCGACGGGTTCGCCTTGGCGGCGGTAGACCGCCACCAGCTGAGCCGTCTCGGGATCGTCGACCTCCAGCCGTACGTCGTCGGCCAGCGACGCGTAGCCCGCCATCTGGATGCGTACGCCGTGCTGGTCGGACCAGAAGTAGGGCAGGTACGGCCGACGGCGCGGCGCGGGCACGCCGAGCAGGGAGGCGACCGCCAGGGCTGGGCGCTCGAGCGCATCGGTCCAGTGCTGCGCACGATGGTGCCGGAGCAGGTGGTGATCCCACCACCCGGCGCAGTCACCGACCGCGACCACGCCGTCGACCGGCTGCCCATCCGACAGCGCACGGCCCTGGGCGTCGCAGCTGATGCCGTCGGCCAGGTCGAGCCCTGAGCCAACCAGCCAGGCGGTCTCCGGAGCAGCGCCGACCGCCACCAGCAGTACGTCCAGCGGCAAGGAGCGCCCGTCGGCCAGGGTCACCGAAACCAGCTGGCCCGAGCTGGTCTCGACGGAGCTGATCGCCGCATCGGCGATCACGGTGACCCCCGAGCGGGCGGGTAGGGCTTCGAGCCGCGGACCCAGGTCCGGACCGTAGAGGCGCAGCAGCGGCTGAGCCTCCCGGTCGACCACGGTGACCTGGCAACCGAGCGCGGCCGCCGTCGAAGCAACCTCGGAGCCGATCAGTCCGGCCCCGAGCACGACGAGTCGGGTGGGTCGGTTCCGCGGGGCGAGCGGCGTGAGGTGGGATCGCAGCCGGTCGGCGTCCTCGATCGTCCGCAGGGTGAGCACGTTTTCGGGTCGACCCTCCCCCAACCCCGGGACCATCCGGGCCGAGGAGCCCGTCGCCAGCACGATCCCGTCGGCGGCGTAGGACGAGCCGGTCGCCGTGGTGATCGCGCGTCGACCGAGGTCCAGGGAGACGGCGGTGTCCTGCACCCAGTCCACCCTGAGGTCCTCGCCCTCCGCCTGGAGGTCGATGTCGACGCGGGACGCAGTGCCCGCCAGATAGTCCTTGGACAGCGGCGGGCGGTCGTACGGGCGATGAATCTCCCCGCCGACCACCGTCAGCGGACCGCCGAACCCGAGCTCCCGGGCGGCCCGAGCCGCCGAGAGTCCGGCCAGACCGGCTCCGACGACGAGCATGGACTTCACAATTCTCCCGACGGACGTCGCATCAGATGACGCTTTCATTCTGCACTATGCGAGACAGAAAACTACGGCACCGGCGCCTTCCCCGCTAGGGGCGTCCGCCGGTCTGGACGCCCAGGTGACGACCTCGTGACGAATCAAGACTCCTGGGCCTCGAGACCTTGACAGCAGCCCGTTCACCCAGCACCGTGTCTCACATCGTGTGTCCGTGATGCTTCATACGCAACACGGCACCGCAACCCCAGCCCAACGGAGGCGATGTGCACAAGGTGGGACCCGTCAGCTCGATCGACCCCGGCACCGGCGTCCGGATCGAGACCGACCCTCCGATCGCCGTCTTCTGCACCGACGACGGCGAGCTGTTCGCGATCGACGACACCTGCACCCACCAGGACGCGTCGCTCTCGGAGGGATGGCTCGAGGACTGCATGATCGAGTGCCCGCTGCACGCGGCCTCCTTCGACCTGCGGACCGGCAAGCCCACCGGCCCGCCGGCCAAGCGACCGGTCCGCACCTACCCGGTGCTGGTCGAGGACGGCGTCGTGTACGTCGACGCCCCGGCCC
>DATDBS010000110.1:0-6541 GCA_036524735.1 Propionibacteriaceae bacterium
TCGGGCACGACGCGGCCCGCTTCTTTGGGTGGCCGGGGCGCCGTCTCGAGCACCTTGGTCCAGGCGGCGTCGAGGCCGACGTCGGCCGGCTCCACCCCGATGTCGGCCAAGGTCCCGCTGTCCAGCGGCTTCTTCTTCGCCGCCAGGATGCCCGTCATCGACGGGTAGCGGGCCTCACCGGACTGGTCGGTCACGCTGACCACCGCCGGCAGGGTGGCCTCGATGGTCAGGCTCGCAGTGTCGCCGTCCCGACGGATGGTGGCCTTGCCGTCCGCGACCACGAGGGTCGCGCCCAGGGTGGCGGCCGGCCAGCCGAGCCGCTCGGCGATCATGGCGGGCAGCACGCCCATGCTGCCGTCGGTCGACGCCATCCCGCAGAGGACCAGATCGGGTGCGGCCTTCGTGATGGCGGCGGCGAGCACGGTGCTCGTGCCCAGGGCATCGGTGCCGTGGACGGCCTCATCGCTCACGTGAATCGCCGCCGAGACGCCCATCTGCAGCGCGCGCTTGAGCGCGTCGTACGCATCGTCACCGCCCAAGGTCAGGGCGACGACCTCGACGTCGTCCTGCTCATCGGCGATCTGCAGGGCCTGCTCCACCGCGTACTCGTCGAGCTCGGACAGCAGTCCGTCACTCGCCGCCCGGTCGACGGTGCCGTCAGCGGCAAAGGTGCGTTCGCCGGTGGCGTCGGGCACGTGCTTGACCAGGACGAGGATCTTCATCGCTCTCGCAATCTGAACGGGCGCAGGATGGCTGCGCCGAGGGCCGGAACGGACACCATATTACTGGCCAGTAACAACGCCGCGGGTGCGGTCGGGCGTAACGTGACCGCTGACCTCATCCGCTGGTGAAGGAGCATGCCATGACCGGCAGCAAAGACGACCCGTGGCTGCTGACCACCGCGCCGGGGACCTCGGACTACACCATGTGGGCCGACGAGTCCGCCGATCCACCCACCCTGGTCTGCCAGGTCGGATCGACCACCCTGAAGTATCAGTTGCGGTGCCTCGAGGACCTGCACCAGTGGCTGGTCGCGCAGGGCGACTGGGTGGAGCTCGGGGCGGCTGACGAGAAGAAGCCGACCAAGGACGGCACCGTCGAGGCGTGGGGTCGGGCGACCGACAACCCGGTCGGCGGCTGGTACGGGCTCCGCAACGGCTACCGAGGCCGGTTCGGGATGTACGTGCCACCGCTCCTGGAGCTGATGGGCAAGGTCGAGCTGACCCACGACGCCCGCAACAACAAGGTGCGCGCCCTGAGCTGAGCCGACCTGCCTCGACCGCCGGCGAAGGCTCAGCGCCCGAGGAACTGGGCCTTGCCGGGACCGTGGGCGACGAACGACGCCATCCCGATGGCCTGGTCCTCGGTCGCGAACAGCGCGGCGAACTGCGCCCGTTCGATCTCCAGTCCGGTGCTGAGGTCGACGTCGAGCCCACGGTCGATGCACTCCTTGGCCGCCCGCAGGGCCAGCGCAGGACCGCCCACGAATTGTCCGGCCCAGGCCAAGGCGGTGGGCATCACGTCAGCGGCCGGCACCACCTGGTCCACCAGACCGATCCGCAGGGCTTCCTCCGCCCCGAAGAAGCGGCCGCTGAAGATCAGCTCCTTGGCCCGGGACGCCCCGACGAGTCGGGCCAGCCGCTGCGTGGCACCCGCGCCCGGGATGAGGCCGAGCTTGATCTCCGGCTGGCCGAAGGTCGCGTCGGCGGCGGCGATCCGGATGTCGGCACACAGAGCCAGCTCGCTGCCGCCGCCCAGGGCGTACCCGTTGATCGCCGCCACGACCGGTTGCGGGATCTGGGCGACCGCCGCGAACGAGTCCTGCAGGACCCGGGACTGGACGATCATCTCGGCGTGGCTGAGCGCAGCCATCTCCTTGACGTCGGCCCCGGCGGCGAAGACGTGGTCACCCCCGGTCAGCACGACCGCGGCGATGTCGCTCCGCTCGCCGCACTCCTGCGCCGCGGCGGCCAGCTCTCGTTGCATCGCTGCGTTCAGGGCGTTCATCTTGGGACGGTCGATCCTGATCACACCGACGCCGCCGTTGACCTCTAGCCGCACCTCACCCATGAGCGGGACTTTAGCCGCCCCGATGTGGGTTTTGCCTCGGTCCCTGCCCGGTTGGGCCAAAGTATCCGGTGCTCGCGTCGCCGAAACGTTCCGTTTCATCGTGAAATGGCATCATTTCGAACCCGCAGGAATGTCGCCCACGGCCAACAACCGGCACAATGGTGCCCTCCGCCCCGGCGGAGGCGAATCTGAACTGCCAACGCCAGCGAAAGTACCCATATGACCTCCACCACTGTGTTGCCGGTGCCGACGGACTCTTCTGTCCTCGGTGCCCATATCCGTGACGGTGGCACCTCCTTCGCCTTGTGGGCTCCGCGCGCGACCCGCGTCGAGCTCGCCCTGGTGGACGAGGACCGCACCCAGAAGAACTACGAGATGTCCCGTGCTCAGGACGGGGTCTGGACCGTCCACGTACGCGGGGTCGGCGCCGAGCAGCGGTACGGCTACCGGGTGCACGGCGAATGGGCGCCCGAGGCGGGTGCCCGGTTCAATCCGGCCAAGCTCCTCCTGGACCCTTACGCCCGCGCGGTCACCGGGGGCGTCGACTACTCCGGGCCGATCCTGGACCACACGCCTGAGTCCAACTACATCCCCGATCCGCTCGACTCCTTCGCCGCCGTACCGCTGAGTGTGGTCGTGGCGGACTCACCCCCGCCCAAGCGGATGGCCAAGCCGACTCCGATGGCCGACACCGTGCTCTATGAGATGCACGTCAAAGGCTTCACCCGGCTGCACCCGGCCGTTCCCGAGCACCTGCGCGGCACCTACAGCGGCCTGGCCTACCCGGCCGTGGTCAAGCACCTCAAAGAGCTCGGGGTCACCGCGGTCGAGCTGCTGCCGGTGCACCAGTACGTCTCCGAGCCCTTCCTGATCGGACGCGGGCTGTCCAACTACTGGGGGTACAACACCCTCAGCTTCTTCGCGCCGCACTCCGCGTACGGCTCCATCGGCACCTTGGGTCAGCAGGTCCGCGAATTCAAGGAGATGGTCTCGCGGCTGCACGAGGCGGGCATCGAGGTCATCCTCGACGTCGTCTACAACCACACCGGCGAGGGGGGCCACGAGGGGCCGACGCTCGCCTTCCGCGGTCTGGACCACCTCGGTTACTACCGGCTGACGGCCGACCAGCGCAACGACTACGACGTGACCGGGTGCGGCAACTCCGTCGACACCTCCGAGCCGGGGGTGCTGCACCTGATCCTGGACTCCCTGCGCTACTGGGTCACCGAGATGGGTGTGGACGGCTTCCGCTTCGACCTGGTCACGACCTTGGTGCGCGACGAGCAGCACCACGTCGACCAGGAGCATCCGTTCAAGGTCGCGATCCGCGAGTGTCCGGTGCTCAGCAAGGTCAAGATGATCGCTGAGCCGTGGGACATGGGACCGTACGGCTACCAGGTCGGCGCGTTCGGGGACGGCTGGAGCGAGTGGAACGACCGCTTCCGCAACTACGTCCGTGACTTCTGGCGTGGCAACACCCACGGGGTGTCCGAGCTGGCCCAGCGCCTGTCGGCCTCGGGTGACATCTTCGACCGCGGCGGCCGGCCGGCGAGTGCCAGCGTCAACTTCGTGACGGCCCACGACGGCTTCACGATGCGCGACCTGGTCACCTACGACGTGAAGCACAACGGGGCCAACGGTGAGTCCAACCGGGACGGCTCCGACGACAACCGCTCGTGGAACTGCGGGGTCGAGGGCGAGACCAACGAGCATCACATCAACGAGCTCCGGCACCGCCAGGTCAACAACATGATGGCCACCCTGATCCTCTCGGTCGGGGTGCCGATGATCACGGCGGGCGACGAGCTCGGCCGTACCCAGCAGGGCAACAACAACGCCTACTGCCAGGACTCGCCCATCTCCTGGATCCACTGGGACACCCAGGAGAGCTGGGACGGGTTGACGGAGCTGACCAAGAAGCTGCTGCAGCTCCGCGCCGAGCACCCCGTGCTACGTCGGGACAAGTACTGCCACGCCGAGGAGCTCCTCGACCCGGCGGGCAAGCCGAGCGGCCGGAAGAACCTGGCCTGGTTCGGCGGACGGAACTCCGAGATGTCTCCCGAGGAATGGCACGACGGCACGCGCCGGACGCTCGGCATGTACCTCGCCGATGACGACGTGGACCGGGGCCAGGACGAGGCGTACCTGATCTGGTTCCACGGCGGCGCCGACGCCGTCCAGGTCGAGCTGCCGGACGGGCCGTGGGCGCACACGTACTCGGTGGTCGCTCATTCCGGGCGTGAAGGCGAGCTGCCGACCGAGAAGATCGCCGCGGGTTCCACCCTCCACCTACCCGGTCGTACGGTCGTGGTCCTGCAGGTCGACTGAGGAGCGCCTCGGCGAACGACGGACCCAGGGGTGCTGGTCGCCTGGCGGATGCCCTGGACCAGCTCGTCACCGCGCCGGGCGGCCCACCGTGCTCTCCCGGATCTGCAGGGTCCAGGGCACCTTGACCGAGACCGCCGGCGAGGTGTCACCGCCGACCCGGAGCAGCAGCAGTCGCAGGGCCTCACGGCTCAACACTGCGAGGTCGGCCGCCACCGTGGTCAGGGTCGGGGTGAGGAAGCGACCCTCGGCGATGTCGTCGAAACCCGCCACGGCCAGCTGCTCCGGCACGGCGACCCCGGCCTCGGCGCAGGCCCGCAGCGCCCCGACCGCCATCAGGTCGTTGAAGCAGAACACGGCGTCCGGCGGGTCCGGCCGGGCGAGCAGCTCCTCCATTGCGGTCTTGCCGTCGCTCCGCTGATAGTGCGCTACTCCGACGACGAGCGCGGGGTCGTACGCGATCCCGGCGGCCGCCAGGGCCTGGCGGTAGCCCGCCAGCCGGACCGAGGCGGTCCCCTCGACCGACTCCCGGCCGATGGCTGCGATCCTGCGGCGACCCAGACCGATGAGGTGCTCGGTGACCGCCCGGGCCGCCGCCACCGAGTCGACCGCCACGTGGTCGTAACCGGGCGGGACCGCGCGCTCACCGAGCAGCACCATGGGCAGGTCGTCCGCCCGGTTGGCGATCTCGTCGGCCCGCAGTGCCAGCGGGGAGAAGATCACCCCGTCGATGACGTGGCTCCTGACGCCGTCGAGGACCTGGAGCTCGGCGGCTCGCTCGGCCCGGGTGACGTCGAGCAGCAGGATGTAGCCGAGCTCGGCCGCACACTGGGAGATGGTGGCCGACAGCTCGGCGAAGAAGGGTGAGTCCATCTGCGGGACGGCGAGCGCCAAGAAGCCGGCCCGGCCGAACTTGAGCTGACGCGCGCTGACGTTCGGACGGTAGCGGAGCTCACGGATGGCCGCCTCCACCCGGGCCCGGGTGCTCGGCTTGATGTGCTCGTAGTCGTTGATGACGTTCGACGCCGTCTTGAGGCTGACTCCAGCCAGCTCGGCGACATCTTTCAGTCTGGCGGCCATGCGCCCTCCTTCGGTCCACCCCAATCGGTGATTCTAGACAACCGGGTCCAGGGTGGTTGTCATTCTGGGTCAACCGTTGTAAAACTAGGTCTACGCCAGAATGTTAACCGTTGTAAAACCATGACCCGGCGTACTCAACGAGGAGGTCTGATGGGTTCCCCCGTCGACGAACGCATCGACAGCTCCGGCTGCAGCCCGGCCCGGGTCGGGCTGGACCCGGCCTTCCAGGTCGGTGAACTCAACGGCCGGATCTTCGGCTCCTTCGTCGAGCACATGGGGCGCTGCGTCTACACCGGCGTCTACGAGCCCGACCACCCCAGCGCCGACGAGCACGGATTCCGCGGCGACGTCGCCGAGCTGGTGACCGAGCTCGGACCGACCGTGCTGCGCTACCCCGGGGGCAACTTCGTCTCCAACTACCACTGGGAGGACGGCGTCGGCCCCCGGTCCGAGCGACCGACCAAGCTCGACTTCGGTTGGCGCACCCTGGAGACCAACCAGGTGGGCACCGACGACTTCCTGAGCTGGTGCGCCCGGCTCGGGATCGAGCCCATGATGGCGGTCAACCTCGGCACCCGGGGCATCAGCGAGGCCCTCGAGCTGTTGCAGTACACCAACGGCACCGAGGCGACGACCTGGCCGCAGCAGCGGGTGGCCAACGGCTACCCCGACCCCCATGGCGTACGCGTCTGGTGCCTCGGCAACGAGATGGACGGCCCCTGGCAAATGAACCATCGCACGGCTCACGAATACGGCCGCGTCGCCAACGAGGTCGGCCGCGGCATGAAGACCTTCGACCCGTCGCTCGAACTGGTCGCGTGCGGTTCCTCGCACGCCCAGATGCCGACCTATCCGGACTGGGAAGCGGAGGTGCTGACCGAGTGCTACGACGCGGTCGACTACATTTCCCTCCACACTTACTGGGATAATTTCGATAACGATTACCTGAACTTCGTCGCCAAATCGGTGCCGCTCGAGCGCTACATCCACACGGTCGGCGGCATCATCGACTACGTCAAGGCGAAGAAGCGGTCGAAGCACGACGTCTTCATTTCCTTCGACGAAT
>DATDBS010000111.1:0-52545 GCA_036524735.1 Propionibacteriaceae bacterium
GTCCGCAGGAGACACAGATCTTGTCCGGCATGCTCACGGGCCCATTCTGCTTCGAGCCGGCAACCTGTCGTGAGCGTCGCCGACCCGTTCGGCAGACTCGGAGCGCACCACACCGACTCCAAAGGATGACTCCGCATGCACCACGACGACCCGATGATCCTCCCGCGCGTAGCCCGGCTGCGCCGCGAGCACGTGCAGCCGGCGCTCTATCGGCGTACGGCTTCGCTGGAGATCTCCGCCTGGGTCGCACCGGGAGAACCGGTGTCGTTCGCGGAGGCGCAGGGTCAGTCGTACGCGCCGTTGGCCCTCGGGGAGGCCTGGGGCCGGCCGTGGGGGACGGTCTGGTTCCACGTCACCGGGACGGTCCCGGCCGAGTGGGCGGACATCGCCGACACCTCGATCGAGCTCGTGGCCGACCTCGGCGCCAGCGGGCAGCAGCCCGGGTTCGCCGCCGAGGGTCTGGTCTACACCGCCGAGGGCGTCGTGCTCAAGGCCATCGAGCCGCGCAACCAGGCGGTGACGCTGGCCGGCGACGCCCCGATCGACCTCTACCTCGAAGCCGCGGCCAACCCCAACGTGGGCGGCGACTGGACGTTCGCCCCGACCCCGTACGGCAGTCTCGAGACGGCGGGCAGCGAGCTGCTCTACCGGCTGGCCCGGCTGGAGGTCGGCCTGCTCGACACGCAGGTCTGGGCTCTGGAGCAGGACTTCTTCGCCCTGGTCGGACTCAGCCAGGAGCTGCCGGAGTCCTCCCAGCGGCGGGCCGAGGTGATCCGCGCCCTCGACCGGGCCGTCGATGCGATCGACCCGGAGGACGTTTCCGGCACCGCCGTTGACGCCCGAGCGGCGCTGGCCCCAGCGCTCACCACACCGGCCGCGGCGAGCGCCCACCATCTGCATGCCGTCGGTCACGCCCACATCGACTCGGCCTGGCTCTGGCCGACCCGGGAGACGATCCGCAAGGTGGCGCGGACGTTCGCCAACGTCTGCGACCTGATCGAGCGCAGTGAGACCGGGGGAGCCGGTGACTTCGTCTTCGCCGCCTCTTCGGCCCAGCAGTACGCCTGGTTGAAGGAGTCCCACCCCGACCTCTTCGCACGGGTCAAGCGGCACATTGCGGCCGGTCGATTCGTCCCCGTGGGCGGCATGTGGGTCGAGTCCGACACCAACCTGCCCGGTGGTGAGGCGCTGGCCCGCCAGTTCGTCGCGGGCAAGCAGTTCTTCCTCGACGAGTTCGGCGTCGAGTCCGAGGAGGTCTGGCTGCCGGACTCCTTCGGCTACTCCGCCGCGCTCCCGCAGATCGTCAAGGCCTCCGGTTCCCGGTGGTTCCTCACCCAGAAGATCTCCTGGAACCAGACCAACACGATGCCCCACCACACCTTCCGCTGGGAGGGCATCGACGGCACCCGGATCTTCACCCACTTTCCGCCGGTCGATACCTACAACTCCGAGCTGTCCGCCGAGGAGCTGGCCCGGGCCGAACGTCAGTACGCCGAGAAGGGCTCCGGCACCATGTCGCTGGTGCCCTTCGGGTTCGGCGATGGTGGCGGCGGTCCGACCCGGGAGATGGTCGCCGCGGCCCACCGGACCGCCGATCTGGAGGGTTCGCCGACCGTGGTGCTCTCCAGCCCGCGGCGTTTCTTCACCGAGGCCGAGGCCGATCTTCCCCAGCCGCCGGTCTGGTCGGGTGAGCTCTACCTCGAGTTCCACCGAGGCACCTACACCTCCCAGGCCAGGACCAAGCAGGGCAACCGGCGCTCCGAGCACCTGCTCCGCGAGGCCGAGCTGTGGGCGACGACGGCCGCCGTACGGATGGGTACGGCGTACCCGGTCGAAGCACTCACGAAGGCCTGGCACACCGTGCTGCTGCAGCAGTTCCACGACATCCTGCCCGGGTCGTCGATCGCCTGGGTCCACCAGGAGGCGGAGCGCAACTACGCCGAGGTGGCCAAGGTTCTCGGGGGCCTGATCGACACGTCACTCCGCGCCCTGGCCGGGAGCGGTGACCTGACGGTGGCCGCCAACGCGGGTCCGTTCGCCACCGCGGGAACCCCTGCGCTCGGGGCGGCGGCCACCGAGCCGCCGCTCGTCGTGACCGCGCAACCGTCGGGCGCCGGTTTCGTGCTCGAGAACGAATCGCTCCGGGTCACCGTCGACGCCCAGGGTTTGATCCGTTCTCTGTACGACCGCGCCGCCGACCGTGAGCTGGTCCCGGCCGGCGAGGCGGGCAACCTGCTGCAGCTGCACCGCGACACCCCGGTCCAGTGGGACGCCTGGGACCTGGACCAGCACTACCGCCGGACCCGCACCGACCTGACCGAGGTGGACAGCATCGAGTCGACCCCCGAGGGACTGCGGATCACCCGGTCGTTCGGTCGCTCCCACGTCGTCCAGACCTTGACCCTCGACCCGACCGAGCCCGTGCTGCACCTACGTCTCGAGCTGGACTGGCACGAGCGGCGGAAGCTGCTCAAGCTGGCCTTCCCGCTCGACGTGCACGCCGACCGAGCCGCGTCGGAGATCCAGTTCGGCCACATCCATCGCCCGACCCACGTCAACACCTCGTGGGACGTGGCCCGCTTCGAGACCGTCGCGCACCGCTGGGTCCACGTTGGCGAGGCGGACTACGGAGTCGCGGTGGCGAACGACGCGACGTACGGCCACGACATCAACCGGTCCGAGACGGCTGAGGGGCTGGCCGCGGGCACGACGGTCCGGCTCTCCCTGCTGCGGGCGCCGACCTTTCCTGATCCCACCGCCGACCAGGGCCGGCACACGCTCAACGTGGCCCTCCGGGTCGGCGCCACGATCGGCGACGCCGTACGCGAGGGCTACCGCCGCAACCTGCCGCTGCGCCGGATCGAGGGAGTCGCAGCGCCGATCGCCCCGCTCTTCGAGGTCGACCAGCCGGCCATCGTCATCGAGGCGGTCAAGCTGGCCGAGGATGGTTCCGGAGACGTGGTGGTCCGCGCGTACGAGTCGACCGGGGCCCGCGTACGGGGTCGGATCGTCGCCCGGTTCGAGACCACGTCCGTGGTCGAGACCGACCTGCTCGAGCGCGAGGTGCCGGCGGCCGGGTTGCGATCCGCGGAGGCCGGCACCGCTCGGCTCGAGCTGCGGCCGTTCCAGCTCGTCACCCTGCGTTTCCGCCGGAGTTGAGGCACCGGTGTAGCGTGGTTGAGAATTCAATTATTGATCAACGGAAGTGACACTCATGCCCCGCATCGCCATCATCCTCGGCAGCACCCGCCCCGGCCGCAACGGCGCCGCCGTCGCCGAGTGGGTGCTGAAGAACGCCCAGCAGCGCACCGACGCCGAGTTCGAGCTCGTCGACGTGGCCAGCTTCGACCTCCCGATGCTCGACGAGCCGGTGCCCGCCTCGATGGGGATGTACGCCAACCCCCACACCAAGGCGTGGGCCGAGAAGATCGCCACCTTCGACGGCTTCGTCTTCTTGACCCCGGAGTACAACCACGCCACCTCCGGTGCGCTGAAGAACGCCATCGACTTCATCTACGCCGAGTGGAACAACAAGGCTGCCGGCTTCGTGAGCTGGGGCTCGGTCGGCGGTGTCCGCGCCGTCGAGAACCTGCGCCTGATCGCTGCCGAGCTGCAGGTCGCCACCGTCCGCGCCCAGGTCGCCTTCAACCTGGCCGACGACTTCGAGAACTACACCACCTTCGCCCCGCGCGACCAGCACGCCGGCATCCTGTCCGGCATGCTCGACCAGCTCGTGGCCTGGAGCAACGCCCTCGTCGGCGCCCGCACCGCGCTCGCTGCCTGACCCACACACCGCCGCCCGTCCCGTCCCCGTCCCCTAGACCCGCCCCCAGCTCGGGAAACTGGCGACAGTTCAGGGTTTCCGCGGCCCGGAACCCCTCAACTGTCGCCAGTTTCCGAGCTCGGAGTTGGGGGGTCGGGTGAGGTGCGCAGTGCAGGGGGTCAGGGGTGGTCGGTGAAGGTGAGCAGCACCTTCCCCGACCGCGACGGATCCAGCGCGATCTCCATCGCCTCGAGTGCGTCAGCGATGGGGAATGTGTGGGTGACCACCGGATCGACGTGGAGTGAACCGTCCTCGAGGGCGGCGATCACCGCGTCGATCTCGTCATTGAAGCGGAACGACCCGACCAGCTCCAGCTCCCGGGCGATCGCCAGCGACACCGGTACCGGCTGGTCACCGGGTGGCAGCAGACCGAGCATCACGACCCGGCCGCCGCGGGTGGTCGCGCCGATCGCCACACTCAGGCCGGCCGCGCTGCCGGACGACTCGATGCTCACGTCGGCGTCCACGGCCCGAACTGCTTCGGCGTCGGTGGCCAGGAACGTCCGCGTCGCCCCCAGCTCCCGAGCTCGGGCGAGCGGCCCCTCGTGCAGGTCGACCGCCACGATCTCCGCCGCCCCGGCCCGAGCCAGGACGGCCACCACCAGCGCGCCGATCGGTCCAGCGCCGATCACCAGCACCTGACGCCCGACGACCTCGCCGGCTCGGGCCACCGCGTGCCACGCCACGGCGGCCGGCTCGATCACCGCGGCGGTCCGCAGGGGCAGGTCCGGGCTGAGCGGCCGCAGCATGTCCGCGGCCAACGGCAAGAACCGGACGAAGGCCCCCTGGGTGTGCGGCCGGTGGGCCGCACTGCCGAGGTAGGTGCCGGCCGGGGAGAGGTTGGGTCGGTCGCCGGGGTAGCGGATCGACCCGTCGCCAGCGCTCGGCCGAGCCGGGTGCACCGCGACCGCCGTACCCGCTAGGGGCCCGGACCCGTCCGCCGCCGCCCGACGGACGACGCCCACCACCTCGTGGCCGAGCAGCATCGGATCCCGAAGGATCGACTGGCCGGCGGCGCCGTGCCGCCAGTAGTGCAGGTCGGAGCCGCAGATGCCGCCGTACGCGATCTCGACCATCGCCTCGTTGGGCATTGGCTCCCGGACCGGCACCGGCTCGACGCGGAGGTCGCCCGCCGCGTACGCCACCAGCCCCAGGGCCTGCTTCGGGATCTCGCTCACCTCACACCACGACCGTCATGCCGCCGTCGATGAAGATGGTCTGCCCGTTGACGTAGTCCGACCCGTCCGAGGCCAGCCAGACCGCGGGCCCGACGAGGTCGGCGCTGGCCCCCCACCGACCAGCCGGCGTACGCCCCAGCACCCAGGCGTTGAAGGTCGCGTCGTCGACGAGCTTCTGGGTCATCTCGGTGTGGATGTAGCCCGGCGCCAGCGAGTTGGCCTGGATCCCGGCCGCGCCCCACTCGGCGGCCATCGCCCGGGTGAGGTTGCGTACGCCGCCCTTGGAGGTCGTGTACGGCGCGATCGTCGCCCGGCCGAGGTCGGACTGCACCGACCCGATGTTGATGATCTTGCCCCGACCGCGCGGGACCATGTGCCGGGCGACGGCCCGGCCGACGATGAAACCACTGGTCACGTTCGCCTCCAGCACCCGGCGCCAGTCGGCCAGCTCGAGCTCGAGCATCGGCACCCGGTGCTGGACCCCGGCGTTGTTGACCAGGATCC
Organism: Propionibacteriaceae bacterium; assembly: GCA_036524735.1. Taxonomy (GTDB): domain Bacteria; phylum Actinomycetota; class Actinomycetes; order Propionibacteriales; family Propionibacteriaceae; genus Microlunatus. The sequence goes on from DATDBS010000111.1 coordinate 5,506, forward strand.
GGAGCGGTCCGACGGTCTCCTCGATCCAGTCGATCGCGGCGACCACGGCCGCCTCATCGGTCACGTCGAAGGCCCGGGCGTAGACGCGTCCGGGCCCGTAGCGCTCCACGAACTCGCCCCTGGTCGCCTCGAGCCGGTCGGGGTCGACCCCGTTCAGCACGATCGTGGCCCCGGCGTCGGCCAGTCCGGCCGCGAGGGTCCGGCCGATGCTGCGGCTGGATCCGGTGACCAGCGCTACCCGCCCACTGAGGTCGAACAGTCCTGCGCTCATCGCCACTCCCTCGCAGCTCGTCTCATCGGCACGTCACGCCGTCTATCTTGGACACCTGGTCGTTGCACGCTGCTCGCGGGCTCGAGATCGGTCCCGGGACAATGCGTGGTTCACCGGGATCTCTTGATAAAGTCGGGCGGTCCTGCGCGTACGGCTCGCCCATGCGGAACGTCGGACGTGCCAGAGATGTCGTAGATGAAAGGGAGGGCAGGAGTGCTCACCGCGTTCGCCAACGCATTCCGGACCCCGGACCTGAGGAAGAAGATCTTCTTCACGCTGGCCATCTTGGCCATCTTCCGTTTGGGCTCGATCATCCCGACCCCCAACGTGAACGTGAAGCAGGTGGACTTCTGCCTGAGCCAGGCCCAGAGCGGTGATCAGCAGGGTCTCTACTCGCTGATCAACCTGTTCTCCGGTGGAGCGCTGCTCCAGCTCGCGATCTTCGCGCTGGGGATCATGCCCTACATCACCGCCAGCATCATCCTCCAGCTCCTCACCGTGGTGATCCCACGGCTCGAGGCGTTGAAGAAGGAAGGTCAGTCCGGCCAGACCAAGATCACCCAGTACACGCGCTACCTGACGCTCGTGCTCGCGGTGCTCAACTCCACGGCGTTCGTCACCGTCGCGGTCAACGACCGGTTGTTTACGGGCTGCACCGGGATTGTCTACTCCAAGGACATCTTCCCGGTCATTGTGATGATCCTGACCATGACGGCCGGCACCAGCGTCATCATGTGGCTCGGTGAGCTGATCACCGAGCGCGGCGTCGGCAACGGCATGTCGGTGATGATCTTCACCCAGATCGCGGCCACCTTCCCGGCGGCGCTCTGGAGCCTCCGCGTGGCCCGCCCGGGCTCCCAGGGCCTGGTCGTCTTCCTCCTGGTCATCGCCCTCGGTTTGGTCGTGATGGCCGGCGTGATCTTCGTCGAGCAGTCGCAGCGCCGTATTCCGGTGCAGTACGCCAAGCGGATGGTCGGCAGCCGGATGCTCGGCGGCACCACCACCTACATCCCGATCAAGGTCAACCAGGCCGGCGTCATCCCGGTCATCTTTGCCTCGTCGCTGCTCTACCTCCCGGCGCTCTACTCGCAGTTCCAGCCGGACAGCAAGGTGGCGTCGTGGATCCAGACGTACTTCATCAAGGGTGACCACCCCATCTACATGGTCAGCTTCTTCCTGCTGATCGTCTTCTTCGCCTACTTCTACGTCGCGATCACCTTCAATCCCGAAGAGGTCGCCGACAACATGAAGAAGTACGGCGGTTTCATCCCGGGCATCCGGGCCGGCAAGCCGACCGAGAACTACCTCGCGTTCGTGCTCTCCCGGCTCACCTTCCCGGGCGCTGTCTACCTCGGATTGATTGCACTGCTGCCGTCGATCGCGTTCATCTTCTTGAACGCCAACCAGAACTTCCCCTTCGGCGGCACATCGATCCTCATCATCGTCGGCGTCGGTCTCGACACCGTCAAGCAGATCGAATCTCAGCTGCAGCAACGAAACTACGAAGGGTTCCTCCGCTGATGCGTTTCTTGATCATGGGCCCACCGGGGGCTGGCAAGGGCACCCAGGCCAAGCTGATCGGTGAGCACTACGGCATCCCGGCCATCTCCACCGGCGACATCTTCCGCGCCATGAAGACCGCCGAGACGCCGCTGGCCCAGCAGGTCCGCGACATCATGAACTCCGGCGGCTACGTCAGCGACGAGATCACGAACGCGATCGTCGCCGACCGGGTGGCCCAGCCCGACTGTGATCCGGGCTTCCTGCTCGACGGCTACCCCCGTACGCTGCCGCAGGTCGAGACCCTCGACGCGTTCCTGGCTGAGAACAACCGCTTCATCGACGCCGTCATCTCGTTGCAGGCCGACGAGGACGAGGTCGTGGACCGGCTGCTGCGCCGAGCCGAGACCGCGGGTCGGGCCGACGACAACGAGGAGACCATCCGCGTACGCCAGAAGGTGTACGCCGAGCAGACCGCCCCGTTGCTCGACGTCTACCGCTCCCGTGGCGTGCTGGTCGAGGTCGACGGACTCGGCCCCATCGGCGACGTCTCCCAGCGCCTCTTCACCGCCCTCGACAAGCACCTCTAGACCCCGACTCGCCTCGGCTCATCCCCCAGTCGCCACACCGCTCCCCCTTGTCGGTTTCGCAGGTTAACCTGCGAAACCCTCGCTTTGCCCGCGATATATCCCGGGTAAGGCGCACATATCCCGGGTAGAGCTCGGAGGAAAGGGAGAACGTCCATGTTCGGATCCCAGCGCGGCATCGAGCTCAAGACACCTGACCAGCTTCGTCAGATGCGACGGGCCGGTCTCGTCGTGGCCCAGGCCATCGCCGCCACCGTCGCGGAGGTCCGGGCGGGGGTCACCACGCGAGAGCTGGACGCCGTGGCGGCCGAGGTCATCCGAACAGGGGGCGCTGAACCCTCCTTCCTGGACTACGGCGCGCTCGACGGCGTCGGCGGGTTTCGCGGCGTCACCTGCATCTCGGTCAACGAGGAGGTCGTGCACGGCGTCCCCGGTGACCGCGCTTTGGTCGACGGTGACCTGGTCTCCATCGACTGCGGGGCCATCATCGAGGGCTGGCACGGCGACTCGGCCGTCACCGTCTTCGTCGGCGAGCCCAGCCCCGAGGCCGGCGCGCTGAGCGAGATCACCCGGATGGCGATGTGGCACGGCATCGCCGCCGCTCGGCTCGGCGGTCACATCGGTGACATCTCCGCGGCCGTGGAAAGTTTTGTACGCGAGCGCGAACCCTCGTACGGAATCGTCGAGGAGTACGTCGGCCACGGCATCGGCTCCGCGATGCACCAGCCGCCGGACGTGCCCAACGTGACCACCCGCGGGGTGCTGCGGACCGCCGGCCGCGGGGTCAAGATCGTCGAGGGACTCGCCCTCGCCGTCGAACCCATGCTCACGCTGGGCGAACCGGACAACCACGTGCTCGAGGACGACTGGACCGTGGTCACCGACGACGGTTCGCTCGCCTGCCACTGGGAGCACACCATGACGGTCACCGCGCAGGGGCTGTGGGTGCTGACCGCGGAGGACGGCGGCGAGCAGATGCTCAGCGCTCTCGGCGTTCCGTTCGGACCGCTGGCCGACTGAGCCGGCCGGTCGTTTGACCGGTACGACCCGCCCGCTGCGGTCGACGCCGCTCTGCTCGAAGCTGATCTGAGTCTCTCCGTGCTCGTTCAGCGGGAAGGGCCCCGCCTCGACGAGAGGGATCATGGCGAAGCCCTCGTGCACCTCGCCCACGAACCACGGCCCAGGCCGGCCCTGGGTCTGGTCGGGAAGCCAGCCGGCGGTCACGAGGCCCCCAGGGACACCGCGGGGAAGCGGCTCGTGGGTCGGTACCCAGCCTCGCCGCCCCGGGTCGGCGCGCACAGGTTGCCGAAGTAGAAGACGACCTGTTCCTTGGTGTTGCGGAAGATGACGGCACTGACCGTGGGGGCCTGACCCGTCGGGTGCGGTCTCACACTTGGTCAGGTCCGGACCGCCCCGATCCGTTCCCGCGGGCCGCTCACTCGGGAGCGACCAAGCCCACCGGGGTGACCAGGCCGGAGGCACCGTCGACCGTGATCCGGTCACCGGTGTGGATCACGTGGGTGGCGTCGGCCACCCCCACGACGGCGGGGATGCCGTACTCGCGCGCCACGACCGCGCCGTGGGAGTTGGACCCACCCATCTCCATCACCAGACCGCCGGCGGTCAGGAACAGGGGGGTCCAGCCCGGATCGGTCGACGGCGCGACCAGGATCTCGCCGGGCTCGAGGTGCGCGCCGCTGGGGTCGAGGATGACGCGCGCGGTCCCGGTCACGGTGCCGACCGAGGCCGGGCTGCCGATCAGGGCCCCGTCGGGCAGCTCGGCGAGCGTGGCCAGGGCTTCGGGCTCGGTGCCGTCGGAGAGCAGCAGCCGGGGGATCCGTCGTCGCCCGAGCTCCACCGCGTACGCCGTCCGTCGCCCCACGACCCGCTCCCGCAGGTCGGCTCCGGCGAGCCCCCGCCGTACGTCGGCGAAGTCGAGGAAGAAGACGTCATCTGCGTTCTCGACCCGGTCGTCCGCCTGCAGCGCGACCCCGATCTGACCCAGCTGCGTCCGCATCGCGCTCAGCGCGAGCACGAGCAGGAACTTCGGCGTCTCCCGCAGTCCGGCCAGTTCGCGGGTCCGTCGCAGAGCCCAGCCCACGACCCGCCCGCGGAGCCGGCTGCGCTGCCGGGCCCGCGCCACCAGGTCGATGATCGCCGCGTCGGCCAACCGCTCACCGGCCCGGAACTGGGTCTCCGGGTCCACCGCGGCATCCTCGAGCTGCAGGTAGTTGCGCAGCACCCCGATGAGATGACCCGGGTCGTCGGCCCAACGCGGCATCCCGAGGTCGATCTCGGCGACGCTGCGGTGGCCGTACCGGGCGAGGAACGCCTCGAGCCCGTGCTGGGCAACCGGCGGCAGCTGCTGTCCGCGGTACGCCGCCGCCACCTCCGCGATTTCACCCGTGGTCACCGCGGCCCGCGACGCCGGGTCCGAGCGGATCCGGCCCGCCAGCGCCCACAGCTCGAGATCCATGGCCGTGGTCACGTTGTGCGGCAGGCTGCGCAGCACAGCCTGGAACTCGGCCGGTTGCGCCAGACCACGAAGTAACCGCCGGGCCAGGGCGAGGCTGGCGAAACCGGCGGCGGCGTACGCGAAGCACGTCGGCATCAGCAGGAAGATGTCGTGGCCGAGCCGCAGCCGCACCAGGTCCAGTCGTTCCTCGTGGGAAGCCCCGGCCGGTACCACCAGACTCGCACGCAGCCGTCGCTCAATCCGGCCCAAGGCCGGGCGGGCGTGCGCCGGGCTGGCCAGCGCCGCCACGAAGCGGGGCGGAGCCGCGGCCCGCAGCAAGACCCGCACCGCCGGCCGCAGCGCTCGAGGAGCCGTCTCCGGCCGGTACGAGAACTCCGGCCGCTCACCCAGCTGCCGCAGCACGAGCGCAGCCCGCGCCTCCATCACCGAGAGGGCGGCGAGCATCAGGCGGCGCCGCTGCCGTTGGCGCAGCACCGGCGTCACGTCCACGAAGATGCGCCCGGCCAACACGTGGAGTCCGGCCGGGCCGACCTCGGCCTCGGCGGGTGGGAAGCCGGCCGCCGTCGCCACCGACGACCCGAGCAGGCGAAACACCGCCAGGCCCATCGGGGTGATCGGCCGGGTCAGACCCTGGGCCAGGGTGAGGCAGAGGTACGTCCGCAGCTCCGACGGCGGCGGCTTCGGCACGGGATAGAGCGTGGTGACCGAGCGGGCCTGGGTCAGCCACAGGGTGCCGTCGGCGCCGATCGCCCATTCGGTGTCCTGGGGCGCGCCGTACAGGTCCTGCACCTGCTGCCCGAGCCGGGTCAGCGCCACGAGCTCCGCAGCGTCGAGGCAAGCGCCCGCAGGATCAGCGAGCCGCTGCTCGACCACCGCTCCGGTCGACCGGTCGATGACGAAGTGATCCGGGTTCACGGCCCCCGAGACCACGGCCTCGCCCAGCCCGGGACTGGCGTCGACGACGCTCTGGTGCCGGGTGCCCGTCACCGGGTTCGCGGTGAACATCACCCCGGCGACCCGGGCGTCGACCATGACCTGGACGACCACGGCGAGCGCCACCGTACGCGGATCGATCCCCTGCGCCGCGCGATAACTGACGGCCCGCTCGCTCCACAACGAAGCCCAGCATCGGCGTACCGCGTCGATCAGGTCGTCGTCACCGACCACGTTCAGGTAGGTGTCCTGCTGCCCGGCGAAGCTCGCGTACGCCAGGTCCTCCGCGGTGGCCGAGGAGCGTACGGCGACCGCCACGTCAGCCCCCAGGCTCCGGTAGCCGGCCACGATGGTCTTGCAGAGCTCATCGGGCAGGACCAGACGGCTGATCTGCGCCCGGTCCACGGCGCCCCCGACGACCGCGCGGTAGGCCGTCGTCGTCACGCAGAAACCGGCCGGGACCGGCAGCCCGGCGGCGATCATCACACCCAGGTTGAGCGCCTTGCCGCCGACCAGGTCGATCGAGCTCGACCCGGCCGCGGCGAGGTCGAGCACCGTGACCATGAACCGAACCTAGACCCAGTGAATCCAGATCAGGCGGGCATCTCCATGAACATGACCTCCCAGACGTGACCGTCCGGGTCGGCGAAGCTGTGGCCGTACATGAAGCCCTCGTCCATCGGCTCTCGGTAGGACCGCCCGCCGTTGGCCAGGGCCTTGGCCACCAGGTCGTCGACCTCGGCGCGGTTTTCGGTGGACAGGCAGTTGATGACCGTCGGACCGGCGGCTGGATCACCCACCTCCCCGACGACGAAGTCGCCGAAGCGGGACCGGGTCAGGGCCATCACGTAGATGGTCTCGGAGACGACGATGCAGGCTGCGTCCTCGTCGGTCATCTCCTCGTTGAGCGCGAAGCCGAGCCCGGTGTAGAAGGATTTGGTGGCATCCAGGTCGGCCACCGGCAGGTTGATGAAGATCATGCGGTTCATGCAGATCAGACCGGCCCACCTGATGAAATTCACCGGATCAAGCGATAGTTTTTCGACCATGACTCTTGCCATCGATGACGACGTCTTCATGGCGCTGGTCGAGCCGCTGCGTGGGGAGCTCACCGCTCACTGCTATCGGATGCTCGGATCGGTGCACGATGCTGAAGACCTCGTGCAGGAGACCTACATCCGCGCCTGGCGGGCGTTCCACGGGTTCGAGAATCGCTCCACGGTCCGGACCTGGATGTACAGGATCGCCACCAACGTCTGTCTCACCGCCCTCCAGGGTGCCCAGCGGCGACCCATGCCGACCGGCCTGGGGCAGCCGGCGTCCGACCCGCACCACAGCCTGGATTCGCGGCCGGAGCTGCCCTGGCTCGAGCCGCTGCCCGACACGATGGTGTGGGGGACCAAGACCGAGGACCCGGCCGCCGAGGTGGTGGGCAAGGAGACGGTACGGCTGGCGTTCGTCGCCGCGCTCCAGCATCTGACTCCACAGCAGCGGGCCGTGCTGATCCTGCGTGACGTGCTCGCCTGGCAGGCCAGCGAGGTCGCCGAGTTGCTCGACCTGTCGACCGCTGCGGTCAACAGCAGCCTGCAGCGGGCCCGGGCGCACATGGAGAAGCTCGACCCGGCGGCGACGGCCGAACCGGTCGAGGACGCTCAGGCCGCGCGGATGCTGCAGGAGTACGTCGATGCGTTCGAGGCGTACGACGTGCACCGGATCGTCGAGCTGCTGACCGCCGACGCCCGTTGGGAGATGCCACCGTTCGCCGGTTGGTACGTCGGGGCCGAGGCGATCGGCGAACTCATCCGCCGGAACTGCCCGGCCGAGAAGGCCGGCGACCAGATCATGGTCCAGGTCTCCGCCAACGGTGCACCGGCGTACGCGCTCTACATGCGTCAGCCCGACGGCACCCACACGGCTTTCCAGCTTCAGATGCCCACCGTGACCCCCGAGGGGGTGTCGTACGTGGCCTGTTTCTTCGACACGGCGCTCTTCGCGCGATTCGGGTTGCCGGATACCTTGGAGGTATGAGCAGCCTGCCGATCTCCTCGCCGTACCGCAGCACGCCGGACGCCCCAGTGACCGACGCGGAACGCGAGCAGCTGAGCGGTCGCCTGAACACTGCGTACGCCGACGGCAAGCTCACCGCGGAGGACTACCAGGCGCGGTTGGACACCCTGTTCGGGGCACAGAAGCTCGGTCAGCTGTTGCCCGTCGTGGAGGGCCTGCCGCCGTTGCAGACTTACAACAGCCCCGCCATGGTGGCCAGTGCTGGCGGACAACCGGGGCAGCTCGAGGCGTCGCGGAGCGCCACCGGGGTCTCGCTTGCCGTGGTCGCCGGGGTTTCGGCACTGGTCGTGCTGATCGCGATCCTGTTCCTCGTCCTCGTCTTCTGACCCCACCCCTTGCACCCGGTGCCGTTGGGTGAGGCAACCCACACCCCGGCGGGCTGCTCGCGACCAATCGGAAGGGCCCGCCGCGCCGAATCATCAGCGTCAACCAGGAGCGGTCGACGTATTGGTATGGCTAACCTAAGTGTGGCGATAAACACAGGTCGCGACTTTGCCGCCCGCCGCTCCCCGTCTTTAGGATGTTGTCGTGCCGCGGAAGAACATCTCGCACCAGAAGATCGCTGAGCATGTGCAGCGACTCGGTGAGCTCTACCCTCCGATCCGTCTCGACTCCGTCGACCGGACGATCAAGCGACCCGATCTGGTCGCGGCCCGCTTCGGCCACGTCATCGACTACCTCGCTCGCGTCGAGCTCGAGGTGGACCGCAACGTCTTGGAGCTGCTCACCCTGTTGCCGGACGTCGACGACACCAACAAGACCTTCTACTCCGATGTGTGGCAGCCGCAGGAACTCCAGCACGGTCTGATCCTCGACCGGCTGCAGCAGGACCTCGGTCGTTCGCCGGCCGAGCCCTACCTGGACGTGTCGTTCAAGATCAAGATCCTGGGCGCCCTGGCGACACTGAAGCCGATCCAGGAAGTGGCGAAGCTGCTCTACTTCCTCACCGGAGCGAGCACCGAGCGGCAGGCCGTGCTGGCGTACAACCAGATCAACACCGGTCTGAAGGAGCTCGGCGAGACCGCCATCTCCGAGACCATCATCACCCCGATCAAGCAGCAGGAACCCGGCCACTTCGCCTTCTACCAGATGTCGGCCACCGCCATGGTGCAGGACAAGGTCCTCAAGCCGTGGCAGCTGTTCCTGGCCCGGGTGCTGCGCGAGAAGTCGTACAACTTGGTCGGCACGAACGCCATGCCGGGCTACAAGGCCGACATGGGTGGCGTCGCCATCGACCTCGGTCTGGACAGCGACCTCGCCGGGTACGCCCGTGAGATCGGTCGCGTGGAGAGCCGGCTGCTCTGGGCCGACAAGCAGGGCATGGAGTTCCCGCCGTACATCCTGAAGGCCCTGAAGGAGAGCGTCGAGCTCTATCAGGAACGCGTCAGCCGCGGTCTCGCCATCACGGTGTAGTCCCTCCGGCGCTCGAGGGGAACGCGCCCTGAGCCTGTCGAAGGCCCCGGAGGGGTTGCGTCTGGCTGTGGTTGCGGTGAACGGGGAGCCCTTCGGGCGCTTCGACAAGCTCAGCCCACGTTCCCCGCGCTAACCCGGCCTTACGCGCCCTGAGCCTGTCGAAGGCCTCGAAGAGGTTGCGCTTCCTGACCCGCGCCTCACCCAGCAACTAGGCCTGCAACCGCTCCAGCAGCTGGGGTACGTCGACGTAGGCGATCCGGATCGAGGAGTCGCTGCAGCCGTACGGGATGACCAGGGTCTCGTCGTGCAGCAGCGCACCGCAGGAGTAGACGACGTTGGGGACGTACCCGTCGCGCTCGTCGGCGTTGGGGGTGAGCAACGGCTCGGTCAGCGCCCCGAGCAGGATCGTCGGGTCGTCGAGGTCGAGCAGAACCGCACCGATGGCGTAGCGCCGAATGGGACCGACTCCGTGGTTGAGCACCAGCCAGCCGGCTTCGGTCTCGATCGGCGGACCGCAGTTGCCGAGCTGGATGACCTCCCACGGCTGCTGCGGAGTCTGGACGGTGACCGCGTCGCCCCAGACGGCACCATCCGGTGAGGTGGCGATCCCGATGCTCTCCCGGTCCCACCGCGACAGGGCCAGGAACTGCCCGCCGACCCGCCGCGGGAAGATCGCCATGCCCTTGTTCTTGGCTGCGGGTCCGATGAGCTGCGTCACTTCGAAGTGGTCGAAGTCGTCGGTGCGGAGCAGGTTCGGGGCGATGTTGACGCCGTCGAACGCGGTGTACGTGCCGTAGTAGGTCGCCTGATCCCCGTCGACGAACCGGGTGAACCGTGCGTCCTCGACACCGTGGCTCTCGACCGGGGAGTAGGGGAAGAGCACCCGCTCGGCCAGCGGCCGGGTGGCCGGGAAGTCGACCTGGTAGTTGCAGGCCATGATGCGCCGGATCCGGTCGATGATGACGGCGTCGCTGCCGCGGGTCAGCCGGTCCCGGTTCACCCACTCGGCGACGCGTTCGAAGTCGGCCGGCTCGAACTCGGCCGGCAGCATCCGGACGACCTGACCGGCCCGGGCCGCGTCCGTCTGCTCCGCCAGGGCTGCGGCCACGTAGTCGCGGGACAGCCGCCGCGGACGCGGTTTGCCGGCCACGGCGTACCGCCCCGGTTCGTCCATCTGTACGCCATCGCGCCCGGTCAGCACGCCGGTACGGAACTCGATGCTGGAGATGTGGCCCTCGCCGACGGCCCGCACGCTCATCACGAACCGCAGCTCGCCGGGAGCCAAATCGCTCTGGTCGGGGTGCGGCACCATCGAGGGGTTGAACAACGCGGCCGACTCGACCGAGTACTCCTGCGTGAAGTACGCCCCGACCAGCAGTCGCCGGTCGGTCGACACCTCGGCCGCAGGATCGGGGAAGCGGTGGGCGACCAGCGCGCAGTGGTTCTCCAGGATCTCGGTCAGACCGTCGTGCCGGTCGCTGAACAGCTCGAGCATCTCGGTCAGGGTGTCCGTGACCTGCTCGTCGGTCATGGCCAGCACCCGGCCGATCACGGCCTCGGCCCGGGACAGCCCGTTGGCGAGGGTTTCTTGACCGGGCAGGAAGAGCTTGGCGACGACCCGACGGGGGTCGGCCCGCAGCACGAGGGACCCTCGGCGCAGGAGATCAGGCATCAGGTCAACCCATCGGCAGCGGGGCGGGCTCGCGCAGTCGATGAACGAGCTGGAAGGTGGAGATCATGGCGAGGGTTGATTCTGCACCCTGGTTCTCGTTGCGGCCACGCCGGTGCAGTCCGTCGCACCCGCCACCGCTGATGTCGTCGAGCAGGCTGATGCCCGCGTCGTTGGCTCCGCGGAACCAGGCCTCGCAGCTCAGCAGCCCGTCCCGCCAGACCGGATCGCCGGTGATGGCGTACGCCCGGCTGCAGGCGTCGGCCAGCGCGGCTACCTCGATCGGCTGCTGGTCGAAGCCGGGGCGGGGTTCGCCGGTGACCCAGCCGCCGACCGGGGTCATGGACAGGTGGTCGCCGGCGGTCTCGGTGTCCAGCAGCCAGCCGAGGAGCCGGGTGCCGTGGGCCAGGGCGACCGGGTCGTCGAGCAGCGCGCCTGCGGCCAGCAGCACCTCCGGCACCGTCGCGTTGGCGTAGCGCAACCGGGGTTCGGGCCAGGGCCAGGTCGGGTTCAACGGCAACGAGGCGATGATCATCGCCGCCGCGTCGGCCAACAGGGCCCGGGCGGGAGCGTGATCGGGATAGCGGGTCAGCACCTCGGCCGCACCGAGAGCGGCAAAGGCCATCGCGCGCATCCAGGGCGCGCGGCGTACGACGCTGAGGTCGAAGTGCTTGGACGCGAGCTCGGCCGAGACCGACCCCTGCGGCAGCCGGGCGGCCGCCGTACCGAGACCCCACAGGGCCCGGCCCCAGCAGTCCTCGAGGGTGGGCTCGTCGGTCCAGTTCAGCTCGAGGTCACGCCGGTTGTGGAACCGGCCGTCGGGCGTCTGGGCGTCGGTGACCAGCCAGAGGTAGAAGTCGGCCAGGGTGACGAGCTCGTCGCTCGCTCCCGGCTCCCGGGCGGCCACGACCAGACCCCGGGCGATGTCGTCGACGCAGTAGCCGTGCTCGGGCCGCGGTTCGGTGAGCCGGGCGTGCTCGAACAACCCGCCGCCGTCGCTGAGCCGGAACAGGTGGTCGAACGACACCGGACTGCTCATGCGCTGGCCAAGCTCTCGGCCTCGGACCGTACGGCCTCGGCCGCCACCTCGCGGTAGCGGTCGGCGACGGCCGGCCAAAGCAGGTCGGGGGCGATCCGCTCGGCCTCGGCACGCATGCTCGCGGCCAGTCCGGGCTCGGTCAGCACCCGGCGCAGCGCGGCGGCGATGCTGTGCGGATCCTGACGCTCCACGATCAGGCCGGCGCCGCCGGTGAGCAGCTCGACGGCGTGCGGGAAGCCGGTGGAGATGACGGGCTTGCCGGCCGTGACCGCCTCGATGAGTACGCCGGAGGTGACCTGTTCGCGGGAGTCGTAGGGCAGCAGCACCACGTCGGCGCGGTGCACGATCTCGTGCAGCTCGGCGTTGGTCAGGTAGCGGTCGTCGAAGTGCACCGACCCGGTGTCGCCCTGCGCGGCCCGCTCGATCAGCCGGTCGCGGTAGACCTCACCCTGGCTGGCCCGGACCTTGGGGTGTGTCTCGCCGACCACCCAGTACTGCGGGGCCGGATCGAGGTCGGTCAGCTCACCCATCGCGTCGATCGCCCACTCGATGCCCTTGCCCTCGCCGAGCAGCCCCCAGGTCAAGACGACCGGTTCGCGGTTCGCGGTCCGGAAGCGCCCCGGGTCGGCCGCCGGGTTCTCGGCTGCGCCGTGCGGGATGACCTGGATCAGGGCCGGGTCGACGTCGTAGTGGTCGATCAGCCGCTGCTTGGCGGTCAGGGTCATGGTGACCAGCACGCTGGAGTGCCGGGCGAGCTCTTCGAGGATGGCCCGCTGGTGCTCGCTCGGCGTGACCAGCACGGTGTGCAGGACGGTGATGGTGGGCACCCGGAGGTTGCGGGCTACCGTCAGCACCTCGTCACCGTCGCGGCCGGGGAAGATGCCGTACTCGTGCTGGATGATGGCCACGTCGTAGCCGTTCAACGCGCTGGCGGCCGCCTCGGCGCCGCCCGGGGTGTTGCGGACCCAGGGGTGGTCGACGACCGAGGACAGCTCGTCGGCGTCAGCCACCCGGATCACGCCGACGTGATCGTCCTCGGACTGCAGGGACTGCACCAGGGCCTGGCTGAAGGTGGCCAGACCGCACTGGGTGGGGGGATAGGTGCTGAGAACTCCATAGGACATCGACACAGCGGCCTTCTCTCACGTCTGCCTACGCAGACACTGGGTGCGCCGCAGCCGACGATGCAGCCGTCCGGCCGCCGTTCCGTCTCCTAGGGCACTTCGAGATCGCGTCGGAAAACCCACGAGCGATCACTCCCGTCGTTGGGAGTTCGAGAAATCTCGGGGCCTCAAAGAGCGCATCCGATGTATGTGACGATAGCACCGAACACTGGTCGGGAGCCTCGCGCCAGTTGCGCCGAGGGTGGGAGCCAGACGTCATGAAGATCGGTGTCATCGCGTCGATCGCCCACCGCACGCCCCCGATCGCGTACGGGCCGTGGGAGCAGGTCGCGTCGATGCTGACCGAGGGTTTCGTGGCCCGCGGGCACCAGGTCACCCTGTTCGCCACCGCCAATTCGCTGACCGGTGCGCGGCTGGTCAGCCCCGTGGCCGAGGGTTACGAGGAGGCCGACGGAGTCGACGCGAAGGTGGGGGAGGCCCTGCACCTCGGCGAGGCGTTCGCCCGCGCGGCTGAGCTGGACGTGCTGTCGAACCAGTTCGACTTCATGCCGCTGAGCTACAGCCGGCTGATCCCCACGCCGATGGTGACGACCATCCACGGCTTCTCCTCCGAGGCGATCGTCCCGGTCTACGCCGCGTACGACGACATCGCGCACTACGTCGCGATCAGCGACTCGGACCGGCACCCGGCCCTGACCTACGCCGCCACGATCCACCACGGCATCGACGTCCGCTCCTTCACCTTCTCGGCGCAGGCAGCCGAGTACCTGCTCTTCCTGGGCCGGATCCACCCGGACAAGGGGACCCACCGCGCCATCGAGGTGGCCCGCCGGGCGGGACTGCCGCTGATCATCGCGGGCATCATCCAGGACCGCCGCTACTTCGAGACCGAGGTCGAACCCCACCTGGACGGGTCGGCGGTGACCTATGTCGGCGCCGTCGCTCCGGCCGAGCGCGACCGGCTTCTGGGTTCAGCCCGTGCCCTGCTGCACCTGATCGACTTCGCGGAGCCGTTCGGGCTGTCCGTGGTCGAGTCGCTGGCCACCGGGACGCCGGTGATCGCGGCCCCGCTCGGCTCGATGCCGGAACTGATCCGCGACGGCGTGACCGGCTTCCTGGTCGCCGACGACGATCAGGCCGTACGCGCGGTGTCCCGACTCGGCGAGCTGGACCGGCGGGTCTGCCGGGCCGAGGCCGAGACCCGGTTCGACGCCCAGCGGATGGTGGATGACTACCTGGCGTTGTTCGAGCGGATCGTTTAGCGCCGACTGGCTCGACACGGGGCGATCCAGGCCCGGTGGGGGTCGTTTGGCACCGACTGGCTCGAAACAGGGCGATCCAGACCGGTGGGGGCCTCGTTCAGCACCGACTGGTGCGAAACGCGATGGGCAGCCAGACCGATTTGGGTCGCAAGCCCGTTCGGCGTAAACTCACCTGTCGGCCATCTTTGGCCGGGTATACGTACGCGTTCGCAGCAGATTGAGAGTTCATGGCAAAGAAAGAAGGCGCACTCGAGCTGGAGGGCACCGTGGTCGAGGCCCTACCCAACGCGATGTTCCGTGTTGAACTGGCCAACGGACACAAGGTGCTGGCCACGATCAGCGGCAAGATGCGGCAGCACTACATCCGTATCCTCCCCGCCGACCGAGTCGTCGTCGAGCTTTCCGCCTACGACCTCACTCGCGGCCGCATCGTCTACCGGCACAAGTAGTCACACCCAAATCCACCATCGATCGGGAGCAGCTTCGGCCGTGCCCGGTTCACATCAGAAAGTTGCTCGATGAAGGTTCAGCCGAGCGTCAAGAAGATCTGCGACAAGTGCAAGGTGATCCGCCGGCACGGTCGCGTGATGGTGATTTGCGAGAACCCGCGGCACAAGCAGCGTCAGGGCTGACCTGACTCTGTGGGTCAGCACGACTCGCAAGCCACGCAAGACGCAGCACAAGCAAGACCCAGAACAGTGTGATCGCAAGTCCTCAGTCGGTGTTCGTCACCGCAGAGGATCCACCCTCGGTCGGAGGCCGAGGCCCTGGCGGTTCGGAGCCCAGCTCCGGATCCAAGGCAACCAGGGACGCGTCACGCCAGACACCTCCGCGATGCTCACCGCCTGCGGAAACAGGCCGGCATCGACCATGTGAAAGGTAGTACCGCCTGATGGCACGCCTGATTGGGGTGGATCTCCCGCGCGACAAGCGCCTCGAGGTCGCCCTCACCTACATCTTCGGCGTGGGTCGTACCCGCGCTCTGAAGACCCTGGAAGCCACGCAGATCAGTGGCGACCTCCGCGTCCACCAACTGACCGAGGACCACCTGGTCGCCCTCCGCGACTGGATCGAAGCCAACTACCAGACCGAGGGTGACCTTCGTCGCGAGGTAGCCGGCGACATCCGCCGCAAGGTCGAGATCGGCTCCTACCAGGGTCGTCGTCACCGCAGTGGCTTGCCCGTTCGCGGCCAGCGCACCCGCACCAACGCCCGTGGCCGCAAGGGCGCGCGCAAACCCGTCGCCGGCAAGAAGAAGGCTAAGTAATGGCTACTGCAGGTCGTAACACCCGCACCACCAAGGTGCGGAAGAAGGAAAAGAAGAACGTGGTCTCTGGCCACGCTCACATCAAGAGCACGTTCAACAACACCGTCATCTCGATCACGGACCCCACGGGTGCCGTCATCGCGTGGGCCTCGGCCGGCACCGTCGGTTTCAAGGGCTCCCGCAAGTCGACTCCGTACGCCGCACAGATGGCCGCCGAGGCTGCCGGACGTCGCGCGATGGAGCACGGTATGAAGCGAGTCGACGTGTTCGTGAAGGGCCCGGGTTCGGGCCGCGAGACCGCCATCCGGTCTCTCGGTGCCGTCGGTCTCGAGGTCGGAGCGATCTCCGACGTGACCCCCGTGCCGCACAACGGCTGCCGCCCGCCCAAGCGCCGCCGCGTCTAAACCGAACACAGAAGGACTACTAGAAAATGGCTCGCTACACCGGTCCTATGACCAAGAAGTCGCGTCGGCTGGGTGTTGACCTGGTCGGTGGCGACAAGGCGTTCGAACGCCGCCCCTACCCGCCCGGCGTCCACGGCAAGGGTCGTACGAAGGAGTCGGAGTACTCACTCCAGCTCCGGGAGAAGCAGAAGGCCCGCTTCTCGTACGGCGTCTTGGAGAAGCAGTTCCGTCGCTACTACGAAGAGGCCAACCGGCACGCCGGCAAGACGGGTGACAACCTGCTGCAGATCCTGGAGTCCCGTCTGGACAACGTGGTCTACCGCGCCGGGTTCGCCCGTACGCGTCGTCAGGCCCGTCAGTTCGTCGTGCACGGTCACTTCCTCGTGAACGGCAACAAGGTCGACATCCCGTCGTTCCGCGTCACCGCGCACGACGTGATCGACATCGCCCCGAAGGTCGTCCAGACCACGCCGCACATCATCAACCGTGAGACCCACGGCGAGCGTGACGTGCCGGCTTGGCTGCAGGCGCTCCCCGAGCGGGGCCGGGTGCTGGTCCACCAGCTGCCCATCCGCGCTCAGATCGTGATCGACGTTCAGGAACAGCTGATCGTCGAGCTCTACTCCAAGTAGCCCTCTCCTCGGTTCGGTTCCCCACGTAAACGTGGGGAACCGGCACTCCACCCACCGAATCTGATGGGTGGAGTGAGAGGTTGCTCGGTTCGATGTTGACCTGCGGCGTCAGATACGTCGCAGTCCGTGCCCTCAAATAGTGGTCGGCACGGGGAGAGAACACAGACATGCTCATCGCACAGCGCCCGTCCCTCGCCGAAGAAGTTGTCGGCGAGAACCGCTCCCGGTTCGTCATCGAGCCCTTGGAGCCCGGCTTCGGCTACACCCTCGGCAACTCGCTGCGGCGCACGCTGCTGTCGTCCATCCCGGGCGCGGCCGTGACCAGCATCAAGATCGACGGCAACCTGCACGAGTTCTCGACCATCGAGGGCGTCGTCGAGGACGTCACCGAGATCATCTTGAACCTGAAGGCTCTGGTCGTCTCGTCCGAGGAAGACGAGCCCGTCACCATGTACCTCCGCAAGGCCGGCGCCGGTGCCGTCACCGCTGGTGACATCGCTCCGCCCGCAGGCGTCGAGGTGCACAACCCCGAACTGCACATCGCCACGCTGAACGAGTCCGGCAAGCTGGAGATGGAGCTCGTCGTCGAGCGCGGCCGCGGATACGTCTCCGCCGTGCAGAACAAGATGGCCGACGCCGAGATCGGCCGCATCCCGGTCGACTCGATCTACTCCCCGGTCCTCAAGGTCACCTACAAGGTCGAGGCCACCCGCGTCGAGCAGCGCACCGACTTCGACAAGCTGATCCTGGACGTCGAGTCCAAGCCGGCCATCCGTCCGCGCGACGCCGTGGCGTCCGCCGGTCGCACCCTGGTCGAGCTGTTCGGCCTGGCCCGTGAGCTCAACGTCGAGGCCGAGGGCATCGAGATCGGCCCGTCGCCGATCGACGAGCAGCTCGCCGCCGACCTGGCTCTGCCGGTCGAGGACCTGAACCTGACCGTTCGGTCGTACAACTGCCTCAAGCGCGAGGGCATCCACACGGTGTCCGAGCTCGTCTCGCGCAGCGAGCAGGACCTGCTGGACATCCGCAACTTCGGCTCCAAGTCCATCGACGAGGTCAAGCTGAAGCTGCACGAGATGGGCCTGTCCCTCAAGGACAGCGCGCCTGGTTTCGACCCGCTGAGCGCGATCGGTCGTTACGACGAGATCGACGAGGACGAAGTCGACTTCAGCGAGACCGAGCAGTACTGATTTAAGAGCAAGGGGGGCGACCCCCTTGAACCCCCGCGCCGCGCCAACAACACACGGGCGCGCGGCAACCGGGTCGCCCCGTGAACGACAGCTAGCAAACCTGGAGATCTGAAATGCCTACACCTACCAAGGGCGCCCGTCTCGGCGGCAGCGCTTCGCACCAGAAGCTGATCCTGGCCAACCTCGCCACCCAGCTGTTCGAGCACGGCAAGATCACGACCACGGAGGCCAAGGCCCGTCGCCTGCGTCCCCTGGCCGAGAAGCTCATCACCAAGGCCAAGCGGGGTGACATCCACTCCCGTCGTCTGGTGCTCACCACCGTCAAGGACAAGGGCGTGGTGCACACCCTGTTCACCGAGATCGCTCCGACCTTCGCTGAGCGCGAGGGCGGCTACCTCCGGATCACCAAGGTCGGCCCCCGCAAGGGCGACAACGCCCCGATGGCGCTGATCGAGCTGGTGACCGAGTCGGTCGAGGACTCGAAGAAGGCCAACGCGGCTCCGGCGAAGAAGGCTCCGGCGAAGAAGGCTGCTCCGGCGGCTGCGGCGGCAGCGGCCACCCCGGCCGGTGAGCCGGCCGGCGAGCAGGCTCCGGCCGACGACACGCGCGTCGACGAGGGTCAGCTCGACGACTCCTCCGAGTCCGACCAGGTCGTCGGCGAGACGGCGACCGAGCAGGACACCCCTTCCGAGGACGCCGCCAGCGACGACACCTCCGACGAAGAAGCCGCCGCGGTCGAGCCCGAGACCAAGGCCTGACCTCAGCACGCTGCGAACGGCGCTCACCCCTCAGGGTGGGCGCCGTTCGTGCGTTCCCGGCCGTACGTCGCGGCCGGGGTTGGCGTGATCTGTACGCTTCTCCGGGCGCAGCACTCGTGCGTCCCGCACGTCATCGACAGGAGCACGAAACCATGTTGGCCTTCTTCACCCGCCGCATCCGCCAGTGGCTGATCCTCGCGATCGCCGTACCGCTGATCACCCTGGTGGTCCGCACCGTCCGGAAGCGGATCGAGGCCAAGTCCGGTCCGAACAAGGTCACCGAGGTCCTGGGCAAGGTCGAGGAGTTCGGCGACCGGAAGAAGCGCAGCGCTCGCGCACGCTGAGGCGTACGCAACGTCGTAACTGCCGCACAACCGCGACACAGGGCGCTCACAAGCCCGACCGGAACAGTAGGGACCCCGAGGCCGTACCCGGCTCTCGATCCGCGTCTGTTCCTGCCTGTGAAGAAGGTCAACCGTGACTCGACGGTCTCTGAGCTCAGTCCTCACCCGGCCCCGGCTGGTGATGCTCGCCCTCGTCATGGTCGCCGTGGTCGTCCGCTGGCAGTTCGTCGCGGTCGAGACCGGGGACTACCGCGCGTTCCTCGATCCCTGGTACGCCCACCTCGCGCAGAACGGTGGGTTCGCGGCGCTGAAGGACTCGTTCTCCAACTACAACACCCCCTACCTGGTGTTGCTGGCGGCCATGACGTACCTGCCCATCCCGCAGCTGGTGGGGATCAAGCTCATCTCGGTGGTCTTCGACGTCGCGCTGGCCGGCTTCGCGTACAAGATCATCACGCAGGTCCGGCCGGGTGCACGCTGGTTGCCGGTGATCGCGTTTGGTGCCGTCTTGATGCTGCCGACGGTGGTCCTGAACAGCAGCGCGTGGGCCCAGTGCGACGCGATCTACGCCACGTTCTGCTTGGCCAGCATCTATTTCCTGGTCAGCAAACGCCCCTGGCTGGCGTGCGCCATGTTCGGGTTGGCTTTCGCGTTCAAGCTGCAGGCCGTCTTCTTCCTGCCCGCGCTGGTGGCGATCCTGATCATCAACCGGCACCGGATCGCGGCTCTGCTCGCCGTCCCCGCGGCCTTCCTGGCCGCCCTGCTGCCGGCGTTGATCGCCGGTCGCGGCCTGCTGAGCCAGCTCTCGGTCTACCCCGCCCAGATCACGAACAGCTCCGGCGCGGTCGGCGGCACCGTCGGTGGGGGTGCGGCCCGGGCCGGCGGTGGGGGCGGGATGCCCGGTGGTGGTGGCGGGATGCGAGGCGGCGGTGGTGGGGGAATGCCGGGTGGCGGCAACGGTGGTGGCGGAGGGTTCAGCAGCACCGGCGGCCACAGCTTCACCTACAACGCCCCGACGCCGTACGCCTGGCTGCCGGCCGATGCGTCGACGATGTGGAAGTACCTGGGACTGGGTCTGGCTGCGGCGGTCGCCCTGGCCTTCGGCATCTGGCTGCTCTCGCGTCGTCGTGAGCTGTCGAGCGGCGAGATCGTCCTGGTGGCGGCCGCGTCCGTACTGGTCATCCCGATCCTGCTGCCGGAGATGCACGAGCGGTATCTCTACCTGGCTGAGGTGCTGGCCATCGTCGCGGCCTTCGTCGACCGGAGGTTCTGGATCGTGGCCGGGGCGTTGCAGGTCGCGTCGCTGTCGACGTACCTGACTTACATCTACAACATCGAGACCCTCTCGTTGGAGGTCGCCGCGGTCTTCGGTCTCGGGGCGGCGGTGGTCGCGGCGGCGATCCTGGTCCTCCGACTGCGGCGGACGCCGGGGCCGGAAAACCGTCAGAGGGTCGGTGCAGAATCGACCCATGCTCTTGAACCGGCTGGCTGAGACCTCGACGGCGCTGTCGGCCACGCGCTCACGCAACGCCAAACGCGACCTGATCGCGGCGGTGTTGCGGGACACCGACGCCGACGACGTGGAGATCGTCGTCTCCTACCTGTCCGGCAGCCTGCGGCAGCGGCGTACGGGCGTGGGGTGGAAGTCCCTGCAGGGCTCACCCCCGCCGGCCGCGGTTCCCACATTGTCCGTGCGGGAGGTCGACCAGGCCTTCGACGCGATCGCCGCCTTCAGCGGGGGCGGTTCGACCGCCCTGCGCGGCGCCGCCGTGAGCGATCTGTTCGGTCGCGCTACCGACGAGGAGCAGCGGCTGCTCCGGGGTCTCGTCTTCGGCGAGCTGCGCCAGGGCGCGCTCGAGGCGGCGGTGCAGGACGGGTTGGCGGCGGCGTACGCGGTGCCGGTGGCCGCCGTACGCCGAGCCGCGATGTTGATGTCGTCCACGACGGCCGCCGCGACGACCCTGCTGGCCGGGGGACTCGAGGCGCTCGAGGCGGTGGGGCTCGAGGTCGGGGTGGCGGTGCAGCCGATGCTGGCCGCCAGCGCCCCGGATCCGGCGGCGGCCCTGGTCAAGACGGGGCTGCCGGTGGTCGTGGACTACAAGTTGGACGGCATCCGGGTCCAGGTCCATCGTCGCGACGACGAGGTCCGGGTCTTCACCCGCAGCCTGGACGACATCACCGCGCGGCTGCCCGAGGTCGTCGCGGTCGCCCGTTCGCTGCCGCACACACACCTGGTGCTGGACGGCGAGGTCCTCTCGCTGCGGGACGACGGTCGACCGGAGGCGTTCCAGGTCGTGGCCTCACGCACCATGAGCAGCGTCGACGTGCCGGCGCTGGCCCAGACCAACCCGCTGCAGGTGTTCTTCTTCGACCTCATCCACGTGGACGGCCGGGACCTGCTCGACGTACCCCTCCGCGAGCGCCTCGAGGTGATGCAGGAGCTGTTGCCCCGGCAGGTGTCCGTGCCCCGGCAGATCTGCACCACGGCCGAGGAGGCCGACCGGGTGTTCGCCGACGCGGTCGGGCACGGCTTCGAGGGTGTGGTGATGAAGAGCCTCGACGCCCCGTACGCCGCGGGTCGCCGGGACTCCGCCTGGGTCAAGATCAAACCGCGGCACACCTTCGACCTGATCGTCATCGCCGTCGAGTGGGGACACGGTCGACGGCAGGGCCTGCTGTCCAACCTGCACCTGGCCGCCCGCGACCCGGAGTCGGGTGAGCCGATCATGCTGGGCAAGACGTTCAAGGGACTGACCGACGAGCTGTTGGCCTGGCAGACCAAGCGGTTCCTCGAGCTGGAGGTGCGTCGTACGCCCGGGGTGGTCTACGTCGAACCGACCACGGTCGTCGAGATCGCTATCGATGGGCTGCAGGCGTCGACCCGTTATCCCGGTGGGGTGGCGCTGCGCTTCGCCCGGGTGCTGCGCTACCGGGAGGACAAGTCCGCGGCCGAGGCGGACACCATCGACACAGTGCGGAGCCTGGGGACGGTGGTCGCGGAGGAGTGAGCCTCAGGCCAGACCGTTGAGGCCGATCCGGACGGCGCGGAACTGTTCCGGGAAGGCCTGCAGGATGCGCAGCCGTGGGTCCGCCGTGGGCAGCACGGGCTCGCGCAGCAGCGGTCGAAGACGTTCCAGTCGGGGATCTCCGAGGACGGCGTGCACCCCGACCCGGTCGCCCCCGCCGACCAACGCTTCCAGGCGCTCGAGTTCTGGGAGGAGCAGGGTGGCGGCTACGTCGGCGGCTTCGGCGTACGCCTGGTCGGTCTGGTTGGCGCGCCGCCGGGCGTAGCGCTGCTGCGACCAACCGCCCGCCTTGGTCTTGCCCTGCACGTACGCGCTGCCCACTTTGGACGAGATCAGCTCGGTCCCGACGAAGACGCCGACGGCGTACCCGCCCTTGCGGACCAGCAGGGCGCCGACCCGGCGCGGGACGAGGACGTGCCCGAACAGGATGGTGAGGGGCTCAGGCCCGGGGGGCAGCGGCGGGAACGGGACCTCGATCGTGGCTTCGGCCCCGTCGGGAGCGCTGACGACGACAGACTCCGGTGTCCAGTCCACGCGCAGCGCCCCGTGGCGAACGCCGAAGCGCTCGACCCAACCGGCCAGCCGTTCGGGGGCGACGGCGACGATCCGGGTCGGTGGGTCAGTGATCGGTAGGTCGGTGGTCGGCGGGTCAGTGATCGGCGAGCTCGTAGCCCTCGACCGCGGTCATGGGCAGGCAGACCACCGACGTGTGTACGCCCTCAGGCCAGGTCTCCGCGAAGTCGAGCTGGGCGAATTGGACGTCGTCGTGCCGGGCCAGGGCGGCGCGCCCACCGACGCAGACCATCTCCAACCCCGACACCGTGGCGGTCTCGTCGGCCACCTCGAGCGTGATGTCGGCGCCTGGGGCGTAGTGGACGATGTCGTTGTAGTCGGGCAGCCGGACGACGATGTGCTCGTTCGTCATCGCGTAGGAGACCACGACAGCACGGGGCCCGCGGCCGGTGGCGTAGGAGAGCCGACCTTCACGGTGGTTGGTCAGCAGGTGATAGCACTCGCTGGTGGAGAGCCGGCGCGAGGTGGGGGGAGCGCCAGGAGAATGTAGGGCGGGTTCGATCTGCAGGGACATGATCAACTCCTCGGTTCCATTCTTCTCCGGAGTCCGGTGAACCGTCTAGGTCGACGCGCCAGCTTTTCGATGAATTCTGGTCGGACCTGCAGAAATGGACGAACCCGCGAGCTGGACGATGCTCGGAGCATCGGCCGGAGGACAAGTCCGGCACTCGCGGGTTCGGGTGTTGGCTGTGAATTAGCCGGCCGCACGCGACCGTTACACATGCCTGGCGGCTAGCTGGCCGTCACCTCACCTGTCCAAAAGTCACTCATTCTTTGGACCACCTCCTCTCCGTGTGCCTCTAAAGTAGGCGCGGTTCTGGCGGTGGTCAACGACTTTTCGCTGTGGGTTTCAGGCAACGATGACCTCGAGGCCACGAGCCCGCAGGACCTTGATCATCTCCGGATCGGCCGACCGGTCGGTGAGCAGACCCGCCACCTCGTCCACGTGGCAGATCCGGGAAAAGCCAACGTGCCCCAGCTTGCTTCCGTCGGCGACGACGATGGTGCGTTTGGCCTGGGTGACCATCACCCGGTTGATCGCCGACTCCTCTTCGTCGTCGGTGGTCAGGCCGGCGTCGGCGTCGAGCCCGACCGTGCCGAGGAAGCAGATGTCGGGGGTGAGCTGGCTGAGCGTCTCGCTGGCCATGCTGCCGACCAGCTCATAGCTGTGCGGCCGGGCCACGCCGCCGCAGACGACGATCTTGATGAACGGCCGCACGGTCAGCTCGGTGGCGATGTTGATGGCGTTCGTGACCACGGTGATCCCGGCCCGCAACGCGGGCGCTCCCGGGATGGCCCGCGCGACCTCGACCGTCGTGGTGCCTCCGTTCAGCGACACCGTGCACCCGGCCCACAGCATCTCCGCCGCCCGCTGGGCGATCCGCTGCTTCGCCTCACCCCGGGTGCTCGACTTGTAGCGCATCGGCAGCTCGTAGCTCGTCGTGTTCGGCACCGCACCACCGTGCGTGCGGCTGAGGAGCTGTTGGTCGGCCAGATAGTCGAGGTCGCGGCGGATGGTGGCCGCCGAGACCGACAACGATGTGGCCGATTCCTCGACGTCGATGCGCCCGTTGGTGACCACCCGGTCCAGCAGCGCCGCCAGGCGTTCGGTGCGGGTCATCGGTCTCCCTTCGGCGGGTGATCTTGATCTTAGGGGGCGCCGTGCACGACCTGCGAACGCGTCAGTTTCGGATGGCGGCGTACCGCTCGAGGGACTCCTTGCGCTCCACGGCGTGGTCCACGATCGGGGCGGGGTACCCCGAGGGCAGACCGTCGGGGTTGGTCCACGGCTCGTGCAGGTGCTTCAGCGGTACGTCGGCGAGCTCGGGGACGTAGCGGCGGATGTAGCGTCCGTCCTCGTCGAACTTCGAGCCCTGGCTGATGGGGTTGAAGATCCGGAAGTACGGCGCGGCGTCGGTCCCGCAGCCAGCGACCCATTGCCAGTTCAGCTGGTTCTGAGCGATGTCGCCGTCGTGCAGCCGATCCATGAACCAGTCCGCCCCGTGCCACCAGCCGATGTGCAGGTCCTTGATCAAGAAGGAGGCCACGACCATCCGGACCCGGTTGTGCATCCAGCCCTCGGCCAGGAGCTGCCGCATGCCGGCGTCGACCAGCGGATAACCCGTACGGCCTTGCTGCCACGCCGTCAGGTGGCTGGCTGCGGTCGGGCCCTGCCCCGGTTCGTCGGACACCATCCGCGTGAACTCCGACCGGATCGGCTGCGTCACCGCGTCCGGCCGGTGCAGGAGCACGTCGGCGAAGAAGTCCCGCCACGCGACCTGACGCGCCACCGCGAACGCCCCCGCAGAGCGCTGGGCGGCCAGGTCGGCCAGGATCGTCCGCGGATGCAGGTGCCCCCAGCGCAGCGGCTTGGACAGGTGCGAGGTGGCGTCCGGTCCCGGCAGGTCGTGGAACGTCGGGTAGTCCGCCACGCCCTCGGCGTCCCGCTCCAACCACTCCTTCCAGGCGGCCCGGGCCGCCTTCTCCCCGACCTCGGCGACCAGGTCAGGATCCGCGTCCTCGAGCGGGATCCGGTCTGGGGCAGCCAGCCAGTCCACCGCACCGGCCTGTACGCCGGGCGCCGGCTCGTGCACCCCGTGCTCGAGCCAGGTCCGGTGGAAGGGCGTGAAGACCTGGAACGGGCCACCGGTCTTGTTGAGCAGCGTGCCGGGAGCTACGGCGTACGGCGATCCGACCGCCTTGAGCTCCATCCCGGCCTCCGCCAGAGCGCGGGAGACGCGCTCGTCGCGAGTGCGGCCGTACGGTCCGAAGTCGGCACTGACGAATACATGGCCGGCCCCAGCTGCCTGCGAGACCCGGGGTACGACCGTCGCCGGCTGGCCGCGGACGACGCTCAGTCCCGGCCCGCCGCCCTCGCGCAGATCCTCGTCCAGCGCGCGCAGCGCGGCGAACAGCCAAGCCTTCCTAGCCGTCCCCGCCGACGTGAGCAGAGCCGGATCGAGCACGAAAAGGGGCAGCACCGCCGTACCCTCGTCGATCGCGGAACGCAGGGCCGGGTTGTCGGACAGTCGGAAGTCACGTCGCACCCACCAGACGGTGGGCTGGGAGTCAGCGGGCATCGTCTAATCTTGCCTCGGGTTGGGCGTGCAGCCGTCGCTGGCCCGTGGACCCGAAGTCTGTAGGGGAGAATGACAGCGTGAGCGACCTGATCGATACCACTGAGATGTACCTCCGGACGATCTACGAGCTGGAAGAAGAAGGAATCGTTCCTCTTCGGGCGCGGATCGCCGAACGGTTGCACCAGAGTGGGCCGACCGTCTCGCAGACCGTCGCCCGGATGGAGCGCGACAGCCTGGTCAACGTGCAGGGCGACCGGCATCTCGAGCTGACCGCCGAGGGTCGGGCCCGTGCCACCCGGGTGATGCGCAAGCACCGGCTGGCCGAGCGGTTGCTCATCGACGTGATCGGCCTGGACTGGGAGAAGGTTCACGACGAGGCCTGCCGCTGGGAGCACGTCATCTCCGAGGACGTCGAGCGGAAGCTCGTCGAGCTGCTCCACTCGCCGACCCAGTCGCCCTACGGCAATCCCATCCCCGGCCTCGAGGAGCTCGGGGTGACGGGCGTCCTGGCGCCGTTCCGCGAGGGGAACGAGCAGTTGCAGGACGCGGTCAAAGACGAAGCCGAGCCCATCCAGGTGATCATCGAGCGGATGAGCGAAGAGATCCAGAAGGACGTCGAGATGATGGGCACCCTCCGTCTCGCCGGGATCCAGCCGGGGGCGTCGGTGGTCGCCGAGGTCGGTGGCCTGGGCGTACGGCTGACCGCGGAGGGCTCACCTGGTTGCGAGATCGACCGGGAAGCGTCCACCCACCTGTTCGTGTCGCGCGTCTGAGTCCCCGGCGATGGGCAGCGGCGACGAGGCCGCCAGATCGACGATCGCGACCCTGATCGAAGGTCACTGGTACGACGCCGTCGCGGCTCTGCTCGACGGTTCCATGAGTGCATCCGGGGCTCCGAGCGGTCTGGTCAAGGCGCGGGACCTGGCGGCGGCCGCTCGTCGCGTCCTCGATCTGGACGCGGAGGACTTCGCGAGCATCGCGCACGGGTTCACCGAGCCCTGGGCCGCCCGGCTGGCCGAGTCGTCGTTCCCGGTCGAGCCGTTGGACCCGGAACGGGGAGCCCTCGGCTCACTGGTGCCGCTGTACGAGCTGATGCTCGAGGTCCTGGAGGTCCGCGCGCAGCGGCGTGAACCCCTGCAGGTCGTGGTCAGCGCCCATCTGATCGGGGAATACCTCACCCAGCTGGCCTGGGAGTCGACGCTCGGTCATGGCGGCGACCCGATGCGGATGGCCGAGTTCGTGGGTGGCAGCCGGTGGGGGACCGACGACCCGGCCTGCCCGCATTCGTCAGCCCTGCGCAGCACCGCCAAGCGCGCTCTGCACGCGACCAAGGGCGACGTAGCCGGGTTCACCGCCTATCTGGACCGGTTCCACTCCCGTCTCGGCGACGCGCTCGGCGTTTGCGCGATGAACCACGCCACCATCGGCGCGGGGGAGCGTCCGGACGTGGGCGAGACCTGCGCGAACCCGTGTGCTTTCGTCCTGCAGGCTCCGCTGACCCAGCGCCGTGACCTCGACGCCCGCGTACGGCTGGCCAAGACCTACATCGACTCTCCGATCGTCAACCTGCGCCACCATGCGCCGGTGGGGCACTTCTTCGGCGTGCCGTCGGTCCAGGAGATTTCCGAGGCTTGGCTGCGCACCTGGGAGCGGCTGACTGTGCCGTGGGCCGACGGGGCGAACCCGCTGCTCGCAGAGGGACTGGTCAGCCGGCCGTCCCCGCACGAGGCGCTGCCCGGAATGTCCGCCCTGGTCTCGGCCGTGGCGGGGCGTCCGATGGGGCCCGGGCGGCTGCTGCACGACATCGGCCATGATGTTGCTCGTGCGCTCCATGGTGCACCCGCTTCGGAGGTGATGGCGTGAGTGACGGCGAGGTCGACTGGCCCAGGTACCTGTCGGAGTTCCACCGGGACCGGGCCGGGGTGGCCGAAGCCGTGCTGTCCCGCGCCATGTCGGTGGACCACACGCCGTACCGTTGGCTGGCTCGAGCCGTCTCGGCGAACGCGAAGACCGTGGTGGACCTGGCCTGTGGCTCGGGACCCATGTCCCGCGAGCTGGCGCAGGACGGCCGTACGGTAATCGGCGTCGACCTCTCCGAGCACGAGCTCAGCCTGGCCGCCGAGCGTGGACCGGGCCCTTGGGTGCAGGCCGATGCGCTCCGGTTGCCGTTCAAGGACGGCTCGGTCGACGTGGTGACCAGCTCGATGGGCCTCGTCGTGGTGACCCCGCTGAACCAGGTGCTGCGTGAGGTCGCCCGGGTGCTGCGGCCCGGTGGCGTGCTGGCCGGTATCGCTCCCGCCCTGCGCCCGCTCGGACCTCGCGACGTCCGGGTGCTGACCCGGATCAGCGGTCGGCTCCGAACCAAGCCGCAGTTCCCCGGGCCGGTCGAGCTCACCGGGTTCAAGAAGGTGCTGCTGACCCACGGCCTGCGCCGCGTCGAGGACCAGCGTGAGCGCTACCGCTTCAGCATCCGGTCCCGTTCTGACGCCGAGCTGGTGATGTCGGCGCTCTACCTACCCAGCACCCGGTGGTCTCGGGTCGAGCGAGCGATCGAGTACCTCGAGGACAGCCTCAAGCGGCGCGAGTCGGTGGACGTCACCATCCCCATGCGGCGGATCGTGGCGATCAAGTAGGCGTGCGTTCGCGTACGTCGTGGAATAGTGCGTGATCTCCAGTCGTTATGGCCAGTGCTGCCGTACCGGCAGCATTCCGACCCCACAAGGAGTGAGTCCCCAGATGGCAACGATCGATATCAGCGCCGAGAACTTCGAGGACACGATCACCGACAACGACATCGTGTTGGTGGACTTCTGGGCCGAGTGGTGCGGCCCGTGCAAGCGCTTCGGCCCGATCTATGAGAAGACCTCCGAGCAGTACGACGGCGTCACTTTCGCCAAGCTCGACACCGACGCCAACCAGGAGCTCTCCGGTCAGCTCGGCATCGAGGGCATCCCGACCCTGATGGCCTTCCGCGAAGGCGTCCTGGTCTTCAACCAGGCCGGCGCCCTCCCCGGCCCCGCCCTCAAAGAGGTCGTCGACGCCGTCAAGGCCCTCGACATGGCCGAGGTCCACGCCCAGGTCGCCAAGTTGAAGGAAGAGCACTCCGAGCACTGAGGCGCCGCGCCCTGAGCCCCGTCGAAGGCCCCGGAGGGGTTGCGCCAATCACGCGCCCTGAGCCCGTCGAAGGCCCGGAGGGGTTGCGCTAACTAACGGCCAGCATCAGCCGATAATCCTCGCGCGTCGCCACAGGGGAGGTTTAGGATCCGGAATATCCGGCTTAATCTCCCACGGGGCGTTCGAAGGATTGTCGTATGGACGAGATCGTGCGTTGCGTCATCTCTCCAGGTTTGGGGATTGCGCGCATCGGGAATTCGCCAGGAGAGTTCTTCGTCGGGCCGGAGGCACCGGGTGAGCTGCCGAAACCAACGGGTGGGTTCAAGGATTCCGCCGGCCGGATCAAACGCCAGGCGGCCCGCTTCCGGGTCTACGGCCTGAACCAGGCCGGCACCGTGGTCGGCGAGGTCACGGCCGAGGTCGGCGAAATCCAGTGGCGGGTGCACCTCGCCAACCGCAAGGCCGCCTGGTACCAATTCCTCAACGCGATGGACCTCGGGCCCGGGCGTGCAAAGGAAACCTACCTGCGCAATGCGGCGGTCACCGGCACCAAACGCAAGGGCCTGGTCATCGACCCCGGGCCCCGGTCCATCACCGGCAAGAAGGTCTCCGGCAAGCAGTACCACTTCGACACCGGAAAGTTCATGGGTAAGGCCGTGCCCCTCGGCGAGCTCCGTACCGACAGCAAAGGTCGACTCATGGTGCTGGGCGGCTTGGGTGCGTCGGCGTCGTACCCGACAAAGCTGGCCACGACCTTCGCCAACAACGACGGTTGGCACGATGACACCTCCGACGGTTGGGTACGCGCGACGGTCCACATCGGTGGCAAGACCATCGAGGCGGAGCCGGCGGTGGTCGCGGTCACCCCACCCAACTTCGGCCAAGGCCTGTATGGCGTCGTCACGCTGTACGACGTCGTCTACGACCTGTTCTGCCGCGAGGCACGGTTTGCGATGGACCCTCCGGCCCGGCCGTCGTTCTGGCGCCACATCTATCCGATGTTCTCCCGTCTGGTCGACAGCGGCTGGGTGAACAGCGGAATCGACGTCCTCTTCGGCCCGGGCAGCCCCAGCCGGTTGACCGACGCGACCTTGCTGGCCCAGCTGGCGGATCCGGCGGCGGAGTTTCGACCGCTGCGGACCGCGTACGCCGGCTGGTTCCGCGACCCGAGCGCCACCGCAGGCAAGCAGACTGCGGAGAAGTTGCCGCCGTTCTACGGTGATGCGTTCGGCGACTACCGCCAGCTCGGGATGGACGACCTGGCTGTCACCCGCACTCAGTACCGCTGGCTGCAGCAGTGGGCGGCCGGAGACTTCGACCCTGATCACGCGCACCGCACCCGGCCGGCCACGCTGGGCGACTATCCGGTGGCCAGCCAGCCAGCAGCGCTTGACGAGGCCAATCTCGAGAGTTGCCTGGGCGGCCCCTTCCACCCCGGCATCGAGCTGACCTGGACCTTGCGGGTCGCCTCCATGTGGAAGAGGCCGTTCCGGCTGAACCTGGCCGCTGAGGGCAAGGCCCCGAAGATGGACTACGGAACGAAACTGACCCCGGCCGTCGCCTTGGGCGCGGGTGGGGTGGTGCAGACCACGGCGCCGGGCACGCTGACCTGGTGGATGGGCGTGCCGTGGCAGACCGACGAGGCCAGTTGCCTGTCCGGGTACGAAATGGGCACCTACCTACCGCTGCCGTCGTTCTGGGCGGCGCGGGTGCCCAACCAGGTGCTCAGCGAACGTTCGTACGACCGCGTCATGGACCCCGACCTGCCGACCACCCAGCGACTCAAGCACTTGTTCCACCGGCAAGAGTGGCTCCGGTTCTTCGGTCCGAGCTATTCAAAACGGATCAACGACAACGTGGCCGATTGGGGCAAGCTGGGAGTTCTGACGCCGCGCGACGCCCCGGCTGACCTAGCGGGCAGCGGTCTGCCCGACCGGCTGTGGGTCGAGACGGGCCTCGCGGAGAACCTGACCAAGTCGGACGCCACGTGGGCGCAGGTGCAACTCGCCGAAAAGATCGCGATCGCGACGCCGGAGGATGCGATCCTGCTGACCGATCAGGCCGCAGACCGGCTGGCGGCCGAGCACGAGGAGGTCCCGGCCGAAGGTCACCGCCGCCTGCTTGCTCGCGACGAGCTCTAGGAGAGCCCATCGCTCGAGTGGTGGTGGTCGGCGGCGGACCCGCAGGGGCGGCCGCGGCCATCGCCCTGGCTCAGGCGGGCGTGTCGGCGGTCGTGTTGGAGGCGGCGTCGGAGACCTGGGCCAAGGTGGGCGAGAGCCTCCCGCCGAGCGCCAACCCCGCGCTGGATCGGCTCGGGCTGACTGATGTCGTGTCCCGCTGCGGCCTGCCGTCGTACGGGAACCGCTCGGTCTGGGGGAGCGTCGAGCCAGTCGACACCGACTTTGTCTTCGGGACCGCAGGCTCGGGGTGGCGGGTGGACCGGGCGTTGTTCGAGGCCGAAGCGGCATTGGTGGCCATTGCGGCGGGCGCGGACTGGCGGTACGGCGCTCGGGTGGTGGGCTGCGTCCGTGGCGAGTTGGGAGGATGGAAACTGCAGGTGGCCGACGGCGCTGGGGCGCGGAGTCTTCACGCTGACGTTGTGGTCGATGGGTCGGGCCGGGCCGCGCGGGTCGCCCGGCTGATGGGAGCGCGACGGGTCCGGTACGACCGACTGGTGGGCGCCGTGGCGTACGGCCCCGTGCGGTCCGGCGTGGACGTCTCGGACCTGGACTCGACGACGTTGGTCGAGGCCGTACCTCAGGGTTGGTGGTACTCCATGTTCCTGCCCGGCCAGCAGCTCGTCGTGGGCTTCATGACCGACGCGGATCTCCTGGACGAGAGGGGTGCACGGACGTCACTCGGGCTTGGCCAGCTGCTCGAGGCGGCGCCGCAGACCGCCGCTCGCGTTTCTTCGGCGGGCGGCTTCGTCGGCTGGCCTGAGCCGCACATCCGGCCGGCACACACCTCGCGGCTGACCGAAGTGACCGGGCCCGACTGGCTCGCCGTCGGAGACGCCGCCATCACCTACGACCCGCTGACCTCGTACGGCATCACGGCCGCCCTCGGCCACGGGATCTACGCCGCCGCTGCGGTGGTCGAGCATCTGGCGGGCCGGCCCGACGCCCTGCCTGGCCACACCCGACTGATCGACGGTGCCTTCGCCCGCTACCTCGGCTTGCTGCACGATCGGTACGCCGTCGAGCAACGGTGGCCCGACGCGCCGTTCTGGCAGCGGCGCCACTGCCCGCAACGGCTCGAGAGTCAGGCTTGATGGCGCCCCCAGCAGGATTCGAACCTGCGACACAAGGTTTAGGAAACCTTTGCTCTATCCCCTGAGCTATGGGGGCGGGGCCAGCAACTTCGGCTCGAGGTCGCGGTGGCCGGCCCCATCTTGCCAGGAGCGGGCCGGTGAGGTCGAAACTGTTCGCGAGGGTGACCACCATGATGTGCAGAAACTCTTGTAGTCGGTAGTTTTTGCACATCTTGGTGAGGCTCAAGGTACGGCGGGTCGTGGCAGCCGGGGAGCGCGGGCCGGCCTTTACGATCGGAACATGTCTGACCCGAACACCAACCTGCCCAGCGGAGTCGTCGGGACCCTCGAGCAGGTCGCTGGCCTCGGCGTACGCCGCTGGGCCGATCCGTCAGCCGATCAGCCGGTCGTCCTCGCCCTGCACGGCCTCACGAGTACGTCAGCGGTCTGGGCCGATCTAGCGACCCGGCTGCCGGGCGTACCCATCCTGGCGCCTGATCTACCCGGCCGGGGCTTCTCGCTGGACACACCGGCTGCGCCGGGTCTACCGGGGCTGGCCGAAGCGGTGATGGGCGTGGTCGAGGCTCTGGGGCTGCGCCGGGTCCTCGTCGTGGGGCACTCGATGGGCGCTTTCTTGGCGCCGCTGGTGGTGGACCAGCTCGGCGACCGGGTGATCGCTACCGTGCTGGCCGACGGGGGCGTGGCTCCTGAACCGTCGCGACTGCTGCAGCCCCTCGTCGTACGCGCGTTGTTCACCGTCCAGCTGCGTCGGGTGGTGCGGCACTGGTCCGACGTCGCGCGCTACACCGCGGTAGCTGAAGGTGGAGCGGCGGCGAACCGTCCGGACTTGCACCCCGGGTTCCGGGCCTGGTCCGAGGCTGTCCTGCAGCCGGACGGAGACGGTTGGCGGCCCCGTCTCGACAAGCGGCGCCTCGTTGCTGACGCCGTCGACAGCCTCACCCGGCCCCCTCACCTGGGCAAGCTCACCACGTCAGCCGGACCTGTGCACCTGATCGCCGCCGCTCAGGGGGCCGACGACGGGAAACCTGCGTTCCTGTCCGACACCGCCATCGCCACCGGCCGCGGGGTCGTGCCGCGCCTGACCTCGGAACGCGTCCAGGCCAACCACGCCACCATGCTGTTCGACCCCGCCATCGCCGCGGCCGTCCAGGCCCTACTGAGAGGGGTTTCCCCCGGTTAGGTCCTGATGATGTGCATAAACTCCCCGAGACGAGAGTTTCTGCACATCATCGTGGCCCGGGCTAGGGCCCACCCCGCCAGTGGTCGATCCGTCGGTGATCGGGCGTGAAGCCTCGAGCGACGCCCCACAGGACCGCCTGCGTACGACTGCCGACGCCGATCTTGCGGTAGATCGTCCGGATGTAGGACTTCACCGTGTTCGGGCTCAGGTACGTCAGCGTCGCCACCTCGGCGTTGCTCTTGCCTTGGGTGATCAGGGCGAGGATCTCGGACTCGCGGTCGGTCAGTCCCTCACCGCGTCCGGGCCAGTCGAGACCGTTGGTGCTCCGTGCCCGTCGCGGAGGTTCACTGACCAGGTGCTCGCCGGCGTGCACGGCCTCCAACGCGGCCACGAGGTCGCGTGCGGGCAGTGCCTTCGACAGATAACCGTCAGCGCCCTGGGTCCGGGCGCTCTCGATCAGGTCGGGATGGAAGTTCCAGGTATAGACCACGACCCGGCGGGCTCGGGGGTTCTTGACCAGGACCCCGATCTCCTCGTGATCGGACTCGGGCTGGGCGAAGGAGTCGTACAGGACGATGTCCACGGCGTCGCTGAGCGGCATGTTGGTGTCGATCTCGGCGATGATGACGCGATCGCGGTACTGGTCGAGGATGTTGGCCACCCCCATCAAGACGACGTCGTAGTCGTCGATGAGGGCGACGGTGATGGGGGGCGGCATGGCCCAACATTAACCTCCCTAGGGGTGTACCAGGCACCCCCCTGAGGGTGGTCTAGTGAGGGTGTGGGCAAGTGATCCACACGCTTTCAGGGCTGCGGCTCCCGTTTGCGGACGTACTCCATCGAAAGGCACACCATGCTCGGACTCATCGTCAGCATCATCGTCGTCGGACTCATCGCGGGCTTCCTCGCTCGCCTGATCGTCCCCGGCAAGCAGAACCTCTCGATCGGGATGACCATCCTCCTCGGAATCGTCGGCTCCTTCGTCGGCGGCTTCATCGGCTACCTGATCTTCGGCAAGGACGCCGGCAGCGGCTTCCTGCAGCCGGCCGGCATCATCGGCTCGATCATCGGCGCCATCATCGTGCTGCTGATCTGGACCCGGCTCGGAGCCCGTCGCTCAGCTCGCGTCTGACGTACGCGGCGGGATCCGGGGGCGGGCCGGATCCCGCCCTTCCACCGTCGTCGAGTGTGACGATGACGTGACTGATTCAGCCGGGGGATCACGTCATCGTCACACTCGGCGTACGGGCTCGTCTGGTAGGAAGTCAGGATGAGCCGTACGAGGATCCTTCGATGACTCTCCAGCTGTTCGCCCTCAGCATCGACGCGCACGACCCGCCCGGGCTCGCCCGCTTCTGGGCCGGTGTCCTCCGCCGCCAGCTGGTCGACG
Source organism: Propionibacteriaceae bacterium (assembly GCA_036524735.1). GTDB lineage: Bacteria > Actinomycetota > Actinomycetes > Propionibacteriales > Propionibacteriaceae > Microlunatus. The sequence goes on from DATDBS010000111.1 coordinate 40,076, forward strand.
ACCCCGACAACCCCATCGAACTGCCGACGGTCTTGCCCGGCGATGAGATCGGGTTCCGGATCCAGTTCCTACCGACCGAGGAGCCGAAGGTCGGCCCGAACCAGATGCACTTCGACCTGACGAGCACCTCCCTCGAGGACCAGCAGCAGACCGTGGCGAGGGCGCTCGAACTGGGTGCGCAACACATCGACATCGGCCAGACACCTGACGAGGGCCACGTCGTGCTGGCCGACCCCGAAGGCAATGAGTTCTGCGTCATCGAGCCGGGCAACAACTTCCTGGCCGGCTGCGGCTTCATCGGCGCGTTGGCGAGCGACGGCTCACCGGAGGTCGGTTACTTCTGGAGTCAGGCGCTCGGCTGGCCGTTGGTCTGGGACCAGGACGAGGAGACAGCGATCCAGTCACCGTACGGGGGTCCGAAGATCACCTGGGGCGGTCCGCCGCTGGCGCCTAAGACCGGTAAGTATCGCCTCCACTTCGACCTCACGCCGGCACCCGGCAACGACCAGCAAGCAGAAGTCGACCGCCTGGTCTCCCTGGGCGCGACGACCGTCGACATCGGGCAGCGCGAAGTCAGTTGGGTCGTCATGGCCGATCCTGACGGCCACGAGTTCTGCGTCCTCTAGGTCTGCGTCACAGTTCGGCGCGCGAGTCGACGATCGCTCCACAGGGCGAGCCCGGCCAGCAGGAAGAACAAACCGGCGATGACCAGGCAGATCAGCAAGACCCGACCGAGCCCGAGCAGGCTCACGTTCAGGAACGGGTACGGGTACCACCCCGTCCACGGCCCCAGCGCCAGCGTGGCCACGAGCCAGAGCACCGGCCAGGCCAGCGCAGGCAGCACATCGGATGACTTGATGAACCCGCGCGGCCCGAACACGACCCAGCCCCCGAACGTGAGCAGCGGTACGACGATGTGCAGCAGTCGGTCGCACACGAGGTTGACCAGGCTGTAGTTCGGCGACGGCGGCAGCGCGATGAAGGCGACGACGCCGGTGACCGTGATCCCGACGAGCGCGGCCAGCCGTACGACCCGGAAGAAGCGACTGCCCGTCCGACCGCTGATGATCAGGAACATCGACACGGCCACCAGCAGGTTGGCCTGGATGGTGAAGTACGAGAAGTAGCGCCGGACCTGCTCGCCCATCCCCACCGAGACGGGTGTGCCCAGGACGGTCTGGCCGCTGAGGATCACGCCCAGCTGCAGCACCAGCGCGGTCACCGCGACCGCGAACGTGACGACGTGCCAGACCCGGCCGACCGAAGATCGCGTCATGGGCTCACGATAAGGGCCCTACCGACGAGCCCAGGCCACCATCGCGTCGACCGTGTCGTTCACGGCCGGATCGATCTCCTGCTGGTCGGGGTGGGCGTCGTACCAGGCCACGATCTGGCGGGCGCCCTCGGCGTAGGAGATGTTCGGCGCGAAGGCCGGCACCAGCGCGGAGACGCGACTGTTGTCGAAGATCATCGAGTGGGAGACGTCGCCCACGAGTCGCGGCCCCCACTCGGGTTCCATCCGGGCCAGCGTCTCCGAGGCGATGTGCACCAGCTCGGGATCCGAGACCCCGGCCGCGGCGGCGATGCTGCGATAGATGTGGTCCCAGGTCACCGGTGCGGAGTTCGTGATGTGGATGGCCTGGCCGAGCGCGCCCGGGTGACCCAGCAGACCGACGAAACCCACCGCGAAGTCGTCCGTGTGTGTGATCGTCCACAGCGAGGTCCCGTCGCCGTGCACGACCACGGGCAGCCCGCGTCGCATCCGGTCGACCACGGTCCAACCACCGTCGAAGGGGATGCTGGTCTCGTCGTAGGTGTGCGACGGCCGGACGATCGTGTACGGCAGGTCGCCCCGGCTCGTCGACAGCTCGGCCACCCGCTGCTCGCAGGCGATCTTGTCCCGGGAGTACTCCCAGAACGGGTTGTCGAGCGGGGTGTCCTCGGTGACCGGCAGCTGCTGCGGCGGGGTCTGGTACGCCGAGGCGCTGCTGATGAACACGTACTGTCCGGTCCGGCCGCCGAAGAGGTCGGCGTCGGTCTCCACGTGCTCGGGCAGGAAGGCGAAGAAGTCCACCACCGAGTCGAACTCCCGGTCACCGAGCACCGCGCGTACGGATTCCGGCTCACGGATGTCGGCGGTCAGCACCTCGGTCTCGGGCGGCAGCGGCCGCAGCTGCGACCGGCCCCGGTTCACGACGGTGACGTGGTCACCGAGGGCGATCGCGTGGCGTACGCAGGCGGCGCTGATCGCTCCGGATCCGCCGATGAACAACAGCTCGCGGGTCATGGGAACTCCTTCGTTCTGGGTGAGTCGTGAGGACGTGCGGACACGGGGTCAAGGTGTGCTGGGGTCACCGGGCTGGACGACCTCGCCACCGCTCTCGATCACGGCCTGGGCCACCGGGTGGTCGAGCGCGATGTCGGAGACCAGCTGGTCGATCCGGTCGAGCGTGCAGATCTGGGCGAAGGCATTGTGGCCCAGCTTGGTGCTGTCCACGACGACGATGAGCCGGCCGGCCCCGCCGATCATGTCGCGCATCATCTGCGCCTCGGGCAGGTTGGACGTCGACAGCCCGTTCTTGACCGAGATGCCGCCGACCCCGATCACCGCCACGTCGGCGCTGATCGCGTGCGAGCCGCCGCCGGTCGAGCTCGGAAACCGGACCGGGCCGACCGTGGTCATCGAGTTCAACCAGATCTCGCCGCCGATCAGGTAGACGTCACGGATCGCCTCGCTCGGCAGGGAAGCCGGGAGCACCAGGCTGTTCGTCACCACGGTCAGGTCCCGGCGCGACGTCAGGGCCGCGGCGAAGGCGAGCGTCGTCGTACCTCCGTTCACGATGATCGTCTCGCCGTCGGCGACCAGTCGCGCGGCCGTCTCGCCGATGGCGGTCTTGACCTCCTGGGCCACCTGCATCCGGCGGTCGAGCGGGGTGTTGGCGGTGGCCCGCGACGACGGCGGAACCGCACCCCCGTGCGTACGCGCCAGCAGGCCCTGTTCGACCAGGAAGTCGATGTCGCGTCGGACGGTGTCGGCCGACACCTCGAAACGTTCCGCCAGCTCGACGACGGTGGCCTGGCCGGAGCTGTGCACGATCGCCAGCAGATCCTCGCGGCGGCGCGCCGGCAGGGATCCGTCGCGCGGCAATCGCGGCATCGTCATGGCCCACCCCCTCCGCCAAGGATCATGACACATTCTGCGACTTTGATCTTGCCAAGGGCGGGGTTCCGGCATTAACTTGGGCTCGACCGCAGAAAACAGCACGTAAACCAGCACAAAGCCGCACATCTCAGCGAGGAGAATCCATGGACACCATCCCCACCCACCGCAGCCCGATCGACCGCCGGCAGTTCCTGAGGTGGGGTGGCCTGGCGGCCGGGGCGGTGGCGCTGGGGCCGACCTTGGCTGCGTGTGGGCAGCCGACGACCACCCCGAGCGGAACGGGCAGCACCGGTGCGACCGAGGTGGTCTTCGCGTGCACCAAGCTCCCCGGTTCCATCAGCCTGCAGGCCTGGGTCGATGAGTACAACACCTCCCAGGGCAAGTACAAGGTGACCGTGCGCGAGCTCCCGCCGCCGGGATCGAACACCGAGGTCCACCAGCAGATCGTCCAGTCGCTGAGCCGCAAGGACGGCAGCATCGACGTCTTCTCCGAGGACATCATCTGGATCTCCGAATTCGCCAACGCCGGTTGGACGATGAAGCTGGACGGCAAGCTCGACGCCGCCAACCTGCAGGACTCCTTCCCGGGTGTGGTCAGCGGCTGCACCTACAAGGGCTCGCTGAGCGCGGTGCCGTGGTTCGTCGACGCCGGGCAGCTCTACTACCGCAACGACCTGATCAGCAGGGACGAGGTCCCCACCCAGTGGGAGCAGCTGGCCGACCTCGCCTCGAAGCTGCAGTCCTCCGGCAAGGTGGACTACGGCTTCCTCTGGCAGGCCAAGCAGGCCGAGATCCTGGTCTGCGACCTGGTCGAGTACGTCGCCTCGGCCGGCGGCTCGATCCTGGGCGACGACAGCGTCACGGTGAACATCGCCAACGAACCGGCCATCAACGCCGTCCAGTTCATGTACGACCTGATCAACAAGTACAAGGTCACCCCCAAGGACGTCCTCTCCTGGGACGAGGAGCCCAGCCGGCGTCCGTTCACCTCCGGCCAGGCGGCGATGCTGCGGCAGTGGTCGTACGTCTACGGCGTCTCCCAGACCGAGGATCAGTCCTCGGTCGTCGGCAAGGTCGGGGTCGCCCCGCTGCCCGCCTTCTCCGGGGGCAAGAGTGCGGCGTGCCTCGGCGGCTTCCAGCTCGGGGTCTCCGACGCGTCCAAGAACAAGGACGGTGCACTGGACTTCCTGAACTGGGCGATGAAGCCCGAGACCCAGATCGGTTTCGCCAAGAACTTCGGCAACGCTCCGATCCGCTCGTCGGTCTACGAGGACGCCACCTTCAAGCAGCAGCAGCCGGCGATGAGCCAGCTCAAGGCCGTCTTCGAGGGCGGTACGCCCCGACCCGTCACCCCCAAGTACCCGCAGGTCAGCCTGGCTCTGCAGTCATCGGTCTCCAAGGCCCTGAACTCCGGCGACATCGCCGGTGAGCTGCAGAAGTGCGCGGCCGAGCTCCAGAAGATCGTCACTTCCTGATCATGTCCTTAGCCTCGAAGCACCGGCCGGCGCGCAACGCGGTGACGGAGCAACCCCCGGCTCCGGCACGGTCAGGCCGTCGGCCGAGCACCGGTCTCGGTCTCGGTATCGCACTGGTCGCACCGACCCTGGTGATGATCTTGGCGGTGTCGCTCTATCCGGCGGTCAGCACGTTGCGGCTGTCGACGCGGAACACGTCGCTGGCCGAGGCCAAGGACGAGTTCATCGGGCTGGGCAACTACGTCAACCTGCTCACCGACAGCCAGTTCTGGAACGCCTGGCAGCAGACCCTGGTCTTCACGGCGGTGTCCACGGTGCTCGAGACCGTGGTCGGGATGGTGATGGCGCTGGTGCTCTTCGAGACCTTCCGCGGCCGCGGTCTGCTGCGGGCTCTGGTCCTGATCCCGTGGGCGATCCCCACGGTGGTGACCTCGCGGATGTTCGGCTGGCTCTTCGACGGCCAGAACGGGGTGGTCAACTTCCTGCTGCTCAAGGCGGGGGTCACCGACGGCTACGTCAACTTCCTGGGTTCGACGACGTGGGCGATGCCGACGATCATCGTGGCCGACGTGTGGAAGACGGCTCCGTTCATGGCCCTGCTGATCCTGGCCGGGCTGCAGACCATCCCGACCTCGCTGCTGGAGTCGGCCCGGATCGACGGTGCGTCGACCTGGCGCACGTTCACCAGCATCAGGTTGCCGTTGTTGCTCCCGGCTCTGCTGGTGGCGGCCCTGCTCCGCTCGCTGGACGCGTTCCGGATCTTCGACCTGCCGTACGTGCTGACGGGCGGCGGTCCGGCCGACTCGACGGAGACGCTGTCGACCCTGGCGTACAAACGGCTCTTCTCCGGGCTGCAGCTGGGCTACGGCTCGAGCATCGCCACGGCGATGTTCATCACCGAGGTCGTCATCGCCCTGGTCTTCGGGCTGTTCGTGGTCCGGGCCTACAAGACGCTGGGGGACCGATGACCGCCGTACAGATTCCGTCGGCCCCCACCGAGCGGGCCGTCCCCGTCCGGCGTCCGGTCCGGCCGATCAAGCGGATCCGCAAGATCGGGTTCTCGGTGCTGGCCGTGCTGATCGGGCTGTGGTCGCTGCTGCCCTTCGTCTGGCAGTCGCTGTCCTCGTTCCAGCCCGACGCCGCGCTGACCTCGAAGACCCCCGTGCTGCTCAGCACGCAGATGACCCTGTCGCACTACGCGAACATCTTCGGGGCCCGGGACTTCCAGGCGTACATCCTCAACAGCGCGATCGTCACCCTGTCGGCCACGCTGATCGCCCTGGTGCTCGCGGCCGCCTGCGCGTACGCCCTCACCCGTCTGCCGCTACCCGGCAAGGGCATCGTGCTCGCCGTCAGCCTGGCCCTGTCGATGTTCCCGCAGATCTCGATCGTCACCCCGCTCTACCTGGTGATGATCCGGTTCAACCTGCTGGACACCTACGAGGGTCTGGCCGGGGTCTACGTCGGGCTGTCCATGCCGTTGATGATCTTCGTGATGTACGGCCACTTCCGCAGCATCCCGCTGCAGATGGACGAGGCGGCCTCGATCGACGGGGCCGGCCGAATGCGCACGCTCTTCTCGATCATCCTGCCGCTGGCCACCCCTGGGGTCGTGACGGCCGGCCTGCTCGGCTTCATCGCCAACTGGAACGAGTTCCTGCTGGCGCTGTCCTTCACCAGCTCCCAACAACGCCAGACCATCCCCGTCGGGATCGCCAACTTCAACGGTCAGTACTTCATCCCCTGGGGTGACATGGCCGCGGCTTCGGTAGTGGTGACCATCCCGCTCGTCGTGATGGTGCTGGTCTTCCAAAGACGCCTCGTCGCCGGCATCACCGCCGGCGGGGTCAAGGAATAACCACTTCCGTACGACACGCCCGTCCTCCCCGTCCCGAACCCCAACAGAAAGAGATCCACCATGCTGATGAACGGCACTGACCTGCTCGCCGTGGCCAACAAGCACAACTTCGCCGTGCCCGCGTTCAACGTGAGCGACTACGCCATGTTGAACGGGCTCTTCGAGATCAGCGAGGCCAAGGACGCCCCGCTGCTGCTCGCCATCCACCCCGACGAGCTCAGCCACATCGGCGTCGACATGCTGCCCTCGATCCTGGCCCGGGCCGCGCGCTCGTCCGTCCCGGTGTCGGTCCACCTGGACCACGGCGGGACCTACGAGCAGGTGCTGACCGCGATCCAGGCCGGCTTCACCTCGGCCATGATCGACGGCTCCATGCTGTCCTTCGAGGACAACGTCGCCATCACCAAGCGGGTCGTCGAGGCGGCCCATGCGGTCGGGCTGTCGGTCGAGGGTGAGCTCGGCACCATCGGCAAGACCGACGACGAGGCCGAGGACGGCGCCGCCACCATCATCTACACCGACCCCGACGACGCGGTCCGCTTCGTGGAGGAGACCGGGGTCGACAGCCTGGCCATCGCCATCGGCACCTGCCACGGGATCTACCCTGCGTGGATGAAGCCGGAGCTCAAGCTTGATCTGCTGCAGCAGATCAAGAGCAAGGTCAACATCCCGCTCGTGCTGCACGGCGGCTCGAACAACCCCGACGCCGAGATCGGCGAGTCGGTCAAGCTCGGCGTCAACAAGATCAACATCTCCAGCGACATCAAGGTGGCGTACCACAACAAGATGCGCGAGGTGCTGGCTGACGCCAACCTGCGGGAGCCCAACAGCATCCAGCCGCCGTGCATCGCCGCCATGAAGGTCGTCGCCGCTCAGAAGATCGACCTCTTCGACGCTGCAGGCAAGGCCGCGCTCTACTGATGGGCGACCGTTTGGTGCTCGGCCTCGGGGGCACGGTCGACATCGAGATCGTCTGGGACTCGGCCACCCTCGAGGGCCTCGTGCAGGCGTACGGGGTGCGGGCGGCCGAGATCGACACGGCCGTCTCGATCGAGACCGAGCGGGACCTGCTCTGCTCGTTGCTGGGCTTCGTCCGCGACGGGTCGGGCGGCGAGAGGTTCGTCGTCTCCTCCGAGATCGTGACGGCCTTCGCGAGCCGTTTCGGTGGCGCCGTCACCCTCGGCGGGACCCCGGTCCGAGCGGCGCTGGCCATGGACAAGCTCGGCGTGGCCACCACGGTGCACCTGGTGAGCATCGACGACCACGTACGACGGCTCCTTCCGCCGAGCTGCGACTACGTCTGCAGCGCCTCGGAGGACACCACAGACCCGCATCTGATCGTCCAGTTCGGGGCGGGGGACCGGGTGCGGTCCGGTGACGTCGACGTGACGGCGCCCTTCCCCAACCGGGTCATCTTCACCAACGACCCGCCCAACCGTGAGCTGGTCCTCAGCTCGGAGCTCGGGTCGGTGCTGGCCGACGCACGCGTGTTCATGGTCTCCGGGTTCAACGTGATCCAGACCGAGGCGTTGGTCCGGCGGCGGGTCGTCGAGCTGCGCGAGCACATGACCCGGCTGCCGCCGGACGCCCTGGTCATCTACGAGGACGCCGGTTTCCACTTCCCCGCGCTGAGCCGGGTCGTCTGGGAGATGCTCCGCGGCCAGATCGACGTCGGCAGCATGAACGAGGACGAGATGCAGGCCTACCTGGGCCGGCCGCTCGATCTGCTCGACCCGGTCGCCATGTCCAGCGCCCTGCTCGAGCTCTTCCGCTACGTGGGCGTACCCACCCTGGTCGTGCACACCAAGTACTGGGCCCTCGCGCTGGGTCGGGACGCCGCCACCTTCGCGCCCGCCCTGGACGGCGGGATCACCATGGCCAGCGCCCGTTACTGCCACGGCGACCACTTCACCCGGGCCGACTACGAGGTCCTGGCCGCCATGCCCCGCACCCCCGCCGGAGCCGCTTTCGCCGCGGCTCTCGAGGCGCGGATGGGGGCTGCGGTGCGTTGTGTGCCGGCGAATACCCTGACCGTCGACAACGCCACCACCATCGGCCTCGGCGACACTTTCGTGGGCGGTTTCATCGCCGCCCTGCCTGACCGGATCAAGACCGAACCTCACCTCCTCACCTACGACACAGGAGCCCTTCCGTGACCCAGAGCCCGACCGAAGCCATCGCGTACGCCGCCCAGAGCGCCCGTGCCCCGCTGGCCAAGACCACCATCCTGCGGCGTTACCCGACCGCCGACGACGTCGCGATCGACATCGCGTACGCCGGCATCTGCCACTCCGACATCCACACCGTGCGTGACGAGTGGGGTGCCGCGAACTACCCGCTGACGCCGGGTCACGAGATCACCGGCCACGTCACCGCGGTGGGCGCGAACGTGACGGCGTTCAAGGTGGGTGACCGCGTCGGCGTCGGGGTCATGGTCGACTCCTGTCGCGCGTGCGAGCCCTGCCTCGCCGGCGAGGAGAACTACTGCGACGAGGGCATGACCGACACCTACAACTCGCGCGACAAGTACGGCGAGATCACGCAGGGCGGCTACAGCACCGCGATCGTCACCGACCAGCACTGGGTGTACGCCATCCCCGAGGGCATCGACCTGGCGGCCGCCGCCCCGTTGCTCTGCGCCGGCATCACCCTCTACTCCCCGCTCAAGCACTGGAACGTCGGACCGGGCTCCCAGGTCGCCGTGATCGGTCTCGGCGGGCTCGGGCACCTCGGCGTGAAGTTCGCCGTCGCGCTCGGCGCCGAGGTCACCGTGCTCAGCCAGAGCCTCAGCAAGAAGGAGGACGGCCTGCGGATGGGCGCGGCGCATTACTACGCCACCTCGGATCCGGAGACGTTCAAGGGTCTGCGCCGCCGCTTCGACGTCATCCTGAACACGGTGTCGGCCAACCTGGACCTCGACCGCTACCTCGATCTGGTCGCCCGCGGCGGCACCTTCGTCGAGCTCGGCGTCCCGATCGAGCCGCTCTCGTTCAAGACCGGCAACCTGGTCGCACCCCGGGTCTCGGTCAGCGGGTCCATGATCGGTGGGGTCGCCGAGACCCAGGAGATGCTCGACTTCGCCGCCGAGCACGACATCGCCACCGAGATCGAGTTGATCCCGGCCGACCAGATCAACGCCGCCTACGACCGCGTCGTCGCCAGCGATGTCCGCTATCGGTTCGTCATCGACGTCGCCTCGATGCGCTGACCGGCGGGTCCGCTTCGGCGCTTCCTGTGGCCCGGCTTGGGGTGCAGGTTTCGCAGGTTAACCTGCGATGTCCTCGCCTTACCCGGGATATATCGCGGGTAAGGCGTACAAATCGCGGGTAGAGATGGGGCGATCGGGGCCGCCCTACACTGACGGCGAGCACCAGAGTCATCCGAAGGGACCGCATGACCACCTCAGATCCAACCGCTTCCCTGGTCGAGCGGCTGTCCGGGATCGACGCGTCGAGCCTGTCGGATGCCGACAAGTCCCTGCGGGTGGTGTCCGCCAAGATCCGACCGGTACGCCCCGGCGTACGGCTGGTCGGTCGGGCCGTCACGGCGCGCGCCAACGCCGACCTGATGTCGGTCATCGCGGCGTTGCGCCAGGCCGGGGCGGGCGACGTGATCGTGGTCGAGGCCGGCAGCCCCGACTGGGCCGTGGCGGGGGAGCTCTTCGCCACGGAGGCGATCCGTAAAGGCGTCACCGGCATCGTCATCGACGGGTTGTGCCGCGACACCCCGACGCTGCGCACGATCGACCTACCGGTCTTCGCCCGCGGCGCGACGCCGCGGGCCTGCCCGGCGCGCAAGGTCCCGGTCATCCAGGTGCCGGTGTCGATCGGCGGGGTCGTGGTCAACCCCGGCGACCTGGTTCTCGGTGACGACGACGGGATCGTGGTCGGCTCCGAGACCGAGTTCGCTGCCGCGATCGACCGAGCGGGGGCGATCCAGTCCGGGGAGGCGGGTCTGCGCGCACGGATCGAAGCCGGCACGTCGCTCTTCGCCACGATGAACTACGACGAGCACGTCGCGCGCCTGGCGGCCGGTCAGGACAGCGCTCTGTCGCTGGGCATCTGACCGTGCCCATCGCCTACGCCCGCCGGATGGACCGGGTCCGACCTTCGGCCATCCGGGAGCTGCTCCGGCTGGGCGCCGACCCGGAGATCACCTCGTTCGGGGGCGGCTATCCCGACGCCGCCCTCTTTCCGATGGCCGATCTGCACGCGGTGTTCGACCAGCTGTTGGTCGAGGCCAACACCCACGCTCTGCAGTACACGACGTCCAACGGTCTGCCGGAGCTGCGGGAGCAGATCGCCGCCCGACTGACCCGCCAGGGTCTGCCGACCACGCTCGACGAGGTGCTGATCATCCAGGGCGGCCAGCAGGGTCTCGACCTCGCGGCCAAGCTGGTGCTCGACGCGGGGGACACGGTGATCACCGAGAACCCGACCTTCCTCGGTGCGCTGATCGCGTTCAATCCGTACGAGCCGACGTACGCCGCCGTCCGGATCGACGACCAGGGCATGGACACCGACCACCTGCGGGAGGTGCTGGAGGCCAACCCGCGCGCCAAGATGATCTACACGGTGCCGGACTTCCAGAACCCGACCGGCGCCACCTTGAGCCTGCCGCGGCGGCACGCGCTGATCGAGCTGGCGAACCAGCACGACCTGCTCGTGATCGAGGACACCCCCTACCGGGAGCTCCGCTACGACGGGGAGCACCTGCCCACGCTGAAGAGCCTGGACACCGAGGGCCGGGTGGTCCACCTCGGCAGCTTCTCCAAGATCCTGGCCCCCGGGATGCGTCTGGGCTGGGCCGTCGCGAGTTCCGAGATCGTCGAGCGGCTCGGGCTTCTCAAGCTCGCGGCCGACACCCAGAGCAGCACCCTGAACATGGCGGCCACCTCGGCGTACCTCGCTCGGTTCGACATCGACGCGCACATCGCGCAGGCCGTCCCGGTCTACCGCCACAAGCGTGACCTGATGCTCACCACCATGACCGGGACCTTCCCCGCCGGGGTCGACTTCACCCGCCCGGAAGGCGGGCTGTTCACCTGGTTGACCTTTCCGGCGGGCTTCGACGCAGCCACGTTCATGGCGGAGACGTTGCTGCCGCAGGCGAAGGTCGCGTACGTCCCCGGTGCCACGTTCTTCCCCGTCACCCAGGAGCCCAACCACGCCCGGGTCAGCTTCTCCGGCGTACCGGACGACCGACTGACCAGCGGCGTCACTGCGCTGGGCGCCTTGTTGGGCACCGCACTTCGGGCGTGACGCAGACTGGGCCGCATGAGGTTTCTCGAGGTCGCAGGTCTTGGTCAGGTCAGTCGCGTGGGTCTGGGGACCTGGCAGTTCGGTTCACGGGAGTGGGGGTACGGCGACGGGTACGCCTCGGGTGCGGCCCGCGACATCGTGGCTCGGGCGCTCGAGCTGGGGGTGACCTTGTTCGACACGGCCGAGATCTACGGCACCGGCAAGAGCGAGCGGATCCTTGGCGAGGCGTTGGGCGCGCGACGCGCTGACGTCGTGGTGGCGAGCAAGCTGTTCCCGATCGCCCCGTTCCCGCCCATCATCAAGCGGCGTGCCGCCGGCAGCGCGCGACGGCTGCAGCTGACCAAGATCCCGCTCTACCAGGTGCACCAGGCGAACCCGCTCGTGCCGGACACGGTGATCATGCCCGGGATGCGGAGCCTGCTCGACGCGGGCACCATCGGCGCCGTGGGTGTCTCGAACTACTCGCTGGCCCGCTGGATCCAGGCCGATGCTGCGCTCGAGCAGCCGGTGGTCAGCAACCAGGTGCAGTTCTCCCTGGCCACCCCCGACCCGCTCTACGATCTGGTGCCGTTCGCCGAGGAGCAGGGCCGCATCGTGATGGCATGGAGTCCGCTGGCCCAGGGCCTGCTCGGCGGCAAGTACGACGTCGACCACCGGCCCGGCGGCGTACGCGCCATCAATCCGCTGTTCGGGGTCGAGAACCTGCGCCGGAT
>DATDBS010000112.1:0-15129 GCA_036524735.1 Propionibacteriaceae bacterium
ACCTTCCTGCGCCCGCCCCTTCTCGACGTTCAAGCCCCGACCGACGTCCGGGCGCTGACCAGCGGCGAGTCGACGGTTGCCGCCGTACGTCCGGTCGTGGTTCCGGACCCGGCCCCCGCCGACCGGCTGCCCGAGCAGACCCGGCTGCGGATGGGCGTACGCCAGTCCCTCCTCGACGCCGGAGTCGACCCCTACCCACCGTCGTTCCGCCCGTCCCGCGGAATCGGTGAGCTGCGGCTGGGCATGACCGCCTCGATCGCGGGCCGGGTGCTGGGCGTGCGCGACCTCGGCGGCGTGATCTTCGTCCGGATCCGGGACTGGACCGGGGACGCGCAGCTGTTGCTCAGCCAGGACTCGATCGGGACGCAGGCCATGGCGGAGTTCCGCCGGGTCGTCGACCTCGGCGACCACGTCGGAGCCACCGGCTCGATGGGGCTGTCCCGCAGCGGCGAGCTGTCCCTGCAGACCACCCGCTGGCTGCTCACCTCCAAGGCGTTGCGGCCGTTGCCCGACAAGCACCGCGGCATCTCCGACCCGGAGACCAAGGTCCGGCAGCGCTACCTGGACCTCGCCGTGAACGCTGACGCCCGGCGCCAGCTCGCGGCCCGGTCCCGGATCATCCGCTCGGTCCGCAACACCCTGGACACGCTCAGCTACCTCGAGGTCGAGACCCCGATCCTGCAGACCATCCACGGCGGGGCCAACGCGCGGCCGTTCCGCACCCACATCAACGCCTACGACCTCGAGCTCTACCTCCGGATCGCGCCGGAGCTCTACCTCAAGCGGCTGATGGTCGGTGGAGTGGACCGGATCTTCGAGATCGGCCGGAACTTCCGTAACGAGGGGGCCGACGCCACCCACAACCCGGAGTTCACCATGCTCGAGGCTTACCAGGCCTACGGCGACTACACCACCATGCGGGGGGTCGCCCAGCAGCTCATCATCAACGCGGCCCGGGCCGCGACGGGCGGCACCCTGGTCTCGGGGCCGGACCACCACGGAGTCGTCCACCAGGTCGACCTGGGCGAGCCCTGGCCGGTGATCACGGTGAACGACGCGATCTCGCGGGCCGGCGGCACCACCGTGACCGCCGACACCCCGCTGGCGGAACTGGTCACGCTGGCCCGCTCGTTGGGGATTGCGGTGGACACACGTTGGACCCGAGGAGCGGTCGTGCTGGAGCTCTACGAGCACCTGGTCGAGGACCGGACGGTGCGACCGACCTTCTACACCGACTTCCCGGCCGAGGTCTCGCCGCTGACCCGCGCCCACCGCGACGATCCCAGGCTCGCCGAGCGATGGGACCTGGTGGCCTTCGGCGCCGAGATCGGTACGGCGTACTCCGAGCTCGTCGACCCGGTCGAGCAGCGGGCCAGGCTGACCGCGCAATCCCTGCAGGCGGCGGGCGGTGACGTCGAGGCGATGGAGCTCGACGAGGATTTCCTGACCGCGCTGGAGCACGCGATGCCGCCCAGCGGCGGGTTGGGGATGGGGATGGACCGTCTCGTCATGATGCTCACCCAGAGCTCGATCCGCGAGACCATCGCGTTCCCCCTCGTCCGGCCGCGCCGGCAGGACGCCTCGGGTGGACGCCCGTGAGCCCCCGTACGCCCAGCCCCCGTACGCCGGCTCGCACCGGCGTCCACATCGGGCTGCTCTGGCCTGCGTTGAGCGTGCTGACCGTGTTCACGTACAACACCTGGTTGCTGTGGCGGCCGATGAACGGCCACGTGGCGATCTTCAACGGCTACCTGTCGGAGTTCTCGGCGTCCGATCAGCCGCACAGCTTCTTCTTCCGCGGCGGTGACCTGATCACCGCGCTGATCGTGGGGGCCCTCGGGGTCCGGGCGCTCGTCCTGTGGCGGCGGCACCGCGACGCCGCCCGGGCCGGGCTGCGGACCCAGCCGGGGCGCTGGTGGGTCGTGTCGGCGCTCTTCCTGCTGCTCTTTGCGGTGGCCACCTTCTTCGACGCGTTCTTCGCGATGGACTGCTCACCGACGTTGAGCGAGGCGTGCAAGGTCGCCGAGGAGGCCGGCACCCTGTCCGGTGTGCACTATGCCCACACCTTCACCAGCGTGGGCGCCCAGGTCGGCATCGTCGCCTCGATGGTCGCGACCTACATCGCCATGGTCCGGTCCCACCAGCAGACCGAGGCCCGGCGGCGCATCGTCTTGGCCCTGTCGGTGTTCGAGGTGGTCGCCCTGACCGTGATGATGGCGCTGCTCGTCCTCGACCTGCCGGGGCTCGGTTATCCCCAGGCCGTGATGGTGGTGGTCGCGTCGCTGTGGTTCGCCGCGGTCGGCTTCCGACTCGTCGGTGAGGACGCGGTCTACCCACCGGCCGACCGGGCTCGTGCTGCAACGACTCCGCATCCCGACGTGATGGCCGGTGGGCGTGGCCACCGGGGCTGACGCCGTGGGGTTCGCCGCCGGTTCGTCGGTGGTGACTCTCGGGGGACGTCAGGTCCACCTCAGCGTTGCTCCCGCCGGCGAGCCGACCGTGCTCCTGCTCGGCGGGTGCGGGGTGCCGTCGTACGTCTGGGACGACACGGCCGCGCAGCTCGGCGACCTGTCGGTGGTGCGGCTGGACCGGCCCGGACTGCTGGACACCCCGTGGCCGGGGCGGGTGCCCCAGCTGGACGAGGAGATCGCCACGCTGATCGAGCTGGTCGAGCGGATCGAGACCCCCGTCGTGGTCGTCGCCCATTCGATGGCCGGTCTGCACGCCGAAGCGCTCGTACGACGGCACCCCGCGGGTATCGCCGGACTGGTCCTGGTCGACGGCAGCGTGGAGTGGGACCCGAAGCGCTCGCGTACGGCTCCGGTCTGGTTGCCGTTGGCCCACGGCGTCCGCGAGGCCATGCGGATACGCCCGGTCAGCCTGATCGGCTCGCTCGCCGACCGGGTGATGGTTGCGGCCCAGAGCACCCGACGGCGGATCTGGGACCCGGTGTCCGAGGTCGCTCAGCAGACCTACCGGCGCGGCGACACCGTCGCCAGTGTGATCGCCGAGCAGGCCGCGTACGGCGCCCAGGTGGCCGATCTCGCCGGGATCCGGGAGGGGTCGACATGGCCGGGCACTCCGACGGTCGTCCTGACCGCGGCCGGAGACGGCGGGTCGAGCTGGGTCGCGGACCAGCGGCGATTGGCCGGGCTGTTGACTGGTCGACAGGTCGTCATCGACGACTCCCGACACCTGATCATGATCGACCGGCCCGACCTCGTCGTCGACGCCGTCCGCTCGTTCCTCGAACCGAAAGCCGACCGTGACTGAAGACCAGATCGCCCCCGCGCTCGTGGCCGAGCTGTGGTACCCGGCGGCTCCCGACCTGGCCGCCCCCGCAGTTCTCGATGCGCTCCGGGCCGTGTCCCCGCAGACCGAGGCCCAGGGCGGCTCGCTCACCGTCCCGCACACCGCTGACGGGTCCGCGCCCCTGGTGACCGTTGTGATGGCCGGCAGCGAGCTGGGCATCGACGGCAAGACGCTGCCCGACGTCGGTCAGACCTGGGCCTGGCCCGACGCCGAGACTGCGGTCGCGGGTTGCCGGGCCAGCGTGCTCCTCACCGAGATGAAGACCGCCGACTCGACCCCGCAGCAGCGCGTGGCCGCTCTCACCCGGGTGGTCGCCGCCCTGGTCTCGACCACCGCACCGGCCGTGATCAGCTGGGCGCAGAGCCAGCGGGTGAGCGATCCGGAGGCCTTCCTCGCCGACGACCTGGACGGGCTGCTCAACGTCCGGCTGTTCACCGTCGCCGGAGACGCGGGCGCCCTGGTGATGGACACGTTGGGACTGCACGTCTTCGGTCTGCCCGACGTGCAGTGCCATTTCCGTGACCGGGAGCCGGGTGAGATCGCCGAGCTGCTCTTCACGACCGGGGTCTACCTCTTCCAGGCCGGTGACGTGATCGAGGACGGCAACACGATCTCGGGGCCGGACGGCGAGGGCCGTTACGTCTGCCGCCGCGAGCCGGCCCTGCTGGACCCCGCGCGGCCCGTGCTCGACGTCGACCTCGGTGACCCGTACGCCGCGGGGGCGCGCGACCGGGGATAAACCCTGGCCTGGTTGGTATCACGATTGGTATCATTAGCTTGTGACCATGACTCTACGACTGACCGACGACGAGGCCGACGCGCTGAGGGCCCGAGCCGAGATCGAAAGCACGTCCATGCAGGATGTCGCCAGACGTGCGATCCGGGACTACATCGAAACCGAGAGCCGGTCCGATCTCATCAATCGGGTCCTCGACTCGGAGCTTCCCCGGTACGCGGAAGCGCTCAGGCGACTCGGTCAGTGATCTTCCTGACCCTGGCCGAGGTCTTGGTCGTGGCTGGACGGACCCTCGATGCTGAGGTCCAGGTCCGTGACGCCGGTTTGCTCGAGTCCGCCGTCGCTCGCCCTCAGACGACGGTGTTCGGCGAAGACGCCTATCCGACCCTGCACGCCAAGGCCGCGGCGCTGCTGCACTCACTCGCTCGTAACCACGCTCTGGTGGACGGTAACAAGAGGCTCGCACTGGCGGCGACGCTCACGTTCCTGGGTGTCAACGGGTTACAGCTCACCATGTCGAACGACGAGGCGTACGACTTCGTCATCGCTGTAGCCACCGGTGCGCTCGGCGACGTGGGCGATCTTGCTGACGTGCTGGCCCAAGTGACCCGCCCGTGGCCGTCCGACTGACGTGAAAACTGTCAGTCCTCGGACGATCTGAGCACGCGGCGTACGGACAGCAGCTCGACCTCGGGGTGATAGACCACGGTCCGCTCGACGGTGTCGAGCACCTCGACGAGGTGGGCCTGGTCCGGACCGACCACGGCGACGCCGATCCCGGTCCGCCGGTGCAGGTCCAGGTGGTCGACCTCGGCGACGCTGACCGAGAACTTCCGGCGCAGGTCGGCGACCAGGGGGCGTACCAGGGAGCGCTTCTCCTTCAGCGAGTGCACGTCCCCGAGCAACAGGTCGAACTCCAGCGAACCCACCCACATGGCCATCGTCTGATCCTACGGACGCCACCGCGTGGTCGCCGCACGCGTCGCGGGGATCGGTGCGATAGAGAGTGCGCATGGATTACGTCTTCCAACCGCTGCTCGTCCTGGACCTGGTCGGCACCTTCGCCTTCGCGGTCAACGGCGCGCTCACCGCGACCCGGGTCGCCCGGCTCGACGTCTTCGGGATCGTCACCCTCGGCATGATCACCGCGCTCGGCGGCGGCATCATCCGCGACGTGCTGCTCGGGAACCTGCCGCCGACCACGTTCAGCGACTGGCGCTACCTGACCGTCGCCCTGGCGGGGGGACTCGTGGCGGCCCTGGTCGGCCGCCGACTGGACCGTTTGGCGCCGCTGATCACGGTGCTCGACGCGGCCGGGCTCGGCCTCTTCGCCGTCACCGGCACCGGATTGGCGCTGCGGTACGGGGTGGGGGTCGAGCAGGCGGTGCTGCTCGGCATGACCACCGCGATCGGCGGCGGCACCCTGCGCGACGTGCTGCTGGGCCGGCTGCCCGAGGTCCTGCACACCGGTCTGTACGCCATCCCGGCCCTGCTCGCGGCGGCCATCGTGGTCACCGCCAACCGGTGGTCGTCTGAACCCGGGTGGTTCGAGATCCTGGCCGCCCTTCTCTGCTTCGGCATCCGGATGGCCGACGTCCGGTTGAATCTGAACGCTCCCGGGCCGCGGAAGGGCAGCCGACGTGACGGTCGGAGAAATGGTTTGAGGTCAGACCATTGACCGATCGTGGCTGCTCCACCAGAATCTGCGTCAGGTAGCGGTTCGGGGACGGGAGCACGGATGACGATCGACCAGCAGATGGATGACGACGCGAGGGCTCTGGCCGAGCTCGGCTACACCCAGGAGCTGCACCGGGGGATGTCCGGCTTCTCCAACTTCGCGGTCTCGTTCTCGATCATCTCGATCCTGGCCGGGTGCATCACCTCGTACGGGATCGCGCTGCGCTCCGGTGGTCCGTCGACCCTGGTGCTCGGCTGGCTGCTCGTCGGCATCATGGTGCTGGCCGTGGCGGCCGCCATGGCGGAGGTCTGCTCCCGCTACCCGACCGCGGGCGGGCTCTACTTCTGGGCGGGACGGCTGGCCCGGAAGAACCGGCGCGAGTGGGCCTGGTTCACCGGCTGGTTCAACTTCCTCGGCGAGGTGGCGGTCACGGCCGCCATCGACTTCGGATGCGCGACGACCTGGATGGCCTTCATGAGCCTGGTCTGGGGCGTCGAGCCGACTCCGACCAAGACGTTCGCGCTCTTCGTGGCCATCATCGTGGTGCACGCGCTGCTCAACGCGTTCGGGGTCAACCTGGTCTCGCTGCTGTCCAACGTCTCCGCCTGGTGGCACGTGGGCGGCGTGCTGGTCATCGTCGGTGCGCTGTGGATCCTGCCCGAGAAGCACCAGTCCGTGTCCTGGACCCTGACCGGCTTCCACAACGAGACCGGTTGGAGCTTCCTGCCCTACGTCTTCTTGATGGGTCTGCTGATGGCGCAGTACACCTACACCGGGTACGACGCCTCCGCCCACGTCGCCGAGGAGACCAAGAACGCGGCCAAGGCGGCGCCCCGCGGCATCGTCACCAGCGTCGCCGTCTCGGTGATCGGCGGCTTCATCCTGCTGTACTCGATCACCGCGGCGATCACGGACCGCAGCGAGGCCGGACTGGCGGCGCTGTCGGAGTCGTCGACGGGCCTGCCGCCGGCGCAGATCTTCCTCGACGCCCTGGACAACCCCACGGTGGCCAAGTTCCTGCTCTTCATCGTCTGCGTCGCCCAGTTCTTCTGCGGCATGGCCTCGGTCACGGCGAACTCGCGGATGTCGTACGCGTTCTCCCGCGACAACGCCCTGCCGGGCTCGAAGATCTGGGCCAAGGTGAACCCGCGGACGGGCACCCCGACCAACTCCATCTGGCTGTGTGTCGTGCTCTCGATCATCTTGGCCTCGCCGGCTCTGGTCTCGACGACGGCGTACTTCGCGGTCACCTCGATCGCCGTCATCGGGCTCTACATCGCCTACGTCATCCCGGTGCTGCTGCGTCGCCTCAACCCCGAGTTCAAGCCCGGGCCCTGGAACCTGGGTCGGTGGAGCCCACTGATCGGCTGGGTCGCGGTGGTCTGGGTGGTCATCATCTGCATCCTGTTCGTGCTGCCGCCGGTGGCCCCGGTCACCTCGGAGACCTTCAACTACGCCCCGATCGCGGTCCTGGTGGTGTTGATCTTCTCGTTCGTGTCCTGGCACGTGAGCGGGAAGAAGAACTTCATGCAGGGCGCCGTGGACGGCAAGCCCTGACCGGTTCCGAGCTCGCGGACGTCGTGCTCGGAGCGGCCCGCAGCCGGCACGCCTTCGAGGACTGCGTCGAACGCTTGGCCACCGCCATCAGGCTCGGGGTCTATCCCGACGGCGGCCCACTGCCGCCTGAGCGTGAGCTGGCCGAGCGGATGGGTGTCTCTCGAGCCACGCTGCGAGAGGCGATCGCCGCGCTGCGGACGGCCGGGATGGTCAGGACCACCCGGGGCCGCGGGGGCGGCACCGTGGTCGACCACCAGCCGACCACGCCGGGGGACCCGGCGACCGACACCCTGGGCGTACGCCGGCCCGTGCTCTTGGACTCGCTCACCTTCCGACGCGTCGTCGAGCCCGGAGCCTGCCAGCTGGCGGCGAGCCGGGACCTGGACGCCGACCAGCGCGACCGGGTTTCGGCCGCACTGGCCGCGGTGGCCGCCGCCACCGACCCCGCCGAGCACCGGCAGGCGGACTCGCGACTGCACCTGGCCATCGCGGCCCTGACCGGCTCGCCCCAGCTGGTCGACGCGGTGACGGGGGTGCAGGCTGATCTGCACGACATGTTGATCGCCATCCCGGTGCTGGCGGTGAACATCCAGCACTCCGACGCCCAGCACGACTCGATCGTCGGCGCGATCCTGGCCGGCAAGCCCGACCGGGCCCGTCGGGAGATGGAGCAGCACTGCGACGACACGGCCGCCCTGTTGCGGGGACTGTTGTGAGCGGCGAGGTTGGAGACCTGACGACCGGAACGAGGAGAGGCCGACGATGACCCCAGACGTCACGAACCCGAAGCTGCGCAACGACCGTCACCTGAGCGTGCACGACCTGCGCCGGCGGATCAACGAGGGCGACCTCGACACGGTCGTGGTCGCCTTCACCGACATGCAGGGCCGGCTGCAGGGCAAACGGCTGCACGCGGCGTACTTCGCCGAGCACGTGCTCGGACACGGCACCGAGGGCTGCAACTACCTGCTCAGCGTCGACATCGACATGAACACGGTCGGCGGCTACGCGATGTCGTCGTGGGACACCGGCTACGGCGACATGGAATTCTCTCTCGACCTGCAGACCATCCGGCTGCTGCCGCACCAGCCCGGCTCCGCCCTGATCCAGTGCGACCTCGTCACGCTCGACCACACCCCGGTCGCCCAGTCGCCTCGCACCATCCTCAAGACCCAGCTGGCGGCGGCCGCCGCCCAGGGCTACGTCGCGCTGGCCGGCACCGAGCTCGAGTTCATCGCCTTCAACACCAGTTACGAAGCAGCCTGGGACAGCCGCTACCGCGATCTCGTACCGGTCAACCAGTACAACGTCGACTACTCCATCCTCGGGACCAGCCGGGTCGAGCCGCTGCTGCGGGAGATCCGCAACGTCATGTACGCCGCCGGGATGGACGTCGAGTCGGCCAAGGGGGAATGCAACTTCGGGCAGCACGAGATCGGCTTCCTCTACGCCGAGGCCCTGACCACCGCCGACAACCACGCCGTCTACAAGAACGCCGCCAAGGAGATCGCCGCCCAGCAGGGCAAGGCCCTCACCTTCATGGCCAAGTACAACGAGCGCGAGGGCAACTCCTGCCACATCCACCTGTCGCTCCGCGGCGAGGACGGGTCCCTGGTTTTCGCCGACGACGCGGGGAGGACACCCCTCTACGACCACTTCATCGCCGGACTGCTGGCGACGATGGCGGACTTCACCCTGCTCTACGCGCCGAACATCAACTCGTACAAGCGCTTTGCCGCCGCCTCATTCGCCCCGACCACAATCGCCTGGGGCCGGGACAACCGCACCTGCGCCGTACGGCTGGTCGGTTCCGGTCCGAGTGCTCGGCTGGAGAACCGGTTGCCGGGCGGTGACGTCAACCCGTACCTCGCCCTGGCGGCGATGCTGGCCGGTGGGCTGTACGGGATCGAGCACCAGCTGGAGCTGGGGCCGGAGCTGACCGGCAACGCCTACACCTCCGGACTGCCGAGCGTGCCGCGTACGCTCCGGGCCGCTCGCGACGCCTTCCACGGCTCGGCCATCGCCCGCACCTGCTTCGGTGACGAGGTCGTCGACCACTACACGAACATGGCCGACGTCGAGCTGACCGCCTTCGACGCCGCCGTCACCGACTGGGAGCTGCAGCGCAGCTTCGAGAGGATGTAGCCCGTGCTCGCCGAACTCCCGCCACCACCCACCCCACCCTCACCGATCCGAAACTGGCGACAGATCGGGGGTTCCCGTGGCTGAAACTGCCGAACTGTCGCCAGTTTCGCTGATCAACCCGGCCACCGAGCAAGTCTTCGCCGAGGTGGCGATGGCCGGCCCCGAGCAGACCGACGCCGTCATCGCCCGGGCGGCGGAGGTGTTCCCCGCCTGGCGGGACGTGGCGCCGGGCGAGCGTGCGCGGTTGCTCCGGCGCTTCGCCGCCCTCGTCGACGAGCATCTGGAGGAGCTGGCCCGGCTCGAGGTGATGAACTCCGGGCACACGATCGGCAACGCCCGCTGGGAGGCCGGCAACGTCCGCGACGTCCTCAACTATTACTCCGCCGCACCGGAGAGGCTTTTCGGTCGCCAGATCCCAGTGGCCGGGGGGATCGACGTCACCTTCCACGAGCCCCTTGGGGTCGTCGGCATCATCGTGCCCTGGAACTTCCCCATGCCGATCGCCGGCTGGGGCTTCGCTCCGGCGCTCGCGGCGGGCAACACCGTGGTCCTGAAACCCGCGGAGCTGACCCCGCTGACCGCCGTACGGCTGGCCGAGCTGGGCCTGGAGGCCGGGCTGCCGGAGGGCGTGTTCACTGTCCTCCCTGGCCGCGGAGACGTGGTCGGGCAGCGTTTCGTCACCCACCCCGCCGTCCGCAAGGTCTGCTTCACCGGCTCCACCGCGGTCGGCAAGCGGATTATGGCGGGCTGCGCCGATCAGGTGAAGCGCTGCACTCTCGAGCTCGGCGGCAAGAGCGCCAACGTGATCTTCGCCGACGCCGACCTGGCCAAGGCTGCCGCTTCAGCCCCGTACGCCGTGTTCGACAACGCCGGCCAGGACTGCTGCGCACGGTCCCGGATCCTGGTCCAGGACTCGGCGCTGGACGAGTTCCTCGCCCGGCTCCAGACCGCGGTGACCGGGCTCAAGGTCGGTGACCCCAGCCAGGCGGACGCCGAGATGGGGCCGCTGATCTCCGCTCAGCAGCGGTCCACGGTGCAGGGCTATCTCGACGAGGTGGACGTCGCGTTCGCAGGGTCGGCGCCGCAGGGACCCGGGTTCTGGGTGCCACCCTCGGTCGTCCTGGCCACCTCCCCTCAGCAGCGGATCTGGCGCGAGGAGGTCTTCGGACCGGTGGTCGCGGTGCTGCCCTTCGCCGACGAGACCGAGGCGGTCGCCCTGGCCAACGACACCGACTACGGCCTGTCCGGCTCGATCTTCACCGCCGACCTCGGCCGCGCGCTGCGGGTCTCCCGAGGGATCCAGGCCGGCAACCTGAGCGTGAACTCGCATGCTTCGGTCCGGTTCTGGACCCCGTTCGGCGGCTTCAAGCAGTCCGGCCTGGGCCGTGAGCTCGGACCGGACGCACCGAACGCGTTCACCGAGGAGAAGAACGTCTTCTTCAGCAGCGAATAGCCAGCAACACCCACGATCAGCCAGCAACACCCACGATCAGCCAGCAACACCACGATCAGACAGCAACAGAGAAGGCAGGGAGAACATGGCAGGACGGGTCGAGGGCCGCGTTGCGGTCGTCACCGGCGGGTGCTCGGGCATCGGGCTGGCCAGCGTCAAACGGCTGGCGGCTGAGGGGGCGAAGGTGGTCATCGGCGACGTCGACGACCGCCGGGGTCCCGAGGTCGCCGACGAGGTCCAGGGCACGTACCTGCGGACCGACGTCACCGACAAGGCCGAGGTCGACGCCCTCTTCGCGCTGGCGTACGAGACCTACGGCTCGGTCGACATCGCCTTCAACAACGCCGGCATCTCTCCGCCGGAGGACGACTCGATCCTGACCACCGACCTCGAGGCCTGGCGCCGGGTTCAGGAGGTGAACCTGACGAGTGTCTACCTGTGTTGCAAGGCGGCGCTGCCGTACATGATCGACCAGCATCGCGGCTCGATCATCAACACGGCGTCCTTCGTCGCCGTGATGGGGGCGGCGACCTCGCAGATCTCCTACTCGGCGTCCAAAGGCGGCGTGCTGTCGATGAGCCGTGAGCTCGGCGTGCAGTTCGCACGCGACGGCGTACGGGTCAACGCCCTGTGCCCGGGACCGGTCAACACCCCGCTGCTCCAGGAGCTTTTCGCCTCCGATCCCGAACGAGCGGCGCGGCGGCTGGTACACATCCCGCTGGGCCGGTTCGCCGAGCCCGAGGAGATCGCCAACGCCGTGCTCTTCCTCGCGTCCGACGAGTCGAGCTTCATCACCGCGAACACCTTCTTGGTCGACGGTGGCATCAGCGGCGCGTACGTCACTCCGGTCTGACGTCCCTGCGCCGAGCCGGTCGGGTCTGGGAGCATGAAGCCATGACGAGCACGGCGGGTGAACGCGGACGACGTCCACTGATCGGGCTCACGACCTATCGCGAGGTCGCGTCGTGGGGGGTC
Source organism: Propionibacteriaceae bacterium (assembly GCA_036524735.1). Lineage (GTDB taxonomy): Bacteria > Actinomycetota > Actinomycetes > Propionibacteriales > Propionibacteriaceae > Microlunatus. The sequence goes on from DATDBS010000112.1 coordinate 11,857, forward strand.
TGGGAGCAACCTGCAGACCTGTTGCCCGCCGTTTACGCCCGGTGCGTCGAGGCCGCCGGCGGGATCGCGGTGCTGCTGCCGCCCCAGTACGACGTCGCGGACGGCCTGGTCGCCCGGCTCGACGGGCTGGTGGTCAGCGGCGGCGCCGACGTCGACCCTGCCCGCTACGGCGATCAGCCCCACCCGCTGACCGGTGGGCTGCGACCCGACCGGGACGGCTGGGAGCTCGCCCTGCTGGCCGCCGCCGAGCAGGCCGAGCTCCCCACGCTGGGTATCTGCCGCGGCATGCAGCTGATGGCGGTGCACGGCGGTGGAGCGCTGCAGCAGCATGTGCCCGACGTGGTCGGGCACGACGAGCACTCACCCGGTGGCGACGCGTTCGGCTGGATCGCGATCGACACGGTGGCCGAGTCCCGGGTCCGGCGGATGGTGGGCGACCACGTCCAGGTCAGCTGTCACCACCACCAGTCCGTGGTCAGCCACCCCGGGTTCGTCGCCTCCGCCCGAGCGGCCGACGGCACGGTCGAGGCCATCGAGAACCCCGACCGGCCCTTCTGGCTCGCCGTCCAGTGGCATCCCGAGAACGGGGACGACTACGCCCTCTTCCGCGGTCTGATCGAGGCCGCGACCAGCAGCCTCGTCGCCAGCTGAAGACCGGCGAGCCTAGACCCCCACGGCGACGAGTCGCAGGGCTGGGTCCTCGGTCGAGAAGGTGCGCACCGGGCCGGGCGGGGTGTCTCGCGTCTCGAACCTGACCGTCACCCGCCCCAGTCCCGAACCCCAGATCCAGCCCCGGCCGTGCTCGTCGTGCTCGACGTCCAGCCCGGGCAGCCAGCGCGGCGACGGGGCGGGCTCCGAGTCCGCCGGGGCGGTGGGAGCCTGATCCACCTGCACGGTCTCGTCCTCGGTCGGCGCGTCGTCGACGGTGAACAGGTCCTCCTGCAGCACGTCGGTCAGCCCGGCGACGCCGACTCCGAGCAGCCGTACGCCATTGGTCACGTCCACCGCGTCGAGCAGGGACTGGGCGACCGAGCCGATCACCTCGCGGCGGTCGGTGGCGCTGAGCAGCGTCCGGGAGCGGGTCAGGGTGGAGAAGTCGTGCCGGCGGACCTTGATCGTCACCGTCCGGGCGAAGAGCCGCGCGGCCACGAGTCGGGTGGCGACCTGGCGGGCGTCGCGGTGCAGGATCTCGCGCAACGCCGTCGGGTCGACGAGGTCCTTCTCGAAGGTGTCCTCGACGGAGATGGACTTGGTCTCCCGGTCGGGTTCGACGGCCCGGTCGTCGCGGGCGTACGCCAGCTCGGCCAGCCCCGTGGCGTGGGTCCGGCCGACGGCGCGGACCAGCTCGTCGAGCGACACCGAGTGCAGGTCCCCGACCGTGACCACCCCGATCCGTTGCAGCTTGTCCTGGGTGACGGGCCCGACTCCGGGGATGACGCCGATCTTCATCGGGGCGAGCAGCTCGACCTCGGTCCCGGGGTCCACGACGAAGCAGCCGTCCGGCTTGTCGAGCTCGCTCGCGATCTTGGCCAGGAACTTCGACGACGCGACCCCGACGCTGGCCGTCAACCCACCGGTCGCCTCGGCGATCTCGGATTTGATCTCGGCGGTCAGGGTCAACAGACCAGCCCGGGTCAGCTCGACAGGACGGTTGGCGCTCAGCAGGTCGACGAAGGCCTCGTCCAGCGACAACGGCTCGACGAGCGGCGACAGCGATCTCAGGATGCCCATCACCGCCCGACTGGCCTCGCGGTACGCACCGAACCTCCCGGCCAGGAACGCCGCGTTCGGGCAGCGGCGCCGGGCCTCGTGCGCCGGCATGGCCGAGCGGACGCCGAACACGCGGGCCTCGTACGACGCCGTGGCCACGACCCCACGCTGGCCGATGCCGCCGACCACGACCGGTTTGCCGCGCAAGGACGGCTTGTCACGCTGCTCGACCGAGGCGAAGAAGGCGTCCAGGTCGAGGTGCAGGATGCTCGCCTGAGCCCTCACCGCGCTGCCCTGGTCACGACTCATCGTTTCACCCGTTCACCGCGCCCCAGAATCCTGAGCCAGTCTTGAGTGAACGCTGTCCCCAAAAGTGGACGCCGACGAAGATTGAAGGTTCAATCTAGTTGCTGTCAGTCAGTCCAGCCCTGATTGATCTCGAGCCGGCTGGTGGGGGCGATGTCCACGTGCGCTTCCACCAGCCCCTCACCACTACTTGGCTCGCCGGCCCCCGATCGCCTCCAGCACGGCGTCGGCGTCACGCCCCTTCATCGTCTTCATCGACCGTGCGGTGCTGCCGTACTCGAGGGTGATCGCCGCGCCCTCGTGGTTCGCGTTGAACCAGCCGGTCATCGTCCCGTGGCAGGAACCGTGGCAGTCCAGGGACTTCTTCGGGAGCTTCAGACCCGTCGCCAAACGATTCATCAGCGCCTTGTCCTTCACCCGGTAGGTGTCCACGCCGTACAGCGGCTGGTGCCACGACACCAGGTACTCCGGGTCGACCCGGTCCAGGAACGCCATGATCACGCGCGTCTCCTTGCCGGACGCGGCTTTCGGTCCCGAGTTCGCCCGCTTGATGAAGCGGTTCGGGAAGTTGCGGTTCAGGTCGACGCTGTCCTTGATCCAGCGACGGTCCTTCGCGAGGCCGTCCGGGTTCAACACCGGTACGACCCACAGGTCGACGTCGGTGATCGCTTTGCCCTCGAGCAGACCGCGGGCGACGTACTGACCGAAGTTCTCCTCGCCGTGCATGGTGGCCACGACCATCACCACGGGCTTGCCCGCTTCGCCGGCTCGGTAGGCCACGATCGGACGCCCGTCGGCCGACGTGCCGATGGTCTCGGAGTGGTACCAGGTCTTCGGTCCGGTCGCTGCGGCGACGGCCTTGTCCAGCGCCTTCGTGGTGGCCGCGTTCAGCTTGCCGGTCGCCGACACCCCGTACTTCTTCTGCACCGCCGTGATCGCCGACTTGGTCTTCGGTCCGAACTGACCACCGTTCAGCTCCGCCTTCAGGTAGCCGGCGGCGATCAGCTTGTTCTGGACCGCGCGCACCTTGGCGCCGCTCTGGCCGTACCGGGGGTAGTCAACCTGCGCCTGCAGGGTCGGTGCCGGCGGGGTCGGTGCCGCGGTCTGGATGAGGATCGGCCCCTCGGGCACCGCTACGGCTGTCGGAACCGGCGAAAGGGTCATCCCGGACAGGATCAGGGCCCCGACGACCGAGCCGGTCACCCGCCGAGCATGGTGCAGGAAGGTCATCTGGATGCGCCTTTACCGGAGAACATG
>DATDBS010000113.1:0-4357 GCA_036524735.1 Propionibacteriaceae bacterium
CGACGTACCCGTGATCAACGGCCTGACCGACTCCTACCACCCGTGCCAGGTGCTGGCCGACCTGCAGACGATCCGCGAGCGCAAGGGCACGCTCGCGGGCGTGACCCTGGCGTACGTCGGGGACGCGGCGAACAACATGGCGCAGTCGTACGCGCTCGGCGGCGCGGTGGCCGGGATGCATGTGGTCATCGGAGGCCCGCCAGGTTTCCAGCCCGATCCCGAGATCGCCGCTCGCGCCGCCGGCATCGCGGCGACGACGGGTGGCAGCGTCCGGGTCGTCGACACGGCGGCCGAAGCGGTCGCCGGCGCCGACGTCGTGGCCACCGACACCTGGATCTCGATGGGTCAGGAGAACGACGGGGTCGACCGGCTGTCGATCTTCACCCCGTTCGCGGTGACGAGCGAGCTGATGCTGGGGGCGGACCCGGATGCGTTGGTGCTGCACTGCCTGCCCGCCTACCGCGGCAAGGAGATCGACGCGGCCGTGATCGACGGGCCTCAGTCGGTGGTCTGGGACGAGGCGGAGAACCGCCGCCACGTGCAGAAGGCCATCCTGGCGTTCCTCGACCAGTCGAGCCGGTCGTGACCGTGACCGATCATCGGTCGAGCCCGCTGACCAAGACGGCGCGGCACGCCAAGATCATCGCTCTGCTGAGTGCCCACCAGGTCCGCTCGCAGACCGAGCTCGCCGAGCTCTTGGCCGTCGACGGGTTGCCGGTCACACAGGGCACCTTGTCGCGCGATCTCGTCGAGGTCGGCGCGGTCCGGGTCCGGGGCGGAGGCGGCCACCTCGTCTACGCGGTGCCCAGCGACGGCGGTGACCGTACGCCACAGGTCGGTGAGTTCGCCTCGTTCGAGGGCCGGCTGGCCCGGTTGTGCAGCGAGATCCTGGTCTCGGCGGAAGCGTCCGCCAACCTGGTCGTGCTGCGTACGCCGCCCGGTGCGGCCCAGTACTTCGCTTCCGCCGTCGACCGCGTCGGCTGGGACTCGATCCTGGGCACCATCGCCGGGGACGACACCATCTTGTTGATCACCCGCAGCCCCGAGGGTGGCGCCCAGCTCGCCGAGGCGTTCCTGCAGCTGAGCCGCGGTAAGCCCGCCCCGCCCAGTCCGACCTGACGCTCACCAGACCAGACCGATCCAGCCAAGGACGTGCACGTGAACCAGCCCACCACCGACGCCGCCCACACCGGGAAGCTGTGGGGCGGCCGCTTCGAGGGCGGACCGGCCGAGGCGATGTTCGCCCTCAGCCAGTCGACCCAGTTCGACTGGCGGTTGGCCCGCTACGACATCGCCGGTTCCAGGGCGCACGCCCGGGCCCTGCACCGAGCCTCGTTGCTGACCGACGACGAGCTGGCGGGCATGACCACCGCGCTGGACCAGCTCGAGGCCGAGGTGACGTCGGGGGAGTACGGCCCGGCGCCCACCGACGAGGACGTGCACGGATCGCTGGAGCGTCGGCTGACCGAGATCGCCGGGGCGGACCTCGGCGGACGGTTGCGGGCGGGACGCTCCCGGAACGACCAGATCGCCACGCTGATCCGGATGTACCTGCGCGACAGCCTGCGGTTGCTCGCCGGGGAGGTGCACGACGTGATCGCGGCGCTTCTCGGGCAGGCCCAGACCCACCACGGAGTGGCCATGCCGGGGCGTACGCACCTCCAGCACGCCCAACCGATCCTGCTCTCCCACCACCTGCTGGCTCATACGTGGCCGCTGCTGCGGGACTGCGAACGGATTCGGGACCTGGACCGACGGCTCGCGCTCAGCCCGTACGGTTCCGCGGCCCTGGCCGGCACCTCGCTCGGCCTCGACCCGACCTACGTCGCTGCCCAGCTCGGGTTCGCCGGCAGCGTCGCGAACTCCATCGACGGCACCGCGTCGCGGGACCTGGTCGCCGAGGCCTGCTTCGTGGCTGCCCAGATCGCGGTCGACCTCTCCCGCATCAGCGAGGAGGTGATCATGTGGTCGACCTACGAGTTCGGCTTCGTCACCTTGTCCGACGCCTGGTCGACCGGGTCGAGCATCATGCCGCAGAAGAAGAACCCCGACGTCGCCGAGCTGGCCCGCGGCAAGGCGGGCCGGTTGATCGGCAACCTGACCGGTCTGCTGGCCACGCTCAAGGGTCTGCCGCTGGCGTACAACCGGGACCTGCAGGAGGACAAAGAGCCGATCTTCGACTCCATCGACCAGCTCCTGGTCCTGACGCCCGCCGTCGCCGGGATGATCGCCACGTTGACCTTCCATCCCGAACGCCTGGAGTCGCTGGCCCCGAAGGCCTTCTCGCTCGCGACCGATGTGGCCGACTGGCTGGTACGCCAACGCGTCCCCTTCGCCGAGGCGCACCACATCGCCGGGGCGGCCGTGCGCTACTGCGAGACACGCGGGATCGAGCTGTCCGACCTGACGGTCGACCAGCTGCCCGAGATCTCGACCCAGCTCACGGGTCCGGTGCTCGAGGTGCTGACCGTGGCGGGGTCCATCGCGAGCCGCAACGGCCGGGGCGGCACGGCCGGTGAGCGGGTGCGTGACCAGATGGGTGAGGTGCAGACCGCCCTGGAGTCGGTGGCCGAGTTCGCTCGCACGCCGGTGGATCCGGCCGGAGCGTTGCTGGCCTGGCAGGAATAGGGTCGACCCGGTTCGCCGTGCTGGCGGACGCCGACCGATGAGAGGGAGTTTCGACCCGTGAGCGCTGTACTCGACGAGCTCAAGTGGAGGGGCCTGCTGGCCAACTCCACCGACGAGGAGGCCCTGTCGGCCCACCTCGACGCCGGGCCGGTCACGTTCTACGTGGGGTTCGACCCGACGGCGCCCAGCATCCACTTCGGCAACCTGGTCCAGCTCATCGTTGCCCGCCATCTGCAGCGGGCCGGGCACCGGCCGCTCATCCTGGTCGGCGGTTCCACCGGGATGATCGGTGATCCCAAGGACTCCGGGGAGCGCACGCTCAACTCGAAAGAGACCGTCGGTGCGTGGGTGGAGCGGATCCGCGAGCAGGTCGAGAAGTACGTCGACTTCACCGGACCGGCTGCGGCCCGGGTGGTGAACAACCTGGACTGGACCGGGCCCATGTCGGTGCTGGACTTCCTCCGCGACGTCGGCAAGCACTTTCCGGTCAACCGGATGCTGGCCCGCGACGTCGTCCGGAACCGCCTCGAGGACGGGATCTCCTACACGGAGTTCTCCTACGTCTTGCTCCAGTCTTTGGACTACCTCGAGCTCTTCCGGACGTACGGCTGCACGCTCCAGTTCGGCGGCAGCGACCAGTGGGGCAACGTGACTGCCGGGGTGGAGCTGGTACGCCGTGCCGAGGGCTCCCGGGTGCACGCACTGGCCACCCCGCTGCTGACCAAGGCGGACGGCACCAAGTTCGGCAAGACCGAGGGGGGCACGGTCTGGCTCGACCCGCAGATGACCTCGCCGTACGCCTTCCATCAGTTCTTCCTGAACGCCGAGGACGAGAAGGTCATCGAGTACCTGAAGGTGTTCAGCCCGCGGAGCCGCGAGGAGATCGAGGATCTGGAGCGCCAGACCCAGGAACAGCCCTACCTGCGCGCTGCGCAGAAGGCCCTCGCCGACGATGTGACGGCGTTCGTGCACTCGCCGGCCGACCGGGACGCTGCGGTGGCTGCCGCGGCGGCTCTGTTCGGACGGGCGGATCTGGCTGAGCTCAGTGAGTCCGTCCTGGCCGGGGTGGTGACCGAGGTCGGGGGAGTGGAGATCGCGGGGGAGCCTGGGTTGCCCTCCGTGGTCGATCTCCTGGAACGCGCCGGGGTGGTGGCCAGCAAGAGCGCGGCCCGACGCGCGATTGCCGAGGGCGGGGCCTACGTGAACAACCGCAAGGTGTCCGACCCGGACGCCGACCTCGCCGAGTCCGACCTCCTGCACGGCCGCTTCGTGGTCGTACGCCGGGGCAAGAAGACGGTCGGCGCGGCTACCATCCGCCGTGGCTGAGCTCAACCGACACGCCGTGCCTGTACGCCGTGATCAGGGCCACGCAACCTGGATTTGACCACCCCGTCACGTGGGCGTAATGTTCATCAAGCCTTCACGGGGGCGCAGGACGCAGCGGGGATCACCCCGAGGCGGCCGACCCCGAAGGACCCAGGCCAGTGATTGTCCGGACGTTGTGTGCGAGCAACAGGTACACAGAAATCCGGTCGGTCGTCATGCCTGGGAAGGTCTGAGACACGGATTTGCAATCGTGGAACAAACCGAATAATGTTTATCGAGTTGCCCCGCGCTGAATTTGTTTTCGGTTAGGTGTGTGCCCGAAGTTTGAGAACTCAACAGCGTGCTTAAAAGTCAATGCCAATTTTATGCACTATTTGGATCCCGTGCTTGGTCATGGCTCTTC
>DATDBS010000114.1:0-32141 GCA_036524735.1 Propionibacteriaceae bacterium
AACCACCCAACCAACCGCACCCGACCCCAAAGTTTTCACGGACCACGGCCGTCCCCGACAGCCCAGTTACCTGCGAATTGTGCGCTTTACCCGGGATATATCGCGGGTAAAGCGGGGACATCGCAGGTATACCTGCGAAACCTGCAGAGGGCCGGGGGAGGTAGGGCACGACCGCCACAGGGGTACGACCGCCACAGGGTCCGACCGCCACAGGGTCCGACCGCCACAGGGGTACGACCGCCACAGGGGTACGACCGCCACTGGGCGGGTATAACCGGGAGCCGTCGAGGTGGTCCGGACATGGCGAAGCGACGCTACCTCATCATCGAGATAGCGTCGCGCCCGTTCCTGGCGGGCAGGCACCGAACCCGCCGCCAGGCCTATCGCGTGCCGCCGAGCCCGCAGCTCGGGTCGGCACGCAAGTCTGATCAGGACTTCAGGGACATCAACCACGCCAACATGTAAGCCCGGCTGTTGCCGTCGTCGATCCACTTCGCGTCCAGGGTGCGGGCCTGGGACAGGGCCGCCTCCCGTTGGGTCTCCCCGGCGAGGCCGGAGTACATCAGCAGGTAGTCGCCGAACTTCTGGTCGAACTTGCCCCCGGTCGCTTCCTTGACGTTGGCGTCGATCCGGGCCGAGTCACCACCGAGGTAGGTCGAGGCCGGGCTCATCGGGATCACGAGGATGCCCAGCATGGCCGCCGGCTCGGGGGAGAACCAGGTCGCGTAGTCACGCTTGCCGCCCCAGTTCAGGGTGACGATCTCGTGGCCGTAGCCGGTGTAGACCGACTCGCTGCGGTCGATGTTCGTCCAGTAGGTCAGACCCGCCTGCGCCTCGAGCGAGAGCAGCCAGGTGGCCTCGGTCTCGAGGTCGGCGTTGCCGCTCGCCTTGGCCCAGATGGCCAGGCCGGTCCAGGCGGTGATCGCCTCGGAACTGGACTCCTGGTTGTTCCCGTCGGCGAAGGGCGAGGTGCCCGAGGCCCACGAGTGGCTGGCGTAGACGTCGAAGACCCGGAGGTCGGGGAACGCCTTGTTCTCACCGAACGAGCCGATGTCGGCCGCCAGCAGGTTCATCACCGGCGCCCACTTCGTCACCAGGCTCGGGTCCTTCTCGCCCAGTACGCCCGCGGCGTACAGGAAGTAGCCGTAGTGGAAGTGGTGGTCGTTGAACTCCTCGGAGCCGAACGACGGGGTGAGCCCGACCAGACCCTTGGCCTGCTCGTCGTACACGAAGCAGAACGCCTCACGCTTGTCGCAGCCGGTCGGGTCCGTCCACTGGTCGAGGACCGTGACGAGCCGTTCCTTCATCGAGGCAGCGGCCTCCGTCGCGCCGAGCTGGTCGGCGAGCTGGTAGAGCATCGCCGCCCGGTACACGGCCTTGCCACCGAAATAGGTGTCGGCCGGGAAATCCGGGGTGGCGGCGATGTCGGCGGCGACCTGCTTGGACAGTTCCGCCTTGTCGTCGCTGCTCATCGCGTCGACGTCGAGAGCGCTGGTCGGCTCAGACAGCGGAGCCTTCCAGGACAGCTCGTTGCCGGCGCACAGGGTCAGCGTCCCGTAGATGCTCGGGTACGTCCCGAGATCACAGGTCGAGTCCCCGGTCACGTTCTTGGTCTGGTGCGGCATCATCGCGTACGCCGTCTTGCCCTCGCTGGCGTAGCTCAGCGTGGTGCTGACGGTGTCCGCGTCGACCTTGTAGGTCGCCGATCCGCCGGTCAGCGGATCCTTCGCCACGGCAGCAACGGCCTCGGCTGAGCCGTCGGTCGGCACCGGGAACCAGGTCGCGAAACCGTCCTTCTTCAGGTCGATCTTGCTCCCGGACACGGTGGCGTCCTTGGTGACGAGCGCGTACGTCGTCCCCGCAGCCTGGGTCGTCCAGAGGTCACCCTGCTGGGTCCAGGGCACGGCCGTGGTGATCGTCCCCGCCTGATCGGCGTGGTAGCTGACGAAGGGCGAGCCCTCCGCGATCACGGTGTGACCGAGCTTGGCGCCCGCACCGTCGAGGCTGTCGACGGTCACCGACACCGTGTCGTATGCGCTGACCACGGCGGACTTGGTCCCGAGGTCGACGCCGACGTCCGCGGTGTAGGCCCCGGCGATGTTCTTCTCGGTCGCCGTGACCTTGGGCTGACCGAAGGCGAAGCCCGTCTCGGTCAGACCAAAGGAGAGCGGCAACGGGAAGACCGGCTGGGGTTGGTCCCCGAACACGAGTCCGGAGAACCACCGGTTCGTCGGGGGCAGGAGGCCCTCGGCGAGCCGGGTGGTCGGTAGGGGCTTGACCTCCCGCTTGACCACGGCCGCCACCAGGGGATCGACCTGGCTGGCCGGGAAGACCGCGGTCACGGCCTCCCTCGGCGCGGTGGTGTCGCCGGGCTCACCCGGGCCCGAGGCTGCGGAGCAGCCCACGAGTCCGAGGGTGAGCACCAGTCCGGCGGCGACCGTCAGGTGGAGCTTGGAGAGATGGGCGAGGACGAGCTTGGTGGAGGTCAAGATCATGAAAGTCCGATCTGCCGGACGAAGTCGAACGCCTTGTCGCTGACGCCGGCCAGCGGGCCGTCGTCGCGCAACCGCAGGGTGGCCGTGACGGGCGTACCCGAGTTGGTCAGTGCGCCCAGGGCCGGGTCGCGCAGCTCGGAGCTGTCGATCCGGACCTTCGTGCGGGCCTTGCCCTGGTCGGTCGCGACCTCGATGGAGGTGACCTTGCCGGTGATGGTCTGGTTGTTCGGCAGCAGGATCTTGGCCTCGGCCCCGGTCTGCACCCGGCCGTAGTCACCAGGGGAGAGCAGGTAGTTCGCCTCGACGAACTCGGTGTCGGCCACCGTGATCTTGGCGAACGGTGTGCCCCCGCTCAACGCGTTGCCCAGCTGGGCCTCCAGGTCGGAGACCAGTCCGGCGACGGTGGCCTTGTAGGTCAGCGTGCCGGCCTTCTTGTCCACGGTGTAGGCGTCGGAGCTGGCGACCTCGAGGCCGTTGGACAGGTCCTGCTGGAGCTGCACGCTCTGGATGGTGAAGAGCTTGTCGCCCACCTTGACGGCGTCGCCGTCCTTGACGAACTGCTCGCTGACGGTGCCGCCGTACGCCGCGCCCACCACGTAGGTGTCGGCGGAGATGGTGCCGTCGTAGCTGGCGGCCTGGGTCTGCCGCTGGTTGAAGATGACGGTCAGCACCGCGACGATCGCGATGACGCCGAGGATGCCGCCGAAGAGACGGAGTCTGTTGGTCCAAGTCATGATGCAACTACCTCTTTCGCCGCGCGGCGGGGATTGGTGTCGTCACTGCTCTCGGCAGCGCGATCGTCGAAGTCTTCGGGAATGGTGAGGGCGGGGACCGGGTCGTCGTCGGCGGTGTCCTGCCGAGCGTCGGCGACAGCGTGGGCCGCAGCGGCCATCGCGTGGTCCAGCGGAGCCTCGGTGGGCTCGGCCACGGTGATCGACTCCTTGGCTGCGGGCTCGGCCTGCGGATGCTTGTTCCGCCAGGACTCCCGGAAGGCGACGACCATGAAGGCGGCCAGGATGAAGGTGTTGGTGACGTTCCAGGCGGTCGCCAGGGTGAACTGGCTGTTGCCGAGGTCACGCCAGATGGAGACCACGGAGGTCAGGGTCAAGAAGACGAACACCAGCACCTGCGGAATCATGAAGCTGAACGGCGACTGGGCCTGGGTCTTGCTGCCCGTCACGTGCCACTTCTGCTCCTTGCCCGAGATGGCGTTCCACAGCGCCTGGATGTAGATCGGGAACGAGACGGCCGCCAACATCAACACCTCGCCGCGGAACGAGCCGAGGGTGTAGAAGGCGAGCAGGATCTGCAACACGTAGAAGCCGGCGTAGTAGAGCAGCCAGGTCGACCAGGTGATGTCGAGGTTCACGGGACGGAGATCGAAGAAGATCTCCAGCGCGGGCACGAAGAGCAGCAGGCCAGGGGCGATGCCGGTCAAGTAGTGCGTTGCCGTGACCAGGTACATCAACCGCTGGTCCATGGTCAGCTTGCGACGGGGGCTCAGGGGGTTGTGCGTGAGCATGATCTCGAACCCACCGGTCGCCCAGCGGAGCTGCTGCTTGGTGTAGGCCTCGATGGTCTCGGGCGCGTCGCCGACAGCGAGCGTCTTCGGGATGTAGATCGTCTTCCAGCCACGCTCGTGGAGCATCAGCGACGTCCAGACGTCCTCGGACTTGGAGTCGGTGTAGATACCACCGATGTCGTTGATGGCCGCGCGACGGAAGATCACGTTCGTGCCGACGCAGAACGCGGCGTTGAAGTGGTTACGACCGGGCTGGACGAACTTGTAGAACACGGCCTGCATGTAGCCGGCGCCGCGGGAGACCAGGTTGACCAGGTTCCCGTAGGTCTGCGGGGTCTGGACGAAGGCCACGTTCTCGTTCACGAAGAACGGGACGGTCTCGATCAGGAACTCCGGACGCGGCACGAAGTCGGCGTCGAAGATGCAGAAGTAGTCGGCCTTGGCGATGGACAGCGCGTAGTTCACGTTGCCGGCCTTGGCGCCGTTGCTGCTCAGGCGGCGCACGTAGTGACAGCCGAGCTCGCCGGCCAGGTCGCGGACCTCGTCCGAGCGGCCGTCGTCGAGGATCCAGGTGCGGTGCTTGCCCTTGATCGCCATGGCCGCGGTTGCGGTGGTGCGGATCTTGGCGAGCTCCTCGCCGTAGACGGTGATGAACACGTCCACGCTGATCTCGCGACCAGACAGCAGGATGGGCCACTGCTCGGGGCTTTCCTTGACCCCGGCGCGCTTGTTGGCCTTCTTGTCGAAGAGCTCGGACTTGGCCTCGTGGAACGCGAAGTCCCGGGGGCTGCGAGCTCCGGACAGGATCGTCCACATGGCCAGCAGCGCGTGGACCACCAGGATGGTCTCGGCCGTGATGACCAGCAGGTAGGGGAGGAAGTCTCCCCGGTTGTTCGGGTTGAGCAGGAACTGCGCGTAGAGCAAGATCCCCAAGGTGGCGATCAAGCAGATCAAGATCATGACGGGCGAGTACGGGTTTGCCGTCTCAGCCCTACGGGTGACTGGCACGTGCTTGTCCACACGTGCGTAGTCATGGTTCGGTCGAGCCATGTGACACTCTCCACAATTCGGTGTTGCGGGAAATGTCGCGTCAGCGGGTTCGAATCATCTTCGCCTGCACCGGGTCACGATGAGATCCGGGCGTGATCTTTTTCAAAGGATCGGCGCAGTCGGATGATTCAGCTCACACGACATGCGCGGCAGCGTTGCCACCGGGGACCCTCACACAGCAGTTTGTGTCGCCTGCCCCCGAGAAGCTCCCTCGCCATCAAGGCCAGGTGCTTCGACTCGCTCGAAGCGAGTGGCGAGACCGATTGCTCGGTTCGTTGACACAACTCTAAACCGACAACGGTGTCAGTCCAAGTCCATCCACGGGCGGGTCAGGTGAACGACGGGTGACATCACGGCGTCGAGGTCGTCGCGGGAGGGCGTTGTGATCCTCGACTGGTATCACTGCTCATCTGAGCGTCAGCCGAGCGCGGTGACCGATGGAACTGGTCTGCTGGTATCAGACCTGTCGTGCCAGTGGTTTTCCGTGACGGAGCGGGCTGCAGCTTCACCATTCCCTGTTCTACGGTGCTCAAGGTCACATGGTTCGATGCACCGGATGACGCCGAATTCTCGCTCGGGATCCATCTCAGCGATGCGGGTCTCGGTTGCGCGTCGCCCGGAAGGTGGCCGAACCACCAGGGTCCTCGACCACGCCCGGTCCGCTCGGTCGGCGGTCGGCGGTCGACAATTTGCGGTCGGCGGTTTGCGGTCGGCTGACGGCATGAAAAGAGGCGATCCGGATTGGGGTCCGGATCGCCTCTTCGGGGTTGCTGCGCGGCGGTGCAGCGCGTAGAGGGGGGCTCTACGCGGCGAGCACCGACTTCCCACGCAGCTTGGTGATGGCGTGTCGCTCGATCTGGCGTACCCGCTCGGCGGTGATACCCCACAGGGCACCGATGTCGGCCAGCTTGGCCTGCCGGCCGTCGACGAGGCCGTAGCGACGCCGTACGACGTCGGCGGAGCGCTCGTCGAGTGAGGACAGCATGGCTTCGAGGCGGGCGTGCTCCTCCGCGTCGAGAAAGACCTCGTCCGGGCCAGGCATGGGCTCGCGGGCGATCAGGTCACCGAGGGCGGTGTCGCCACCCTCCTCGACCGGAGCGTCCAGGCTGACGTGGTCTCGGCCGTAGCGGATCAGATCCAGGACCCGATCGGGCTCCAGATCCATCTCGTCGGCGATCTCGGCGATCTCGGGCTCACGCCCCAGACGACGCTCCAGGGTCCGGCGCACCGCGCCGACCTGGTTGACCTGCTCGGCCACATGCACCGGCAGTCGCACGATACGCCCCTGCTGCGCAATGCCTCGGCTGATCGACTGCCGAACCCACCAGGTCCCGTAGGTGGAGAACTTGAATCCCTTGGTGTAGTCGAATTTCTCGACCGCACGAATGAGACCGGTGTTTCCCTCCTGCACCAGATCCAACAGGGGCATCTGGGAACGGCCGTATTTCCGAGCGACCGAGACGACCAACCGCAGGTTGGCCGTGACAAAACGCTGCATGGCCTTGCGGCCCTCGTCCACGAAGTAGTTCAGCTCGGCCTTGGTGGGGCGCTTGGCCCCCTTGCCACGCTCAGCGGTGGTCACGTCACCGGACAGGATGTGCTCGGCGTAGAGACCCAACTCGATCGTCTTGGCCAGCTCCACCTCCTCTTCGGCGATCAGAAGCGGAGTCCGGGCGATACCTTCAAGATATAGACCGACGGCGTCTTTTCCATCGATGCCTTCGGAGACTCGAGAACGAGTTGTTGTTGCCACTGTGGGGCCCCTTTCGTTGCCTTCAAATACAGAACGCACCAGGTACCGAACAGGATTCCTGTCGAGCCCTGAAGAATCCCTGAGACCTTGTCCGGGGTAACCCTGGCTCGCGGTTGGCCCTTGACCATGCTTCGGAGCGGACCCCGGCATCGGATGCGCCCGGAGCCCCAAAACCTGTCGTGCACGACCTAAATCGGCGCCGCGCGAGGGTCCACCGCGCCTGTCGAGGGCCCCGGAGGGTTGAAGTTCTTAGCGAGCGATCAGGCTCGGTCGCCGGGCACGATCTGGTCGATGATCCAGGCGTACTCGAAGGCCACCTCGTGCCAGCCCTTGTAGCGCCCACTCACGCCGCCGTGCCCGGCCGACACTTCGGTCTTGAGCAGGATCTGACGGCCGTCGTTCTGGGTGGAGCTGTGCCGGAGCGCGGCGACCCACTTGGCGGGTTCGACGTAGAAGACCCGGGTGTCGTTCAGGCTCGTGGTCGCGAGGATGGCGGGATAGTCCAGCGCAGCGACGTTCTCGTACGGCGTGTAGGAGCGCATGTAGGCATAGACCTCGGGATCGTGCAGCGGGTCGCCCCACTCCTCCCACTCGATCACGGTCAGCGGCAGCTCCGGGTCCAGGATCGTGGTCAACGCGTCCACGAACGGGACCGCGGCGTGCACGGCCCGGAACTTCTCCGGTGCGAGGTTGGCGACCGCGCCCATCAGCAGGCCGCCGGCGCTGCCACCGCGGGCGGCGAGGCGATCCGCCGAGGTGTAGCCATGGTCGATCAGGAAGTCGGCGCAGGCGACGAAGTCGGTGAAGGTGTTGCGCTTGGTCAGGGTCTTGCCGTGCTCGTACCAGCTGCGACCGAGTTCGCCGCCACCGCGGATGTGGGCGATCGCGTACACGATGCCACGGTCCAGCAGCGAGAGGCGGGACAGCGAGAAGCTGGGGTCGATCGAGGTCTCGTACGAGCCGTAGCCGTAGATCACGGCCGGGGCGGTGCCGTCGAGGGCCACGTCGGCCCGGCGCACGATGGACAGCGGCACGGAGGTCCCGTCGGGGGCGGTCGCCCAGCCCCGCTCCTGGACGTAGTCGCCCGGCTCGTACGGCCGACCGGCCGGGTCGGGCAGCACCGGGGTCTGCTTGAGCAGGGTGAGCTCGGCGGTCGCCAGGTCGTAGTCGAAGACCGATTCCGGGGTGAGCAGCGAGGCGAAGCCGAGCCGGATGGTCGGCGTGTCGTACTCGGAGTCACCGGGGGAGTCGACGACGAACAGCGGCTCGTCGAACGCGATGTCCGACCCGGCGCCGAAGCTGCCGTCCGGCGTACGCGGCAGCACGTGCAGGCCGGTCAACCCGTCCCGGCGCAGCGAGACCACGGCGTGGCTGGCGTAGGCGCTGACCCCGAGGATCCGGACCCCGGACTGGTGGGGGAGCACGGGGGTCCACTCGGTGTGACTGGTGGCGGTGAGCGGGGCTGAGGCGAGCTCGAAGTCCTCGGCGCCGTCGTTGTGCACGATCAGCAGCCGGTCGCCGGCGGGCTCGACGTCGTACTCCACGCCCTGGCGGCGCGGGGCCACGACCCTCGGCTGCCCCTCGGGATCGTCGGTGCTGAGCAGCTGGAACTCCGAGGTCAGCTTGCTGCCGGCGGCGATCAACAACCAGCGCTCGTCGCGGCTGCTGTCCACCCCGACCCAGAAGCGCTCGTCCGGCTCCGTGTAGACCTCGACGTCGAGATCCGCGCCGGTGCCCAGGCGATGCCGCAGCACCACGTACGGCCGCCACGCCTCGTCGGCCCGGGTGTAGAAGAGGTGGCTGTTCTGCGCCCAGGCCACCCCGTACGCCGTGTCACCGATCTCGTCGGACCGCAGCTCGCCGGTATCGAGGTCCAGCACCCGCAGGGTGAAACGCTCGTCGCCGACCACGTCGATGGAGTAGGCCAGCAGCCGGCCGTCCGGGGACACGCTGAAGGCCCCGATCGAGAAGAACTCGTGGTCCGCGGCTTCGACGTTGCCGTCCAGCAGGATCTGCTCGCCGACGATCTCCTGTTCGAGGTCAGGCGGCTGCCTCCGGTCGACGGCCGGGGTGCGGCAGTAGACGGCGTACTCCGAGCCCTCGGTCGTGCGGACGTAGTACCAGTAGGCCTGCCCGCCCTCGTGCGAGGCGTACGCCGGCACGCTCAGGTCGGTCTCCTTGGTCCGGGCCTTGATCTCGTCGAAGACCGCGTCGGAGAGGCCGCCGAGGTGGGCGGTCTGTGCCCGGGTGAACGCGTTCTCCGCCTCCAGGTAGGCAATCACCTCGGGGTCGTCCCGGTGCCGCAGCCAGGCGTAAGGATCGGCGAAGGTGTCGCCGTGATGCGTACGATCTTCGGGCCGACGAGCGGCGATCGGGGCAGTCACGTCAGGTCGCACGTCGGGAGTCGGCACGATGAACGAGCCTAGTGGTCACGCCCGGGCAGTGGCCGCACGGTCAGGATCTGCTCGGCCCGACCGACCGGCCCGTCGAGGTCGTGCAGGGTGGTCGTGGTCAGTCCGACCCCGTCGGAGCCGAAGATCACGCTGGAGTCGAGCCCGACCCAGCTGCCGCGCGGCTGGCGGTAGAGATGCACGGACAGGTCGACGTTGGGGAACATCCACTCGGTCGGAGGCTGGCGTACGCCGATCCCGTTGGCCGTGTCGACCAAGCCCAGGAAGCGCGCCAGGTCGGACGCCGGTTCGTCGGCCACCAGGTCGATCTCGGTCCGGAGCCAGGCCCGGGTCCGTCCTGGCTCCCCACCCGGCAGCGGGTGGACCTGCACGGAGGAGATGAAGCCGCCGGACCAGACCGTGGTGCCGGCCCAGGCCTGCGTGGCGTCCGGTCTCGCCATCACGTCGGGCATCCCGCCGGCCACGCTGCTCGTGTCCTGCCGGGACAGGCACCAGGCCCGGGCTCGGATGACCGGTCGACCACCCACCACGAGCGTCGCCTCGACCAGGGCGATGGTGCGGCCGGGGCGGACGACCTCCACGACGACATCGAAGTCGTCCGCCGCGATCATGCCCAAGATCTCGAACGTGATGCGGGCCAGCTGCAGCTCCGCGAGCCGCGGGTCGGCCGACAGGAACTGTTCGATGGCGTGCACGACGATCCCCGAAACCGGGGCCATGTGCTGCTCCCCGGGCTGCCAGGCGCCCTCGGTGTGCGCGCTGGGCCGGAACCTACCGGGGCCGATTCGGCGGTAGTAGCTGGTCTCGTCCGCGGGCGCAGCGGACGAGGTCGTCGAGGGGCCGCTCATGAGGCCGAATGTATCGCCGCAGGATCGGGCCGGGATCTACGCGGGTCGGGCTGGGCACGGCCGGGCCGGATGGGACAGGATGGCGGGCATGGGAGCAGAGGTCGACGCGAGACAGTTCACGCGCGAGGACCGCAAGCAGCATCGGGAGAAGGTACGCCGCGGGCTCGACGTACTGGCGCGGATGCTGACCGAGTCCAGGTTCGACTTCGAACGGCCGCAGGTCGGCCTGGAGATCGAGCTGAACCTGGTCGACGTCGACGGTGAACCGGCCATGCGTAACGCCGAGGTGCTCGCGGCCATCGCCGACCCGTCCTTCCAGACCGAGCTCGGCCGCTTCAACATCGAGATCAACGTCGACCCGCGACGGCTCGCCGAAGGTGGTTTCACCTCGTTCGAGCAGTCCGTCCGGCAGGCGTTGAACGACGCCGACCCGCGGGCCGAGGAGATCGGGGCCCGACTGGTGATGATCGGGATCCTGCCGACGCTGATGGCCGAGCACGTGACGCTGGACAGCGTCAGCGAGAACCCGCGCTACTCCTTGTTGGACCAGCAGATCTTCGCCGCCCGCGGCGAGGACCTCGAGATCGTCATCGACGGAACCGAGCGCCTGCAGATGATCTCCGACTCGATCATGCCGGAGGCGGCGTGCACCTCGACCCAGGTGCACCTGCAGGTCAGTCCCGACGACTTCTCCGGCTACTGGAACGCGGCCCAGGCCATCGCCGGCATCCAGGTGGCGCTCGGTGCCAACTCCCCGTACCTGTTCGGGAAGGAGCTGGTGGCCGAGTCGCGGATCCCGCTGTTCGAGCAGAGCACCGACACCCGGGCCGAGGAGCTGAAGGCCCAGGGCGTACGCCCTCGGGTCTGGTTCGGCGAGCGGTGGATCACCTCCATCTTCGACCTGTTCGAGGAGAACTCCCGCTACTTCCCGGCCCTGCTGCCGATCAGCTCGGAGGAGGACCCGGTGGCCGTCCTGGACGCGGGCGGGGTGCCGAGCCTGGATGAGCTCCGGCTGCACAACGGCACGGTCTACCGTTGGAACCGACCCGTCTACGACATCAGTGACGGCGCGCCGCACCTGCGGGTGGAGAACCGGGTGCTGCCCGCCGGCCCCACGGTCGTCGACACGATGGCCAACGCCGCCTTCTTCGCCGGGCTCGTCCGAGCCCTGGCCGACGAGGACCGGCCCGTCTGGTCGCAGATGTCGTTCCAGGCCGCCAACGACAACTTCGTCTCAGGCATCCGCAACGGGATCCACGCCGAGGTCTACTGGCCCAAGGTCGGCCAGGTACAGGTGAGCGAACTCGTCGTGCGCAAACTGCTGCCGCTCGCCGCGAAGGGCTTGCGGTCCTGGGAGGTCGACGAGGCGGAGATCTCCCGGTTGCTCCAGATCATCGAGCGGCGGTGCCTGCGACACGCCAACGGGTCGACGTGGCAGACTGCGGAGGTGGCGCGCCGAGAGGCGGCGGGGGCCTCTCGAGCGGACGCCCTGCGCGGCATGCTCAACCGCTACGTGGATCTCATGCACAGCAACGAACCGGTACACACTTGGGAGGTCGACGATGTCTGAGCTGATCGAGGCGGACCCGTTGCCGTCAGACGCAGGCGAACAGCCGCCCATCGTGGTGGGCTACTCGTCGAAGCCCGAGGGTCGGTCGGCGTTGAACCGGGCCCTGTTCGAGGCCGGTCTGCGCGACGCGGAGCTGATCGTCGTCCACACCTCGCCCGACGGGGAGCTCGCCGACCTGAAGGCGGAGCTGGCCGCTTCGGGCGTACGCCACCAGATCCGGGCGGCCGCAGACTCCCTCGACCCCGCCGAGGAACTCATCAACGCAGCCGACGCCTCCGGTGCTGAGTTCATCATCATCGGCCTGCGTCGACGCTCCCCGGTGGGCAAGCTGCTGCTCGGGAGCAACGCGCAGCGCGTGTTGCTGGACGCGTCCTGCCCGGTCCTGGCGGTCAAGGCCGAGGGCTGACCGCGTACCTGCGTCTCGCGCGCCGCCCTGAAACACGGGTGAGAAAGCCATGAAGGAATCGGGGGAATTTGGAGAGTCGTGCCAGAATACGAGCAGGAGCACCTGTTGACATCCAATGGGCGCTGCCTGCCCTGGTTCGATTTTGCAAGTCCGAGAGGCTTTTTGTGACACCCCCCTCCCACGCCAAGACTTCTGCCCCCGTCATGGCCGCGACGGCAGATCACGCTCATCAGGTGACCGCCCCCGTCAAGAAGGCGGCACCGGCCAAGAAGACTGCCGCCAAGAAAGCCCCGCTGAAGGCGGTGGCGGCCCCGCGCAAGACCGCGGTCAAGAAGGCCGTCGACCCGGAGGCCATCGACTCCGAGCCGGTCGAGGAGATTCTCGAGGACGTCGTACTCGAAGATCTCGAACCCGACGCCGAGGTGCTCGCCCAGGCGGTGCCGACCGACGTGGTCGTGGATCTCGAGGCCGACGAGGTCGTCGTGACCGTCGGCAAGAAGCGGACGCTGGACGACGTCGACGAGTCGAAGTTCGTGCCGGCCACCGAGAAGAAGCTCGAGGAGGAACTGGTCGAGGACCAGGGCTTCACTCTGTCCGAGGCTGACGACGCCGACGAGCCCGAGCAGCAGGTGATGGCTGCCGGAGCCACGGCGGACCCGGTCAAGGACTACCTGAAGCAGATCGGCAAGGTCGCCCTGCTGAACGCCGAGCAGGAGGTCGAGCTCGCCAAGCGCATCGAGGCCGGGCTGTTCGCCGACGAGAAGGTGAACGACCCCGCGGTCAAGATCAAGGCGGCCCAGGTCGAGGACTTCGGCTGGATCGCCGAGGATGGCCGCCGCGCCAAGAACCACCTGCTCGAGGCCAACCTCCGGCTCGTGGTGAGCCTGGCCAAGCGCTATACCGGTCGCGGCATGCTGTTCTTGGACCTCATCCAAGAAGGCAACCTGGGTCTGATCCGTGCGGTCGAGAAGTTCGACTACACGAAGGGCTACAAGTTCTCCACGTACGCCACGTGGTGGATCCGACAGGCCATCACCCGCGCCATGGCCGACCAGGCGCGGACGATCCGCATCCCGGTCCACATGGTCGAGGTGATCAACAAGCTGGCGCGCGTGCAGCGTCAGATGTTGCAGGATCTCGGTCGTGAACCCACCCCCGAAGAATTGGCCAAAGAGCTGGACATGACCCCGGAGAAGGTGGTCGAGGTCCAGAAGTACGGTCGTGAGCCGATCTCTCTGCACACGCCTCTCGGTGAGGACGGCGACTCTGAGTTCGGCGATCTGATCGAGGATTCCGAAGCAGTGGTCCCGGCGGATGCGGTGAGTTTCACCCTTCTGCAGGAGCAGCTGCACGACGTCCTCGACACCTTGAGCGAGCGCGAGGCCGGTGTGGTCTCGATGCGCTTCGGTCTGACCGACGGTCAGCCGAAGACGCTGGACGAGATCGGCAAGGTCTACGGGGTCACCCGCGAGCGGATCCGGCAGATCGAGTCCAAGACGATGAGCAAGCTGCGGCACCCGTCGCGTTCGCAGGTCCTGCGCGACTACCTGGACTGAGGTCCAGGGCCCAGTCGCCCTTCGACCGGGAGTGTCTGGAGAGCCCGGTGTGGCTGCGGGTCGCAGACCCAACGCTGTGGTCCAGAGCTCGTGGCGCTGGGTGCGGGACGTGATTCGATCGCGCTCCGCACCCTCCGTCGAGCTCGAGGAATACGACGGCTTTCGGATTGTCCGGCGGCGGCGGTGGCCACCGGAAATGCGCCATCAGCGGTTATGTCGAGCCTGGCGTTAGCTCGATGCTCAGCTGTGTTGTTAATCCGATATCGCCGTATCGGGTGCACGCGGAGTACGTGATGCCGCCTATCACGCTGCTCACGTGTTCACCCACGACTAAACGCGCCGAAGCAGTGATGCCCGACGAATTGGGCCGTACGTCCCCCATCGCTGCACGCGACGATCCACGACCTCCGGGGACCGAGACCGCCATCCTCTTGACCCCAGGTCCGGGCAGGAACTCTCGGCTGTCCAGACGCAGCCTGCGCTCACGGCGGGAGTGCACCGACTCCAGGTCGGCCCGCAGCCGGGCACATCTGTCCAAGGCGTCATCGGACACGCAGCAGTCCCCATTCGTCCGCAACGACGTCCTCGGACACGAAACTATAAATTTCGAGATTAGTTGGCTAAGGCCGTAGCGCGACGAGGTCCAGCGGGTGTTTTATAGTCCTGCTACGGGGGAATTGGTGCGGTATCGGAGCCCAGAGTAGGTCCCGGAATGAATACTCAATTGCTGTACTCAGCGTCTCAGCACGCCACTTGGGCGCTACTGTTCGAACGTCAGGTCGCCGCTTTGCGCGACCGGGCACACCCGAGTTATTTCGAGGGTCTGGCGGCGTTTGAATTCACGTCCGACATTCCTGACTTCATCGAACTCCGGGAACGGATCGAGTTCGCGGTGGGATGGACCATCGCCCGCGTGGACGGCCAGGTCGACGGGCTGACCTTCAACTCCATGCTGCGGGACCAGACCCTGCCGACGACCACGTATGTCCGTGGTCACGACGAGCTCCAGCACAGCAAGGAACCGGACATGTTCCACGACATGTTCGGTCACCTTCCGTGGCTCATCGACGAGGGTTACCGGGCGTTCCTGTCCGGCTTCGGCGCCGCGTCGCTCGCCTTGATGGGCGATGGCGATGAGCATGCGGCGGGGCGTTTGGGTCTGGCGTTCAAGTGGAGCATCGAATACGGACTGGTGCGCTACCAGGGCCAGACCCTGGCCTGCGGCGCCGGACTGATGTCCTCCGCCCAGGAGCTGAAGCACGCATTGGGTCCCCGGAGCCGATGGCGGACGTACGAGCCAGCCGTGGTGGTCGAAACCCAGCACGTTCCGGCGCAGCTGCAGACCCAGTATTTCGTCCTCACCAGCCTCGGTCAGCTGGGTGAGCAGCTCGACGAAATGGTGCGCTGCGCGCGGGCGTTCGGGCCGGAGTCGAGAGTCGCCCGCGCGTGAGCCTCGCGACGCTGCGCGCCGAGATCGACGTGCTGGACGAGGCCTTGGTGCGTACCCTCGCCCGGCGGTTCGCGGTCTGCCGCGATGTGGCGGAGTTCAAGGCGCGTACCGCGACGCCGATGATGCAGCCCCAGCGCGTCACCCTCGTCAAGCAACGGGCGGCCGCTCGGGCCCACCGCTACGGGTTGCCCGAGGAATTCGTCGCCCACCTGTACGACGCCATGGTCGCCGCCATCTGCGCCATGGAGGACGAACTGATCGCCGCGCTGGCCTCGGCTCCCCAGGCGGCGCCGGTCTTCGTGGGCGGCGAGGATCGCTCGGGCACCACTCTGGTCAGCGTCGTGCTCGACGCCCACCGGGACCTCGTG
This sequence comes from Propionibacteriaceae bacterium, assembly GCA_036524735.1. GTDB lineage: Bacteria > Actinomycetota > Actinomycetes > Propionibacteriales > Propionibacteriaceae > Microlunatus. Next base: position 15,430 of record DATDBS010000114.1, read on the forward strand.
GTCGGCCCCGAGCTCGACTACCTGTTGCCCGTGGATCTCGGGCCCCACCTGCGGGAGTGCTGCCGACTGTTGAAGGCCGACGATCCGCGGGTGGCTGGCGTGGGGGTGCACACCGCTGACCCCGCCTACGCCGCCGGCGTCCAGCTCGCCCGCCAAGCCGATCGTTTCGGGGTCGATCACGCCCGGCTCGACGAGCTGGTCGCCGCCACCATGCGGCGTACCGGAAGTGACCTGGTGACCCATGACCAGCGCCTTGCCCTGATCGAGGCCATGGGTCGAGTGCGCTGCGCCGACTCCGGCAAACGGCGTTGGGGGGTGAAGATCCAGCGGGGGATCAGCCAACCCCAGGCCCTGGTCGACCGCTGGCCGGAAGCGAAGTTCGTGCACGTGGTGCGGGACGGGCGAGATGTCGCGGCATCGCACCTGCGTGGCCAACGCGACTGGGGCTACCGCAGCGCCGCCGAGGCAGCGACAGGATGGGTGGAGGTCGTGACCGCCGTACGTGGGGCCCTGTCGTACGACCACCTGCACGAGATCCACTACGAGGACCTGGTGGCGCAGCCGGAACGCGAGCTGCGTCGTCTGATGGCGTTCCTCGATCTGCCCTGGGACCCGGCCGTGCTGCATCACAGCGAGGTGGGACACGCCCTGTTCCGCCACCCGCACGGCCACCCGAGCGCACAGGCCGCCCAGCAGCCCATCAACGGGGGCGCCGTAGGCCGCTTCCGGCGCGATCTGAGCCCGGTGGAGCGAGCCGAGTTCGAGACGATCGCCGGGGAGCTTCTCCACCAGTACGGCTACGAGGAAGTCGACCGGTGACCCGCCTGTTGCTGATCGACAACTACGACTCCTTCACCTACAACCTGGCCCACCAGCTCTTCCGGGTCACGGGTTGTCGGCCGCTGGTCCACCGCAATGATGCGTTGACCATCGATCAGGTGGAGGAGCTGCGGCCCGACGCCATCGTGTTGTCACCGGGACCGGGTAGTCCGTCGGTAGCCTCCGACCTCGGCGTCTGCGCAGCGATCCTGACCGCACTGGACACTCCCGTCCTCGGGGTCTGCCTGGGCTACCAGGCCCTGGTGCTCGCCGCCGGTGGCCAGGTCGGGCGGACCGATCCGGTACACGGTCGAACCAGCCCCATCGAACACGTGGGCCGGGATCTGTTCACCGGCGTCGCGCCCCGGTTCGAAGCCGTGCGCTACCACTCCCTGGCCGCCGCGACCCCGCTGCCGGGAAGTCTCGAGCTGACCGCCTGGACGGAGGACGGTGTGGCGATGGGGGTGCGCCACCGGGAGCGTGCGGCGTGGGGGTTGCAGTTCCACCCCGAGTCGATCTGCACCCAGTACGGCGACCGGCTGATCTCCAACTTCCTGGACTTGGCCGGACGCGCACGCCCTGCCGTGCTGAGCACCGGGTGGTCCGCCCCGGGCGAGCCGGCCCGGTCGACGCGTCCGGCCGGCTCACTTCGCTGCCACTACCGCAGGTCCAGCTGGGTCGACCCGGAGGACGTCTTCGTCGGTCTGTACGCGACCGCGGAGCACGCCTTCTGGCTCGACAGCAGCCAGACCGGATCGAACGCGCGGTACAGCTTCCTGGGCGCACCCCGGGCCGGAGCTCTGAGGTTGTCCTACGACGTCATCGAGCACCGCCTGACCCGAGTCGAGCACGGCCGGGTCGAGCACCGTTCGCACAGCATCCTGGATGCCCTGGCCGAGGAGCTGACCACCCGGGCCGACCTGGACACCGACGGCTTGCCACTCCCGTTCGTCGGCGGCTTCGTCGGTTATCTCGGGTACGAGGTCGGGGCCGACTGCACCGACCAGACGCCGGTGTCGGCTCGCGGCGCGGACGAGCGAGCCGTGCCCCCGGACGCGCACTGGATGTTGGCGGACCGGTTCGTGGCCTTCGACCACCAGACGCGGACCGTGTACCTGGTCGCAGTCGGCGCGGTCGAGGACCCCGAATGCACAGCCTGGCTCGACGAGGTCACCTCGGTCCTGGCCGGCGTGTCGGTGGCGTCACCCCCTCCGGTCCCGCCCGGTGACCAGCACGTGGTGCGGTTGGGGCTGGACCGCGACCCCGACCGGTACCGCTTCGACATCGTCGCCTGCCAGGAGGCGATCCGGGCTGGGGAGAGCTACGAGCTCTGTCTCACCACCCAGGTCGAGATCGAACCGGTCGCCGCGCCGCTCGACCTCTACCGGGTCCTTCGTCGCGTCAGCCCGGCCCCCTATGCGGCGTACCTCCGGCTCGGGGACGCTGACGTCCTGTGTTCCTCGCCCGAGCGGTTCTTGGCCGTCGACTCCGACCGCGTCGTCACCTCCAAGCCCATGAAAGGCACGGCACCACGCCACCGCGACCCGGCCGCAGATTGGTGGTCGCGCGAGTCCCTGCGCACCAGCGTGAAGGAACGGGCCGAGAACCTGATGATCGTCGACCTGTTGCGCAACGACCTGGGCCGGGTCTGCGAACCGGACAGTGTCGCCGTACCGGTCCTGATGGAGGTCGAGACCTATGCCACCGTCCATCAGCTGGTCAGCACGGTGTCGGGACGTCTCGCCCCGGGACGCGGAGCCGTCGACTGCGTCAGGGCGGCGTTCCCGGGCGGCTCGATGACCGGCGCTCCCAAGGGCCGCAGCATGCAGATCCTGCACAAGCTGGAGCCGCGTCGCCGCGGCATCTACTCCGGTTCCCTGGGTTACTTCGGCCTCGACGGGCGGGCTGAGCTGAACATCGTCATCCGCACGGCGGTGGTGACGTCCGAGTCGACCACGGTGGGGCTGGGCGGGGCGATCACCGTCCTGTCCGACCCTGATGCCGAGTTCGACGAGATCGTCCTCAAGGCCCAAGGGATGGTCAGGGCCATCTGTGGGTGGCAGCGACGCCCGTTCAGCACTGAGGCGTACGTGGTGACCGGGCCCCAGGTCGACCAGCATGTCTGAGACCACCGAGACGTGCTGGTGGACCGTGGCCGACCTCGAGGTGGCCTACCGCCCCGAGCTCGACGGGGCCGGCACCCGACTCGGCCCCGCCTTCGCCGACTGCGTCCGCCGGCACGCGACCAAGCCCCGCTACGAGCACGCCTTCGAGTGGTGCGCAGGCCCGGGGTTCATCGGCTTCACCCTCCTGGCCCGCGGCATCGTCGACCGGCTCACCCTGTGTGACATCAACCCGGTCGCGATCGACCATGTGGCGCACACCGTGGCCACCCAGGGGCTGCAGGACCGGGTCCGCTACGCCGTCGGTGCCGACCTGAGCCCCCTCGACCACGCCGAACGTTTCGACCTCGTGGTGGCCAACCCCCCGAATTTCTACGCCCTCAACCCACGCCATCCCCGTTACGCCGCCCTGCACGCCGATCTGCGGCCGAACGACCCCCAGTGGCGTGCGCATCAGGCGTTCTACGCCGGAATTGCCCACTTCCTGACCGCCGACGCCCAGCTCTTCATCTCCGAGGTCAACCCCGACGACCAGGCGGTGTTCCTGCCGCCCGACGAGCCGGAACCGTACGACCTCCGCCCCCGCCCGGCGACAGTCGACTTCCAGCGGATGATCACCGCAGGCGGCCTGGAGCTCGTCGGATACGAGGACTACTACCTCGGACGAGACGGAGCCCGGTTGATGATGATGATCTCCCGGCCGGCCACCCCGGCCGCGGCATGAGGATCGCGTTCCTGGTCAATGACGTGGGCACCGAGAAGGCCATCTACACGACCACCCTGCTGGCCCGCACCGCGGCCCAGCGGGGCCATGACGTGCACTACCTGGACCTGGTGGGCCTGTCGGTGCAGCCCGGCGGTGAGGTCCTGGCCCGGACTCGACGGGCGCCCGGACCCGGGTGCGACCTCGTCGAGTTCCTGGCCTCGGTCCAGCAGACCCCCCCGAGGACGGTGGACGTCGGGGAGCTCGACGTGTTGATGATTCGCAGCGAACCCAGTTTCGAGCTGGAGACCCGGGCGTGGGCGCAGCCCATCAGCTGGCAGTTCGGGGAGCTCGCGCGGCTCCGCGGCGTCCTCGTCCTGAGTGATCCGCGCGGGCTGGCCCTGGCCGGTCCGGACAAGTACTACTCCCTGAAGTTCCCGAGCCGGCTCCGGCCGGCCACTCTGGTCACGCGCGACCTCGAGGCCGTACGGACGTTCGCCGCGGACCGAGAGCACGGGATGGTGCTCAAACCTCTGCACGGCGGGGCGGGTGAGAGCGTGTTCTGGGTCCGGCCGGACGACCCCAACCTGGCCCAGGTCTTCGCGGCCGTGGCCCGACGTGGGTACGTCATCGCCCAGGACTACCTGCCGGCCATCTCCGAAGGCACCATCCGGTTGTTCATGCTGGCCGGCGAGCCGCTCCGGGTCGACGGTCGCGTCGCCGCTCTGCACCACCTGCAGCGGGGATCCGACATCCGGACCAACTACGCGGTGGCGGCCACCGTGGTCCGGGCCGAGGTCGGTGACGACACGCTGACCGCAGCCGCGGCCGTGGGGGAGATCCTGGCTGAGGACGGGATGTTCCTGGTCGGCCTCGATCTGGTCGGCGACCAGATCCTGGAGGCCAACCTGCACTCCCCAGGTGGGCTGCCGGGGGCGCAGCGGACCTGCCGCGTCGACTTCGCCGCTGGCGTGGTGGACGCGATGGTGGCTCGGCGGCAGACCACGACCGGGCGGATCTGAGCGTGTGCGGGTTCGCCGGCTGGCTCCGGACCGACGGTGTCCAGGCCCCCGAACAGCGGCACGAGACCCTCCGACGGATGGGCGCCCAGCTCGCCCGACGCGGACCCGACGACGCGACCTACTACGACGACGGCCTGCTGGCCCTGACCTTTCGCCGACTGGCGGTCAACGACCCCTGCGGGGGGCGGCAGCCGCTCGTCGACGAGTCCGGCACGGTGACCGCGGTGGTGAACGGTGAGATCTACAACCACCAAGACCTCCGGACCGAGCTGGCCCCGGGCCACACCCTGGCCAGCGACTCCGACTGCGAAGTCGTGGTCCACCTCTACGAGGAGCACGGACCGGACCTGCTGACCCGCCTGAACGGCATGTACGCCCTGTGCGTCTGGGACCGTCGCCATCGCCAGGGGCTGCTGGCACGGGACCGGCTCGGGATCAAGCCGCTCTACTACACCCGGCTCGCTCGAGGCGGGGTGCTCTTCGCCTCCGAGCTCAAGGCGTTGTTGGCCCACCCGGAATGCCCGCGCGAGCCGGCCGACTCCGACGTCGACCTCAGCTGGATCGGGACCGAGGACTACACCAGCCCGAACGCCTTCCACGTACCCACGTTCGTCCGGGGTGTGCACCTCCTCGGTGGCGGGGAGTCCCTGGTCCTCGAGGAGCGCGTGGCCCACCTGCCCCGGCGCTACTGGTCGCTGGAACCCTCGTTCGAGCGGTCCCGTACCGATCGGCGTCGGTCGGTTTCGCACTACGCCGAGGCGTACGCGGACCTGCTCGCCGACAGCTTCGACCTGCAGCTCACGGCGGGGGCTGAGGTGGGAGCGTTCCTGAGCGGCGGGCTGGACTCGTCCGCGCTGGTCGCGGCCGCTGCCGACCGTGGTTTGGGTCCGCACTGCTTCAGTGTCAGCGAACCGACCACCGTGGCCACCGGTGATGTGGGCCGGGCCCGGGACCTGACCGCCGTACTCGGGGTGCCGTTCCACCCGGTTCGCTACGACCCCGCCCGGCTGCCCGCTGAGCTGGACTTCGGGCTGGCCAGCCTGGAAGAGCTGGTCTGGGCCATGGATGCGCCCCGGTTCGCCCCGGAGTCGTTCTTCAAGTTCGAGCTGCACCGCTACGCCAAGACCGTCCGACCCGACCTGAAGGTGATGTTGATCGGACAGGGGGCCGACGAGTTCGCCGGCGGCTACTCGTCGTCGTTCAGCTCGCCCCGGCCCGACTGGGCGGCCTACGAGGCCGAGGCGCTGGGCGACAGCCCGGGATCGGAATCTCCGTTCCACGCCGAGATGAGGCGACGGTTGATCGTGCTGCAGTCGCACAACCTGTGGAACGAGGACCGGGTTGCCGCCGCGTTCGGGGTGGAGGCCCGGGTGCCCTATCTCGACCACCGGCTGATCGAGCTGCTGGCCTCCATCCCCGCCGAGCTGCATCCCGAGCTGTTCTTCGACAAGGCCATCGTCCGCCGCGCAGCCAGCCGCTGGTTGGGCCCTCGCTGGTGCCGGGCGCCGAAGGTCCTGTTCTGGCAGGCGACCGACCGCAGCAGCGTGCACGCGGTGATGGCGGCCTGTGCGCGGCGGGTACTCCCGCAGTTTCGCGAGCAGTACGCCGATGACCTCACCCCGCGGGCGTGGTCCAAGCTGGACCGGTGCCGGGCCGAGGCGGGCTCCGATGCTCTGGCCCGAGCGGCGACCCAGCGCCTGCTGGCGGTGATGACCACGTCGATCTTCGCCCGGTTGTGCCGGGACCAGGCCGACCCCACGAGGCCCATTCCCGTCGCTGAGGCCTCCCGCCTGCAGCTCGACGTCACCCACCTGGTGCCGGCGGCAGCGGGTGCACCATGACGGACTCGGTCGGGGCGGCGTACGGGACGGTGAAGGACGCGGTGATCTTTCACTGCCCCTACCCGATGCGGGTCGGGAGCAACCCGTTCCATCACCAGTGGGAGGCGGCCATCGACACCCTGTTCGCCGACCAGCGGCTGGCCGGTTCGCAGCCCGAGCTCGGCGACCTCACCGTGATCACCTACAACACCCGGTCGATACCCGGCCTGCTCGAGAGGTGTTTCGACTTCCTGGGCTCGAACGCGCTGGTCGTGCTCGGCCAGGGGGTGACCGACTGGAACTGGAGCCACAAGATCACGCTGGTCGACGACTATCTCCGCAGCGGGGCCTGCACGACCAGCCATCTGCTGTGCCTCGACGGCGACGACGTGATCGTCGTGGGGGATCTCTCGCTGCTGCTCGCCCGGTTCGCCGTGATCGGTAGCGAGGTCGTGTTCTGCGGCACTCGGGGCGACCAGCCGACCTCGCCCGAGTGTTGGGACTTCGAGAACGAGGTGGGGGCGGCGTCCGACCCGCAGCACCGGCACCTCAACGCCGGCTGCTACCTCGGGCGCACCAGCTACATCGGCGAGCAGCTCGGCCGCATCCGTGAAGCCATCGCCACGGGCGCTGACTGGTGCCGAGTCGACGGTCACGTCGACGATCAGCTCGCCTGGCGCCAGCTCCACCGTCGGGAGCATCCCCGGATCGTCGTCGACCACGAATGCCGGTTGTTCCTCCGGTTCGACGAGGACCGATGACTGCGCCCGGTCTCGCCCGCGCGGTCGTGCTCGGCGCCGGCGGCGGGTTCGGCCGCTGTTTCCTGCGCCTGATCAGCGAGGCGGGAACCTCTGTGCTGGGGGTCGACGGCCAGCAGTGCTCCGAGGGGGACCGGTGGCTGGTCGCCGATGCCGTGCACCCCCCGCCGGAGCTGGTCACCGAACTCACGCGCTGCGACCTGGTGGTGCTCTGCCTCCCCGAGCGGGCGCTGTTCCCGGCCCTCGTGCCGGTGCTGACGGCACTGCAACCCGGCACGCTCGTGGTCGACATCAGCTCCGTCAAGACCCTGTACGCCAGCGCGGCATCAACCCTGCGCGATGACCTCGAACTCTGCAGCCTCGAGCCCATGTTCGCCCCCGACGTGGGCTTCGCCGGTCAGGATCTGCTCGTGGCCCGCCTCCGGGCCGGCCCTCGGACCGAAGCCTTCGTACGGCTGCTTCGCGGGTCCGGGGCGGACGTCTCCCTGGTCAGCGCGGACTGCATCGACCAGCAGGCGGCGGTCAGCCAAGTGGCGGCCCATGCGGTGGTTCTGGCGTACGGGGACGCGCTCGGCCAGCTCGGGTTCGACCCGGACGGGCCGACCACGGCACTGCAGCGGGTGCTGCTCACGATGGTTGCCCGCGTCTGCACCCGCGACCCCGACGTCTACTGGCACATCCAACACGACAACCCGTACGCCACCCGCGCCCGCCAGGTGGTGGCGGACAGCCTGCGCGCCCTCGCGGTCCAGGTCGAGTCCGGTGACCAGCGGGCCTTCACCGATGCGGTCCGCGCCGCCGCGGAAACCCTCGGACCAGCCCTCCACCCCTACGCCGAACACTCGGCCGCGGTCGTCGCCGCGGCCACGAAAGGACCACGATGATCGTCGCCGACGACCAATGGGACCTCCCGCACCTGCACACTCATCTGCAGGCCGCCGCTGAGCTGGAAGCGTGGACGATCCCGTACTACCTCGCCGCCGCGTCCTCGATCGTGGACCGATCGTGCGACGCCATCCAGCTGATCCAATCGGTGGTCCACCAGGAGATGTTGCACCTTCAGCTCGTGGCCAACGTTGCCAACGCGTACGGCTTCAGCCCGGTGCTCGCGCCCACGGTCTTCGACTACCGGGGCTCGGTCATCCCGCACCTCGACTTCGCCCTGGACCCGGACAACCCGACCGCCACGTTCAGTCCGTACAGCGCCGCGATCGGTCCGCTGGACCAGACCCGCATCAACACCATGTGTCTGATCGAGTACCCCGAATGGGACACCGGCGGTCGGGCGCCCTACCAGCAGGACGTCCAGGACTACGGGAGCATCGGTGAGTTCTACGACGCCCTCGACCACGGTCTCGACCAACTCGCCTCCCACCTCGTAGGCGGGGTCAACCAGGTCGATCTGTTCGCCGCGTTCTACCGCGGCGCGCCCACGATGACGGTCCGGTCCAGCGGTCGGGAGGGCCTGGCCCAGGTCAAGCTGCTGATCGACATCATCCGGGATCAGGGTGAGGCGGCCACCGACGCGGGCCCCGTCGCGGGCCCGTTCCAGAACACGGCGGACGACTCCTTCCCCGAGGACAGCCACTACGAGAAGTTCAGCCGGATCCGCGGGGGACCGCTCCCCGCCACGTACCCGGTCAAGGATCCGTCGGACCACACCGCCGCCGACACCGCTCGGGTGAACATTTTGGTGGACGACTTCGCCCGCTTGACGGGGGCGCTCACGGCGATGTTCGCCGGGCACGCTCCCGCCGACTTCGAAACGCTGATGGTGAGCATCGGGGCCGACCTCCTCAACTGCTGGCGTACCGGCGTCACCCCGCGGTTCACCTGACCCACACCCACCCACCTCGAACCAGGACCCCAGATGAGCACCGTGTTCCGACTGCACCCCAGCATCAACTTCGCGCGCCTCGGCAGCAGCGACGACTACTACCTCTCACCGGAGACGAGTGCGGGCCTGCCGGTCCCCGGTCAGGGCGACACCCTCGGTGGGCTCCCGATCAAGGCCGGGACCGAGGACGAGCCGATCACCAGTGCCGACCTGCGCGACGGCAACGGTCACCTGCTGCGGCAGGCGGCACGATTCCGCATCTTCGCGTACGCGTTCGCGGGGTCGGACACCTATCCCGCCCAGGGCGGAGTTGAGATCCTGCCCGGCAGCCAGCTTCCCGACGGCCGGGTGGTCCGCGACGTGGTGTGGACCGTCCACCTGGCCAACAAGAAGGCGAACGCGTACGACGTCGTCCCCTCCCAGGGTCTGAACGCGTACGCCGACGGTCAGGTCCCGCAGCTGCGCAATGCGGAGGTCTACGGAACCCCTGACGCGGCGACCCGCCTGACCAAGCTGGTGATCGACCCTGGTCCGCGGGCGATCTCCTCGAGTGCGGGCCAGGTCGTGGCGTTCTCGGCGTCGACCGTCGCGTGCTCCTCCGACGGCTCGGGCGCCATCACCGCGCACCCGGACTACCCGGTGACCTTCCCCGCGAGCAGCTACACCCAGCTCTTCCAGCCCTCCGGTCCGCTGGACAGCCTCGGTGAGTTGCGCACCGACGAGCGGGGCCGGCTCCTGGTGCTGCCGGCGAGAGGCCGGACCGCGGCCACCTACGACGAGTACGGCGATTCCATTCCGCTCACCGGCGACCTGAACAACGACGGGTGGTTCGACGACGCCGCCGACGGGCCGGTGTCGGCCACGATCGTCTTCGCCGACGGCAGCGCCGCGGAGGCTTTCGGGTCCTGGGTCGTCTGCGCGGACCCCGCGTACGCCCCGCAGATCCGCAACGTGGTCTCGGTCTGGGACGACGTCTTCGACATGTGGGTCCGCGACCTCGACTTACGGCCCGAGTTGTACGCCACCGGCGGGTTCGTGTCCGGCTACCGCCCCTCGTTCTCGGCGGAGATCTTTCCCGTGTTTCGGGCCGCCGCGATGCAACGCTGGACCGCCAACCTGCCCGACCTCGCGGTCAAGGCTCACCAGGCCGTCGGCGCCATCTCGCCCACGGACCACCCGGACGCGACCATCATGGCCGGGTTGGCGTACGTGCGGAACCCGAATGCCCCGGCCGAGCTCAGTGTGGGGGCGCCGTTGATGCCGCTGTCCCTGGGCGAGGCCGGCACCGACTTCCTCGCCGTCAGCCTCACCCAGTACTTCTTCCTCGAGCAGTGGAACCGCGGGTGCTTCGACGCGGACGCTGCGCCCGCCCTCGGACCGGGGGAGTATCTGGACATGGCCGCCCTCAGCAACTGCCTCGGGGGTCGCTACGTGCCCGGCATCGAGGTCAGCTACCCGGTCCGCCAACCCGACCTCTACCGAACGGACTGGCGGACCTCGGGATCGGGCCCGTTCCGGGTCAAACCCGCTCCGCTCGACTACGGGACCGTGCGCGCGGACGTACCGCTGCTGAGCGGCGGCTGGATCCCGCTACACGGGGTGACCCGCGGGCTCGAGCCGGGCGACCTGACCAAGTTCATGTCGGTACCGTGGCAGACCGACTACAACTCGTGCTCGATCCACCAGCCGAGCATCAACACCTCGGGGCGCAACACCGCCAGCGGAAACCCCTCCACCCTCTACTGGTCCTGGCCGGCCCAGCGGCCCGACGCCGTCTATCCCGCGACGGCTGTGGTCCGGGGGGTGCTGCCCGACCGGGTGTGGTCGATCCGCGGTCCGGGCACGCTGACCAACGATCCCCGCAGTGCGGCGACCTTCCAGCGGGCCGAGCAGGCGGTCGAGCAGTGGGACCGGATCGGGGTCGTGTTGCAGGGGAGCGCCATCGTCGGGGACGACTACCCGCCGGATTTCTTCCTCGAAGCCGAGTCTCGCCTGCCCACCGACGCCCAGTCGCTCAACACCGTGCCCGAGTGGCCGTTCAACGCCAACGTTCTCGGGGTCCACCGCTGACCGGACGGCCGACCCGCGGTTGCGACGTACTGGTGCTGGGCGGAGGCGTGGCTGGTCTGGCGGCCGCCATCGAGCTTCGCACCACGACCGGGCTGGAGGTCGTCGTGGCCGAGGCCAGGCAGGCTCCGCTCGCCCGCTTCGGCGAGACGGTCGCGCCGGGGGTCCTGGCCGCTCTGGACCGACTAGGACTGGCCGCCCGGTTCCGGGCGGCAGGTCACCTGGCGTGCCCCGGAGGGTTGGCGGCCTGGGGAGACGGGAAGCCCCGGCACAACGACTTCCTGCTCGAGCCGATGGGTCCCGCGTGGCACATCGACCGGCCACGCTTGGAATCCCTGCTGCGCACGCGAGCGGACGAGGTGGGCGCCCAGGTCCTGGTCGGCGCCTGCCCCGTCACGGTCAAGCCGGTACGCGACCGGTTCGACGCGGTGCTGACGAGCGAGCATGGGCTGACCGCCCGACAGCCACGGTGGGTGGTGGACGCCACGGGACACCGGTCGTGGTTCGCGCGACGGCGGGGCGCCCGGTCGATCAGCCACGACCGGATGGTCGCGATGGTTCGGATCGCCGAACTCGCCACGGGCACCTTCACCGCGCAGACCGTGGTGGAGTCCGCCCCCGAGGGCTGGTGGTACGGCGTACGCCTGCCTGGAGCCCGGCTCGTCACGGCGCTGGTCACCGACGCCGAGCACGTGCCGCGGTTGCTGGGCAACGGGTGGGCAGACTGGCACCAGGCGTTGTCCACGACGGAGTTGCTGGCCCCGCAGTTGGCCCTGGGCACGGTTCGAGACGCCCGCTTCACGGTTTGGCCGGTCCGGGTGGGCATCCTCGACCAGGTCCAGGGCGAGCGTTGGCTGGCCATCGGCGACGCGGCCTGCCTGCTCGACCCGGTGACCGGACGCGGGATCCTCGAGGCGCTGGGTGACGCGGCCGACGGGGCCCGGTGGGTCGCCGCCGAGGCGGGTCTGAGGTCTGCGCCCTCGTGGTCCTACTCTGAGCGGATCCGAGGCCGCTTCGGTGACCACCTGAGCACCCGCGACGACTGGTACGCCCGTGAGCAGCGTTGGCCGACGTCCACCTTCTGGACTGCGCGGGCTGCGGTGCGGACCCCGGGGAACTAACTACGGTGGGCCTGCAGGGCCGGCGGGTTGGGGCCGTACGCGTTGGCTCTGGCGACGCGGACCTGGACTCCCGGCAGCGCGGTGACGACCTTGAGCAGCCGGCCGGGGATGAGGGGCTTGCCGGCCTCCCGGGCCTGTTTGGCCCGGCTCTCGGTCCTGGCCTGATCCGCCTGGACCTCGTGGATGGCGGGTTCGCGCTCCGCCTGGATGGCGGCGAGCACGGACTCGGGTACGTCGCCGGGCTCGGCGAAGGCGGGGACGAGGGCGTTGGTCGCCGCCACAGCGTCCTGGATGGCCATCAAGATCCCGTTGCCGCCGACCGGTGAGATGACGTGGGCGGCGTCCCCGATCAACAGCAGGCCGGGGCGGTGCCAACGGTCGACCCGCTTCAGCTCGACCGACAGCAGCGTGGTCTGGCCGAAGTCGGTGAGCAGATCGATCCGGTCACCGAGCCAGCCCACGTGGCGGTCGAGGAACTCCTTGATCGGCTCGACCCCCGCCTCCCGGGCGGCCGCGAACCCGCCCTTGGGCAACGAGTAGCCGATCTGCCAGTCGTCGACCCCGCCCAGCAAACCGATGTAGTGGTAGCGGCCGAAGTAGAGGTCGACGTCGGCCTCGGGCGGGTCCTGCGGGAGCCGTGGGAGCCGGAACCAGAGCAGGTCGCTGCCGGCGTCCAGCGTGGTGATGGGTACGTCGGCCAGCGTGCGCAGCTTGGAGAACCGACCGTCGGCGGCGACGACGAGTCGGGCGGTGAGCTCCTGGTCGCCCTCCCGATCGCGCCAGCGGACCCCGCGCACGGTCCCGGCTTCGTCGGTGACCAGCGACGTGACCCGGGCCCCGAAACGGAGCGTGAAGGTCGGCAGCTCGGCGGCCTGTCGGGCCATGAAGTCGAGGAACCGGGCCTGCGGCATCAGGGCGACGTAGGGGAACTTGGTCTTCAGACCGCCGTAGTTCGCGGTCACGATCGTGCCGGCCGGCGTGTGCATCCGGAAGCGGGCGGCGGCGTAGTGCGGGAGCTCGAGCAGGGCGTCGGCCAGACCCAGCTGGTCGAGGAGCTCCAACGTGTACGGGTGCAGCGAGTCGCCGCGGAAGTCGCGGTCGAAGTCCCGGTGGCCCTCGAGGAGGGTGACCTCGACCCCGGCTCGAGCCAGCAGGTAGGCCAGCATCATGCCGCCCGGGCCCCCACCGACCACGACGCAGTCCGTCTCGGTGGCGCTCATGATCTGCTCACGTCACCCAGGCTATCGCCGCCCGACGAAGGACCCTGGGAACGCGTACGGCCCCCCGCATCCGGTGATGCGAGGGGCCGTACGAACGATCGGAGGGTGAGCTACTTGATTCGCTCGGTCTCGTCGTGGATCTTGAGGGCGACCTGCTTCAGCTTGTCCGCGTGCTCTTTGCCGTGGTGCGCGCAAAAGAGGAGCTCGAACCCGCTGGCCATGGTGACGCGTACGTAGGCCTGCGCTCCGCAGCGGTCACAGCGATCCGCTGAGTTCAACGCGGCGGTCTCGATGACTGGTGTACTCACGGTCGGCCTCGCTTCCTGATGATCCAAGGATCTTCAATGTGTGATGAGTCTTGCACGAGGGAAGTGATACAGCCCGGAAGCTGCGCTCGTCCCCGGTTACCTAAGTCAACATCCAATCAGGCTCTGATTGTTCCCCTTCGGGGTCTCAGGTCCATGACTGTCGTGTAACGAACTTTGTGATGATCCGGCGGGCCGGGACACTGCACATTCGAGGCCACGACACCGTTCGGATTGCTCACTCTACGTCCGGGTCCCAAGGCGCCGGTGGAGGTACTCTCGAGCCGTGCCAACCCCGAAGCCAGCAACGGAAAGCCGGGACTACGAGGCGCGGCACCTGCTCGTTCTGGAGGGTCTGGAGGCGGTCCGTAAGCGCCCGGCCATGTACATCGGATCGACCGACACCCGGGGTCTGATGCACTGCCTGTGGGAGATCATCGACAACGCGGTGGACGAGGCGCTCGGCGGTTTCGGCACTGAGATCTCGGTCACATTGGGCCCGGATGGGGACATCAAGGTCGTCGATCAGGGCCGCGGAGTGCCCGTCGACGTCGAACCGCGTACGGGGTTGTCGGGTGTCGAGGTCGTCTTCACGAAGCTGCACGCGGGCGGGAAGTTCGGCGCCGGCTCGTACAACGCCACGGGTGGCCTGCACGGTGTCGGAGCGTCCGTGGTCAATGCGCTGTCCACCCGGCTGGACGTCGAGGTGGACCGCAACTCTGCGACCTGGGCGATGTCGTTTCGTCGGGGCGTACCCGGGACCTTCGACGGGCCCGGCCCGACCGCGGCGTTCACCCCCGGTGGCACCGTCCGCAAGATCGGCCGCGCCGCCAGGGGTCGGACGGGCACCCGGGTCACCTACTGGCCCGACCGGCAGATCTTCCTGGCCGGCGCCGAGCTGTCGCTCAAGGACCTGCAGGACCGGGCCCGGCAGACCAGCTTCCTGGTCCCCGGGCTCGCGCTGCACATCAACGACGCCCGGACGTCCGAGACGACCCAGGAGACCTTCCTGCACGAGGGCGGCATCTCCGAGTTCTGCGAGTACCTGGCGCCCGACCGGTCGCTGACCGACGTGATCCGGTTGCAGGGCCAGGACCGCTTCACCGAGACCGTGCCGATGCTCGACGACGCCGGCCACATGGAGCCGACGGAGGTCGAGCGGGACCTCGACATCGACGTCGCCGTCCGCTGGGGCGAGGGGTACGAGACGAAGACCCAGTCGTACGTGAACATCATCGCCACCCCCAAGGGCGGCACTCACGTCACGGGCTTCGAGCGTGCGCTGACCAAGTCGTTCACGAAGGCACTGGCCAGCACCCGGCTCCTCAAGGCCGGTGAGGAAGTCGTCAAGGACGACGTCCTCGAAGGCCTGACGGCCGTGGTCACCGTACGGCTGGCCGAGCCCCAGTTCGAGGGCCAGACGAAGGAGGTGCTCGGTACGCCGGCGGTCGCCAAGCTGGTCACCACCGCGGTCGAGCGGGAGCTGACCAACTTCCTGACCTCGACCAAGACCCCGGTGAAGGCCCAGGCCAAGGCGCTGCTGGAGAAGGTCGTCGGGGCGTCGCGGGCCCGGGTGGCGGCCCGCCAGCACCGGGAGACCCAGCGGCGGAAGAACGCGCTCGAGTCCTCCTCGCTGCCCGCGAAGCTGGTCGACTGCCGCAGCAACGACGTCGACCGCTCCGAGCTGTTCATCGTCGAGGGCGACTCGGCGTTGGGTACCGCCAAGCTGGCCCGCAACTCCGAGTTCCAGGCTCTGCTGCCGATCCGCGGCAAGATCTTGAATGTGCAGAAGGCCTCGGTTGGCGACATGCTCAAGAACCTGGAGTGCGCCTCGATCATCCAGGTGGTCGGCGCCGGCTCCGGACGGAGCTTCGACCTCGAGGCGGCCCGCTACGGCAAGATCATCTTCATGGCCGACGCCGACTCCGACGGCGCCCATATCCGCTGCCTGCTGGCCACGCTGTTCTTCCGCTACATGCGTCCGCTGGTCGACGCCGGCCGGGTGTTCACCGCCGTACCGCCGCTGCACCGCTTCGAGCTGACGAACGCCCGCAAGGGGATGGAGAAGTACCTCTACACCTACTCCGACGCGGAGTACCAGCGCAAGGCGGCGGAGCTGACCAAGAAGGGTCTGAACTTCAAGGAGCCGCAGCGCTACAAGGGCCTGGGGGAGATGGATGCCGACCAGCTGTCCGACACCACGATGAGCCCGCGGCACCGGACGTTGCGCCGGATGACCGTGGACGACGGGCTGATCGCGGAGACGACGTTCGAGATGTTGATGGGCAACGACGTGGGTCCGCGGAAGACGTTCATCATCGACGGTGCCTACACCCTCGACTCCGCCGCGATCGACGTCTGAGCCGGAGACCGTCGCTCAGGCGGGGCGGGTCAGGTCGAAGCGACTGTCCGCACCGATCTCGAAGTAGGCACTCGGTCCACCGCCGCGGACCACCGGGCGAGCGCGGGCCGTCTGGTAGATCCCGTCGTCGAGCAGGTCGGCGTCGATGTGTACCCCGACGACCTCGCCGAGGGTGAGCCAGCAACTGATCGGCGCACCCGTCTGGGTCGTGAGCTGGATGACCTGGGTGACTCGGCACTCGAAGCTGACCGGAGCGCCGGCTACCCGGTCCGGGGCCACCTCCACCGAGGCGACTCCGCTCAGTCCGGCGAGCTCGAACTCGTCGACGTCGGCGGGGACTGTCGCCGAGGTGGCGTTCATGGCCTCGGCCTGCCCCCGGGTAACCAGGTTCCAGGTGAACTCACCCGTATCGGCCAGGTTGGTCACGCTGTTCTTGTAACCGTTGGAGGCGAATCCGACGATCGGCGGGTGGTAGTTGAAGGCGTTGAAGAAGCTGTACGGCGCCAGGTTGCGAACCCCGTCGGCCGAGATGCTGCTGATCCACCCGATGGGCCG
>DATDBS010000115.1:0-11450 GCA_036524735.1 Propionibacteriaceae bacterium
CGAGAAGCTGCAGGAGCGGGTCGCCAAGCTCGCCGGCGGCGTCTGCGTCATCAAGGTCGGCGCGGCCACCGAGGTGGAGCTCAAGGAGAAGAAGCACCGGATCGAGGACGCCGTGTCCGCTACCCGGGCGGCGATCGAAGAGGGCATCGTCGCCGGTGGCGGCTCGGCTCTCATCCATGCCGGTCGGGCGCTCGAGGGCGACCTCGACCTGACCGGTGACGAGAAGTCGGGCGTGAACATCGTCCGTCGCTCCTTGGTCGAGCCGCTGCGCTGGATCGCCGAGAACGGTGGCGACCAGGGCTACGTCGTGACCGCCAAGGTGGCCGAGATGGAGCCGGGTTCCGGCTTCAACGCGGGCACGGGCGAGTACGGCGACCTGCTCGGCGCCGGTGTCATCGACCCGGTCAAGGTGACGCGTTCGGCTCTGGCCAACGCAGCCTCGATCGCGTCGCTGTTGCTGACCACCGAGACCCTGGTGGTCGAGAAGCCAGAAGACGAGGAGCCTGCGGCCGGTCACGGCCACTCGCACTGATCGCGTAGTCTGGCCACAGCTCTACGGGGGGCCCCTTCCTTCAGGAAGGGGTCCTTCGCTGCGTCCTGGGGGCGGGCCGGCAAAAGTTATGAATCATTGATCGGATTGAGACCGTAACCTGTGTCATCAGGTCAGTACGTCTGAGACAGTTAGTGCGCACTAAGTAAGAACAACCACGTACCTTCTCTCGGGGATCGATAGGGGGTGCAGGTGATGGCTGAGGCCTCTCACCTGTTGTCAGACCACGATCTCGTGGCGGGAGCTCAAGCGGGGGATCCGCAGTCGCTCAACACCTTGATCTCGGCCGTTCGGCCGGCGGTGTTCAACTACTGCCGCTCGCGGTTGGCGTCGTACGCCGGCGGGATCGATGCCGACGACGTCGCCCAAGAGATCTGTGTGGCGGTGATCCGCGTGCTGCCGCGCTACCAGCACCAAGGCGTCCCGTTCGCCGCGTTCGTCTACGCGATCGCGTCGAACAAGGTTGCCGACGCCAAGCGGCGGTTCAGCCGCTCAGCGGTCCTCGTGGACGAGATGCCGGAGCAGACCGAGCCGTCGCCGACGCCGGAGGAGAGCGTGATTGCCGCAGTCGACGCTCAGGTCGCGCACCAGCTGCTCGACCGATTGCCCAACCGGATGCGCCAAGTGCTCGTACTGCGCGCCGCGGGGGTCAGTGCTGAACGGGTCGGGGCCGAGCTCGGGATGAGCGCCAACGCCGTTCGGGTGGCCCAGCACCGGGCCGCGGCGAAGCTCCGTGAGCTGATCGAGGAGTCCGACGAGCACCGCCAGCTGCTCGACAGCTTCATGGACACCAGCTGGTCCCGCCCGGCCGCCTGAACCTGTCCCGCCCAGTTCGTCCCGCCCAGGGGCCTTACCCCCACTTGTCCGAGGTCCCCCCACCTATAGGTGGAGGGGGATCGGACACGTGGAGGGAAGCCGGACAGGGAAGGGTCAGCCCGGCCAACGCGGGTAGCATGCTGACTTCGACCAGTACGTGAAAGGCCCGCAACGTGTCGTCTCCCGCTGAACTCAGCCCCTCCGGTGTGCCCGCCCCGTTCGCAGCCCTGGGTCTCACCTTCGATGACGTCCTGCTCCAGCCCAACGAGAGCGACGTCATCCCCTCCGAGGTCCAGACCGCCTCCAGGGTTTCCAAGCGGATCAGCGTCAAGGTGCCGCTGATCTCCTCGCCGATGGACACGGTGACCGAGGCCCGGATGGCGGTGGCCATCGCCCGCCAGGGCGGTCTCGGCATCATCCACCGCAACCTGTCGATCGAGGACCAGGCGCACCAGGTCGACGTGGTCAAGCGCTCGGAGGCCGGCATGGTCGACGAGCCCATCACCATCTCGCCCGAGGCCACCATCGGGGAGGCCGACGCGATGTGCGGCCGCTTCCGGATCTCCGGGGTTCCCGTCGTGGACCGCGACATGCGGCTGCTCGGCATCGTCACGAACCGCGACATGCGCTTCCAGAGCGACCCGAGCCGGCTGGTGGGCGACGTGATGACCCCGATGCCGCTGATCACGGGGCCGGTCGGCATCAGCGGCGAGGACGCCATGAAGCTCCTCGCCCAGAACAAGATCGAGAAGCTGCCCCTGGTCGACGCCGGCGGTCGGCTCAAGGGCCTGATCACCCTCAAGGACTTCGTCAAGTCCGACCAGTACCCGAACGCCTCCAAGGACGACCAGGGCCGGCTCCGGGTCGGCGCGGCCGTCGGCTTCTTCGGCGACTCGTGGAAGCGAGCCATGGCGCTGGTCGAGGAGGGCGTCGACCTACTCGTCGTCGACACCGCCCACGGCCACTCCCAGGGCGTCCTCGACATGGTCCGCCGGCTCAAGGCCGAGTCGGCCGTGGACCACGTGGACATCGTCGGGGGCAACGTCGCGACGTACGCCGGGGCCAGGGCCCTGTGCGACGCCGGGGTCGACGGGGTCAAGGTCGGGGTCGGACCGGGTTCGATCTGTACGACCCGCGTGGTGGCCGGGGTCGGCGTACCCCAGGTCACGGCGATCCACAACGCAGCCCAGGCCTGTCGGCCGGCCGGCGTACCCCTGATCGGTGACGGCGGTCTGCAGTACTCCGGCGACATCGCCAAGGCGTTGGTCGCCGGGGCGGACACGGTGATGCTCGGTTCGCTGCTGGCCGGCTGCGAGGAGAGCCCGGGCCAGCTGATCTTCGTCAACGGCAAGCAGTTCAAGGCCTACCGCGGGATGGGATCGCTCGGGGCCATGGCCTCGCGCGGCCGGGACGCGTCGTACTCCAAGGACCGCTACTTCCAGGGCGACGTGACGTCGGACTCCCAGCTGATCGCCGAGGGGATCGAGGGCCAGGTGCCGTTCCGAGGTCCGCTCGCGGCGGTGGCCTACCAGCTGATCGGCGGTCTGCGCCAGTCCATGTTCTACACCGGGGCGTCGACGATCCCGGAGCTGCAGGAGCGCGGCTCCTTCGTGCGTATCACCTCAGCGGGTCTGCGCGAGTCACACCCGCACGACATCCAGATGACCGTCGAGGCCCCGAACTACTTCGGCTAGGCCGAGGCCGAGGCCATCCACCACACCGACTACCGCATCCAACGAGGGGTCAGACATGTTCGAGATCGGGCGTAGCAAGCGTGCGCAGCAGGCGTTTGCGTTCGACGACATCACGATCGTGCCGTCGCGACGCACTCGCGGTGAGGAGGAGGTGAACCTGTCCTGGCGGATCGACGCCGCCACCTTCAAGTTCCCCCTGATCGCGGCGCCGGCGGATTCGGTGATGTCGCCGGCCACGGCCATCGCGATGGGCAGGCTCGGTGGTCTCGGGGTGCTCAACCTCGAGGGCCTGTGGACCCGGTACGAGGACCCCCAGCCGCTGATCGAGGAGATCATCGCGGTCGAGGACCCGATCGAGGCGACCCGGGCCATGCAGGCCATCTACGCCGAGCCGATCAAGCACGAGCTGATCGGGCAGCGGATCGCCGAGATCCGCAGCGCAGGCGTACCGGCCGCCGGCTCATTGTCCCCCCAGAACACCCAGGCGTACGCCAAGGCCGTCGTCGACTCCGGGGTCGACTTCTTCGTCATCCGCGGCACCACCGTCTCGGCCGAGCACGTCTCCTCGGCCGCGGCCCCACTGAACCTGAAGCAGTTCATCTACGACCTCGACGTGCCGGTCATCGTCGGCGGTTGTGCGACCTACCAGGCTGCGCTGCACCTGATGCGGACCGGTGCGGCCGGTGTGCTGGTCGGCTTCGGCGGCGGGGCCGCGTCCACCACCACGGCAGTGCTCGGCGTCGCGGTGCCGATGGCGTCGGCGGTCTCCGACGTGGCCGAGGCGCGTCGGGACTACCTCGACGAGTCGGGCGGGCGCTACGTCCACGTGATCGCCGACGGCTCGGTGGGTCGCTCCGGGGACATCGCCAAGGCCATCGCCTGTGGCGCTGACGCCGTGATGGTGGGCTCGCCGCTGGCCAAAGCCGAAGAGGCGCCCGGTCGCGGGTTCCACTGGGGCGCCGAGGCGTGGCACGAGTGCCTGCCGCGGGGTGAGCGGGCCCGCTTCGCCACGGTCGGGACCCTCGAGCACATCCTGCACGGACCGTCGACGGTGCCGGACGGCACGATGAACCTGGTCGGCGCGTTGCGGAAAGCCATGGCGACCACGGGTTACACCGAGGTCAAGGAGTTCCAGCGCGTCGAGATCGTGGTCGGGTGAACCGGGTCGCCTGATGAGCACCCCGAACGTGGTCTGAGCCGCGATGACCGCCCGTCTCGATCCTGCCGCCCGCCGGGCAGCGCTCCGCCGGCTGAGCGAGGACGACCTGGACGTCCTGGTCGTCGGCGGTGGCGTGGTCGGTGCCGGGGCCGCCCTGGACGCGGTCAGCCGTGGGCTGCGGGTGGGTCTGCTGGAGCGCGACGACTGGGGCTCGGGGGCCTCCGGGCACTCGAGCACCCTGGTCAACGGCAGCTGGCGCGACGTCTCGGCGCCCGACATCGCCGAGCTGCGGGGGGCCCTCCGGGAGCGCAGCATGCTGCTGGGTTGGCTCGCGCCTCACCTCGTACGGCGGGTCCCGGTCCTCTATCCGCTCTACCGCGGCCCCGGGGAGCGGATCGTCGTCGGTGCGGAGGTACTGCTCTACGACACCATCGCCCGAGCCGTCACCGTCGGAGAGCCGCTGCCGGCGCACCGGCACCTGACCCGACGGGCCGTCCGCCGGGTCGCCCCAGCACTACCCGGGGAGCGGGTCAGCGGCGGCGTGCAGTTCTACGACGCCCAGGTCGACGATGCCCGGCTGGTGACCACGATCGTCCGGACGGCGGCGGCGTACGGCGCGTACGTCGCCCATCGCGCCGAGGTCACTGAGCTGCTGCGTGAGGGCACCCGGGTCACCGGGGTGACCGTCCGCGACCACCAGACCGGTGAGGATCTCACCGTGGCGGCCCGGGTCGTCGTCCTGGCCGCTGGTCGCTGGAGCACCGAGCTGCTCGCGGCAGCGACACCCGCGCCCGAGTCCGACGGCCGACGGCATCTGTACGCGGTGGTCCCGCGTCCCGCGATCCGCTCGTCGACGGGCATCGTCGTCCCGGGGGAGGGTCGCGGACTCGTCCGCATCATCCCCTGGGGTCGGCACTGGCTGCTCGGGCCGGTTCGGGTCGGTTCGCAGGCCGCGGCTGGTCCTCCGGTGGCGTCGGCCGAGGACCTGGACCGGTTGCTGTCGATGGTCAACCCTCATCTGGCGATCCCGCTGCACCGGCCTCAGGTGCAGAGCTGCTTCGCGGCGGTGGGCCCGACTACCTCCCCAGGACTCGGGCCGGCCCACCGTCCCGCCCCGGGTCTGGTGCTGGCGGGTGAGGCGCGGTTGTCGACGTACCGACTCGTCGCCGCCGGAGCCGTGGACGGCGCGGCGGCCGAGATCGGCGGCCTCATCGCCCCGTCGATCACCGAACGGCTTCCGTTGGTGGGGGCGGACGGCTACCACGCCCGCTGGAACCAACGGCACCTACTGGCCCGCCGGGCCGGGCTGCACGTCGCCCGGGTCGAGCACCTGCTGAACCGGTACGGCTCTGCCGCCGACGACGTGCTGCAGCTGATCGGCACCCGCCCCGAGCTCGGCCAGCCGTTGCCCGGCGCTGCGGACTACCTACGCGCCGAGGTGCGCTATGCCGTCACCCACGAGGGTGCGACGACGCTCGAGGACATCCTGGTCCGGCGTACGCGGATCGCTCTCGACACCCCCGACGGCGGCCTGCAGGCGGCTTCGACCGCGGCAGAGCTGGCGGCCGAACCACTGGGCTGGGACACGGCTGAGGTAGAGCGTCAGGTCGCGGTCTATCAGCAATGGTTGCGCCGGGAGCGCTCCGGGCTGATCGCCCTCTAGCTGCCGGCTTCGGGCAACAGACCGGTCAGCATCTTCCACCGGGCGATCTCGCAGCCGTTGTTGCGCGAGAACGTGCTCATCACGTTCGCGCCCCGCCACCGCCCGGTCACGGTCGCCGTCTCCGAACCACCGTAGATCTGGGTACACATCTGATCTTTGGGCACCGGCGGCAGGGCCTGGGCCCCGAACTTGTCCAACGCCGCGCAGGCCGCAGCCGCGTCGGGGTGGTCACCCCCGGCCGGGTCGCAGGACAACAGCCAGGTGGTCGAAGCCCCGCTGCCGTCGACCGACACGATGGTCAACTCCGTGTCGGCGGCGGCTTGGCTGGGGGAGTCGGACGGGGTCACGGTGGCTCCTGGGCTCGGGGCGGTGGGTCCCGCCGACGGATTGCCGCATCCGACGACCAGCACCAGGCTCGCGGCACCGAGCAGAAGGCTCAGGCCGGCCCTGGAGTGCGCGACGCCCGCCATGGCGACTCCTTCGTCTTTGCTCAGTCGTTCTTCTACGTCGGGTCTCTCGATACGTCGGGTTTCGCATCCCAGCCTAGTCCGCGGTTCCCACCCGGACCGGGGCGGCACTGCTCCTTCTGATCGACCCTCGACGGTGTCAGTGACCCCTGCTAGCGTCAGCAATCTGTCGTGGTCAGGCGTGTTCATCCCCCGGGAATGCGCAGTTCGGTCACGATCCCAGGAGGAATTGTGACCCCGCGCTCTCGTCCCCGCCGCTGGGCGGCGACCACCACTGCGGCCGCCGTCGGCGCGCTGCTCGTCTTGGGCGCCACCCCCGGTGCCTCGGCTCAGCCGGCCGTCGCCCCTGCGGTGCCGACCGCGGTCCCGGGCCGCTACATCGTCACCCTCGCTCAACCGCCTCTGGCGTCGTACGCGGGTGGCATCAAGGGCTTGGCCGCGACGAAGCCGGCCCAGGGTAGAAAGTTCAGCAGCACCAGCAAGGCCGCCAAGGCCTACCGCGCGTACCTGGTGCAGAAGCAGGTGGCGGCCGCAGCCCGGGTCGGCGCTAAGACCGACCGGCACTATGCCGTGGGCCTCAACGGCTTCACCGCTGACCTGACCCCGGCCCAGGCGAAGACCCTCTCGCGCGCCGAAGGCGTGCTGGGCGTGACCAAGGACGTACCGCGGCAGCTCACGGATGACCGCAACTCGGTGGACTTCTTGAAGCTGTCCGGATCGGGGGGTGTCTGGTCCGAGCTGGGTGGCACCGCCAAGGCCGGAGGCGGCGTGGTCGTCGGCATCTTGGACACCGGGTACTGGCCTGAGAACCCGTCCTTCGCCGGTGGTCCTCTGGGGACCTCCGCTCCGACCTCGTCCGATCCCTACCGGCCGTACCGGTCCGGGGCCAAGATCGTGATGAAGAAGGCTGACGGCGGCACGTTCACGGGGACCTGTCAGAGCGGTGAGTCATTCGCCGCGAGCCTGTGCAACACGAAGGTGGTCGGGGCGCGCTACTTCGCGAAGACCTTCCAGGAGGTCAACGGACCGATCGGTACGGCTGACTACCTGTCGCCACGTGACGGTGAGGGACACGGCAGCCACACCGCCTCGACCGCGGCCGGCAACGCCGATGTGGCCGCCAGCGTGGCCGGGCACTCCTTCGGCAAGATCTCCGGTGTCGCTCCCGCCGCCAAGCTGGCCGTCTACAAGGTCGGCTTCACGGCCGACAGCGGGGCGGAAGGCATCTACGGCTCCGACGCGATCGACGCGATCGACGCCGCCATCAGTGACGGCGTGGACGTGATCAACTACTCGATCAGCGGGTCCGATGCGCTGATGGACCCCGTCGACCTCGCCTTCTTGTCGGCCGCCTCAGCAGGCATCTTCGTGGCCGCCTCGGCGGGCAACTCCGGCCCCGGCGCCTCCACGCTGGACCACATCAACCCCTGGTTGACCACGGTCGCCGCCAGTTCGGTGCAGCGCTACGAGAGCACATTGGTGCTCGGGAACGGTCAGAAGTACGCCGGCGTCTCGACGACGGTCCGCGGCACAGTGCCCTCGGCCCCGATACTCACCTCGATCGCCGGCAAGACGGATGCGGCCACCGCCGCAAACGCCAACCTGTGCACCGCCAACACCCTCGATCCGGCCAAGGTGTCCGGCAAGATCGTCGTCTGCCAGCGCGGAGGCAATGCGCGAGCGGCCAAGTCCGCCGAGGTGAAGCGCGCCGGCGGCATCGCCATGGCGCTGCTGAACCCGGTCGACCAGGACCTGGAGGGCGACTCCCACGTCGTGCCGACGATCCACTTCAACCCGCCCGTCGCCACGGCGATCCGGGCGTACGCGGAAACGGCGGGCGCCAGGGCCAGCATGGTCGAGGCGAACTCGACCGGCACGGTTGCGGCGTACCCGCAGATCTCGCCCTTCTCCTCGCGCGGTCCGTCCATCGGATCGGGTGGGGACCTGTTGAAGCCCGACATCGCGGCCCCGGGAGTCGACACCCTCGCCGCCGTCGCCCCACCGACCAACAACGGTGAGAACTACGGGTTCCTCTCAGGCACCTCGATGGCCTCCCCGCACGTGGCCGGCCTCGCCGCGCTCTACTTCGGGGTGCACCCGAGGTGGTCGCCGATGACGGTCAAGTCCGCGATGATGACGACCTCCTCCCGGCTGAAGCGAGCCGACGGCACCGAGAGCCTCGACCGGTACGCCCAGGGTGCCGGCAACGTACGCCCGGACCGGATGTTCAACCCGGGCCTCGTCTTCAACTCCTCGCAGCGGGAGTGGCTGGCCTACCTCGAAGGCCAGGGCGTCGACACCCAGACAGGGGTCCGATCGGTGGACCCGAGTGACTTCAACTCCCCGTCGATCGCGGTCGGCTCCATGGTGGACAGCCAGACCGTGACCCGTAAGGTCACCGCAGTCAAGGCCGGCGTCTACCGGGCGACGATCTCGGTGCCCGGGATCAACGCCTCGGTCAGCCCGTCGAGCTTCGTCTTCACCGCCGCGGGGCAGTCCAAGACGATCAAGATCAAGCTGAGTCGAGACACTGCGGCCACGGGGACAGCAGCCTTCGGCACGCTGTTCCTGACCGGGTCGGGAACGACGGCGCGGGTGCCCATCGCGGTGCGACCGGTGGCTGTCGTCGCTCCGGCCGTGGTCGCCGGGACTGGTGCATCGGGTTCGGTCGGTTTCTCCATCACCCCCGGCCTCAGGGGCTCCTTCCCGCTCACCAGGCTGGGTCTGGCCAAGGGCGAGGTGAACACCGGTGACGTATCGGCCAGTCAGCCGACTGCGACCGACGTCTACCAGACCACGGTGCCGGCGGGTAGCAAGGTGGCTCGGTTCGACCTGGCTGCCGAAGGTGCCGGGGCAGACATCGACCTGAACGTCTATCGCGTGGTCGACGACGTTCCGACCCTGGTGGGCTCGTCGTTGTCGTCGACGGGTGACGAAGAGGTGCTCCTCGAGGATCCGCAGCCCGGGCTGTACCTCACCCAGGTGGTGCCGTACCAGGACCCGTCCGGGGCGACCAAGACCGACTACGCCCAGACCAACTACGCAGTGGGGTCTGCGAATCTCGGCAACTTCACGGTCACGCCGGCGAACCCCGTCGACACGGGCGGTCAGCCGCTCACGGTCACGGCCAGCTGGTCGGGGATCAGCGCGTCCGACCCGTACCTCGGCCTGGTGGCGTACCCGGACGGTTCCTACACCCAGGTTGAGGTCAACTGAACGGCACGGCTCAGGAATGGGCCCGCGAGCAGCTCACGGTGCGCGACCTGACCTTCATCAGGTCGCGGCCCTGGGCCACGCTCTATCGAGTCGACGCTGCTGAGGGGCGGTGGTGGCTGAAGATCAACCACGGGCTCACCGTCTACGAGCCGCGGATACTCAGCGCCCTGACCGGTCTTGGATCCGCGCTGGTGCCCGAGGCCCTGACGCACGACGACGAACCTTGGGCGCTGATCGCCGACGCTGGCACCGAGGTGCGCGCGGTCTGGACCGGGCGCGAGAGGGCCGAGCAGGTGCGGCTCTGGTCGGAGGTGGTGGTCGCGTACGCCGAGCTCCAGCAGTCGATGACCCTAGCGGGCCGGCCCGCGGGAGTCCCGGACTTCACCCCGGGTGCGGCCTTGACCCGGTTCGACGAGGTGGTCGCTGATCTCGACTGGTTCGGACCTGAGTGCGCGCCTGACCTGACCCCGCCCGAGTGGGACAGGGTCCGCGGGTGTCGGCCGTACCTGGCGCAAGCCGTCGCTCGACTCGCTGGCGGATTGGCACCCTCGATCCAGCACGACGACCTCCACGACGCGAACGTCTTGTCGGACGGTGAACGGGCTCGCATCATCGACTGGGGTGACGCCGTATGGGCCCATCCTTTCCAGACCATGTTGATCACCCTCGACTCGTTGGCCGCGACCTGGCGGGTGTCGGTCGAGGACGCCGATGTGCGGCGGGTCCGAGACGCCTACGTCGATGCGTGGCGCGGACCCGGATGGTCCATCGCCGAGTTGAGGGAGCAGCTGCAGCTCGCTCGACGAACGGGCGGGTTGACACGCGCAGCCTGCTGGATCCGGGCCCTCGGGACGCCGGTCGTCGCGCGTGAACTCGACTCTGCCGACGCACCAGCCCACTGGATGGTCCGGCTCGCTGATGCGCTGACCCCGAGCGGCTGATCTAGGCTGAGCGCCATGACCGACGACGCCATCACCGACGCCGTAGCGACCGAACTGGGCCGGTTGCGCAACAGCATCGACAACATGGATGCCGCGTTGGTGCACCTGCTCGCGGAGCGGTTCAAGATCACCCAGCAGGTGGGGGTTCTCAAGGCCGAGCACGGACTGCCGCCAGCCGACCCCGACCGTGAGGCGCGCCAGATCTCGCGATTGCGCAGCCTGGCCGTCGACGCCCGTCTCGACCCCGAGTTCGCCGAGAAGTTCTTGACCTTCGTCGTCGCCGAGGTGGTACGCCACCACGAGGCTTTGGGCAGCCTGCGCAACCAGTCGACCGAGTGACGGCGTGCAGGGCGACCCGCACGCCGGCTGGGTCGAGCTGACGGCGAAGGCTGTTGCGACAAAGAGCCAACTTTCTCGTCGGGTTCCTGGGTAGAGTGCGAACCGGGCTTGTTGTCGAACACCTGTTCTAATAAACTGGGTGCATGGACCACGGAGGAGAGACTGTCGAGACGCTGGTGGCGTCTCCGGTCGATCATGCTCTGGACCAGTTCCTGACCGGCATCGACCACCTGGTGAAGGTGGTGGAGGACGGCGGCCTCGACCACCATGACGATGCTGGGCTGGTCGATCTGATGCAGCGGTTCGAGCGGGGCCGGAACCGGCTGTCGCTCATCGACCACCGGATCATCCGGGACGGCCAGGCCCGGGACCTGCCGGGACGGCTGTGTCAGACGTCGATGGTCACCGTGTTGGCGGCGGCACTGCGGATCTCCGGTGCCGAAGCGTCCCGGCGCGTCCGGGCCACGGAGCAGGTCGGGGACCGGGTCACAATGCTCGGTGAACCCCTCGCCCCGGTACGTCCGGTACTGGCGGCGGCGCAACGGGCGGGTGAGGTCACCCCCGACCAGGTCCAGGTCATCCTCGCCGGGCTGGGCAAGGTTGAC
>DATDBS010000116.1:0-37933 GCA_036524735.1 Propionibacteriaceae bacterium
GGAACGACCGAGACCGTAACGGTGAGCGACGGTCGGCACCACGAACGGTCCGTGGGTCCGCGCCCAGCGCAGCACCAGGTCGTCGATCGGATGGGCCGCGGATTCGGCGAAGCTGGCCGCGATGCCTGGTGGCACCGGAACCCCGAGCCCGTCGCGCAACCGAGGAACGTCCTCGGCGACCGCCAGCATGTCTTCGCCGGCGATCCGAGCGCGGACGACTCGACGATCGAGGATGAGCTTCTCCAGCGCTGCGTCGATGTCGAGGTCGGTCGAGCTGCGCGGGGTGAGCTCGGCCCGGGCGAAAGGACCCGCCGTGCGCAGCAGGTCGAACAGCTGCTCGCCGGTCCCGGCCTGGCGTTCTGGGGTGAGCGACTGCAGGTCGGCCTCGGTGCTCGCGATGACGGCCCCGTCGAGCAGCTGCTTCAGACCGTCCTTGCCCAGGAGCTCGGCCAGCAGGTTCGCGTCCAGGGACAGGGCCGCGGCCTTCTTCTCCGCCAGTGGCACGTCACCCTCGTAGACGAAGGCGCCGACGTAGCCGAAGAGCAGCGACTTCGCGAAGGGGGAGGGCTCCTTGGTCTCGATCTCCACCAGCCGGATCGAGCGCGCTGCGATCTGACGTTGCACCTCGAGCAAGCCGTCGAGGTCGAAGACGTCGGTGAGACACTCCCGCATGGTCTCCAGCACGATGGGGAACTCCGGGTACTGCGCGGCCACGGTGAGCAGCTGAGCGGAACGCATCCGCTGTTGCCACAGCGGAGAGCGGGACTTCGGGTCGCGACGCGGCAGCAGTAGGGCCCGGGCGGCGCACTCCCGGAAGCGGGAGGCGAACAGGGCCGAGCCGCCCACCTCGTCGGTGACGATGGACTCGATCAGCTCCGGGTCGACGATGATCAGCTCGGCGCTCGGGGGTTCGGACTCGGTGTCCGGGATCCGCAGCACCATGCCGTCGTTGGTCGCGGTGGCCTGCACGTCGAGGCCGTAGCGCTCGCGGGCTGTGTGTTCCACGGCGAGCGCCCATGGCGTGAGCACCCCCGTGCCCAGCGCTGAGTGCACGCAGACCCGCCAGTCGCCCAGCTCGTCGCGGAAGCGCTCGAACACGACGGTCTGGTCGGTGGGCAGCACCCCGGTTGCGGCGGACTGCTCGTGCAGGTAGGTGAGCAGGTTGTTGGAGGCGTAGGCGTCCAATCCGGACGCATGCAGCCGTTGGTCGGCATCGGCGGGGGAGAGTGCGCCGACTTCCCGGACGAAGGACCCGAACGCCCGACCGAGCTCGAGCGGGCGTCCGGGCGCGTCGCCTTTCCAGAACGGCAGCCGGCCGGGCACGCCAGGGGCCGGCGAGACGAGCACCTGGTCGTGGGTGATCTGCTCGACCCGCCAGCTGGTGGTGCCCAGGGTGAAGACGTCGCTGACCCGGGTCTCGTAGACCATCTCCTCGTCGAGCTCCCCGACCCGGCGGCCCGGGGAGTGGCGTCCGGAGGCGCTCCCCTCGCCGACCAGGAACACCCCGAACATGCCGCGGTCGGGGATGGTGCCACCGGAGGTGACGGCGAGGCGTTGGGCGCCCGGGCGGGCCGTCAACAGACCGGTGTCACGTTGCCAGACGAGCCGCGGGCGGAGCTCGGCGAAGTCCTCGCTGGGGTAGCGTCCGCTGAGCATGTCCAGCACCGCCTCGAAGGCGCTGTAGGGCAGGTCGCGGAAGGTGCCGGCCCGCCGCACCAGGGCGTACAGCTCGTCGACCTTGGTCTCCTCCATCGCCACGATGGCGACGATCTGCTGGGCCAGCACGTCGAGCGGGTTGCGGAGCTCGGCCACCTCC
The DNA here is from genome assembly GCA_036524735.1 of Propionibacteriaceae bacterium. Taxonomy (GTDB): domain Bacteria; phylum Actinomycetota; class Actinomycetes; order Propionibacteriales; family Propionibacteriaceae; genus Microlunatus. The sequence goes on from DATDBS010000116.1 coordinate 1,817, forward strand.
TCGATGGCTCCGTGACGCATCCGCTCCACCACGACGGCCGACTCGATCAGGTCACCGCGGTGGTTGGGGAAGAACACCCCGCGTGAGGTGGCGCCCACCTGGTGACCGGCCCGACCGACCCGCTGCAACCCGCTGGCCACCGAGGGCGGCGATTCGACCTGCACCACCACGTCGACCGCACCCATGTCGATGCCGAGCTCGAGCGACGATGTCGCCACCACGCACGGCAGGGCACCGGACTTGAGGTCTGACTCGATCTGGGCTCGCTGCTCCTTGCTCACCGAACCGTGGTGCGCCCGGGCGATGACGGGGCTGCCGGACCCGTCGCGGCCGGCGGAGGCGCCCGACTGGGCCATCACCTCGGCGGGCGGGGCGAACTCCTCGATGACCTCGCCCTGACGTTCGGCGTACAGCTCGTTGAGGTGTGAGGTCAGTCGCTCGGCCAGCCGACGGGAGTTGGCGAAGACGATGGTCGAGCGGTGTGCAGCGATCAGGTCCAGGATCTGGTTCTCCACGTGCGGCCAGATCGACGGAGGCCGGGTGGGTGCCTGCTCGTCCTCGAGCGACGAGGGGGCCGAGGCGGAGGCGCCCAGATCACTCATGTCCTCGACCGGTACGACCACCCGCAGGTCCCAGGACTTGTCCGACGGCGGGGCGACGACCCGCACTGGGTAGGGACCACCCAGGTAGGCCGCGACCCGCTCCGGAGGTCGTACGGTCGCCGATAACCCGATCCGCTGGAGCGGGCGCGGTACGCCGTCTCCGTCGGACTCAGCCGTCAGCGCCTGAAGCCGTTCGATGGAGACGGCCAGGTGCGCACCGCGCTTGGTCCCGGCCAGGGCGTGCACCTCGTCCACGATCACCGTGCGCACCGATCGGAGCACGTCACGAGCGCTCGAGGTGAGCATCAGGAACAGCGACTCCGGGGTGGTGATCAAGATGTCCGGCGGCCGGCTCACGATGGCGCGACGCTCCGCAGGGGAGGTGTCTCCTGACCGGACGCCGACGGTCACGTTCGGCGGCGCCTGACCGAGCCGCAGCGCGGTCTGGGTGATGCCCGTCAGGGGTGCCCGGAGGTTGCGCTCCACGTCGACGGCGAGTGCCTTGAGCGGGGAGACGTAGAGGACTCGACACCGCTCCTTGGGGTTCGGGGCGGCCGACCGGGTGAGGTCGTCCAAGGCCCACAGGAAAGCGGCCAGGGTCTTCCCGGAGCCGGTCGGGGCGATGACCAACGCGTTCTCCCCGCCGGCGATGGCCTGCCAGGCCCCGGCCTGGGCCGCCGTCGGGTGGGCGAACACCTCCCGGAACCAGGTCGCCGTGGCCGGCGAGAACAACGCCAGCGGGTCGGCTGGGGCAGTCGTCGACGAGACGGCGGCAGAGGAACGCTTGGGCACGATACCCATCTTGCCTGGCACGTCTGACAGTTCCGGTTTCGTCGTCGCTGCGGATTCGTCTCGACCCCGACTACAGTCCTCAGCTATGCCCACCCGCCGAACCGACCTGCGCAGTCGCCAGTGAAGGAAACGGAGCTGTGGAGCCGGCTGTCGGCGCACCTGGGGCCGGGCTACCACCGGGTCTGGGCGTCTGAGTTCAACCTGGCTGACCTCGACAACCGGACCGTCGACGAGGCGCTGCGAGACGGCTATTCCGCCAAGGAGGTCTGGCGGGCGGTCTGGGCGGCATTGGAGTTGCCGGCGCGGGAACGCTGAGCTACGCCGGTCAACGGCGCCAGTCCGGGTCCCGTCCGGACGCGGCGAGGGCGCGCTCGAGGTCCCCGGCCTCGTCCCCCACCTGCACCGCAGGCCCGTAGGCCCCCAGCTGACGACCCAGCTCGCCCGTCTCCTCGACCATCCTTCGTAGCTCGGCTCCGAGCTCGGGGCCGACCACCAGGTGCTGACCCGTGGCGCGCGCGAGGTCCCAGCCGTGCAGAACGACCTCGGCCAGCGCCATTTCACCGATGACCGGCGCGGGCATCTCGCCGCCTCCAGTGTCGACGGACCCCAGCCACGCGGTCGGCGCCGCCCAGGCACGGGCCAGTGCATCGAGGTTGGAGACCAGGCCACTGGCCCATCGGGCCGGGTCTGCTGTGGTGCCTGCCCCCCACGGGTCCGCGGCGTCCAGCGGCTCCCGGACGCCGATCCTCGCCAGTGCGCTGGTGGTGCCGGTGAAGTGGTGGACCAGGTGCTGGAGGTTGAAGTCTCCGCACGGGGTCGACCGGGTGAGGTCGGCGGTGGCCGCATCCTGGATGACCGAGGACACGTTGGCACACGCTTCGGGGAACACGTCGATGGCACTCATGGCCCCAGCCTCGCGCTCTGGCCGGCCCCGGTCTTGAACGAATGCGACACGGCCGGCGACCGGCAGCCTCTAGGCTCACGCCTTGTGAGCCAGCCCGAGTCGGAGCCCGGCATCCTGCGACCGCAGCTGTCGGCGGAGCACTTCGACTACCGGCGCCACGAGCCGGATCCACTGTTCGCCCACTGGGTCGAGAACTTCTGGACGATCACCTGGGACCTGCCGCCCGGGGCGACCTACCTCGCGCAGGTGCTGTCCTATCCCTCGGTCAACGTGTCGGTGACCAACACCGAGTGCGACGTGACCGGGCTCGCCCGGCGCCGCTACGACCGCCGTCTGGTGGGTCGGGGCTACGTCGTCGGTGCCCGTTTCCGCCCGGGATGCTTCCGCCCGCTCATCGACTTCCCGGTGTCCGAGCTGACGGACCGGCACCGGCCGATCGCGACCGTGCTCGGTCGAGACCCGGTCGAGCTGGACCGCGGGGTCGCGGCGACCGACGATCCGGAGCAGCGGGTGCAGTTGTTACGCGGCTTCCTGGCGGCCTCCCTGCCGGCCCGGGACGAGACCGCGGGACGGCTGGCTGATCTCGTGCACGAGATCAGCCAAGATCGTGAGCTGACCCGGGTCGACCAGGTCGCCGACCGCGTGGGTTGGGGCGTACGCCGCCTGCAGCGGCTGTTCTCCGACTACGTCGGTGCCGCACCCAAGTGGGTCATCCAACGCTGCCGGCTGCAAGACGCTGCCGCCCGGGCTGCGGCCGCAGAGCCGGTGGACTGGGCGGGGCTCGCGGTCGAGCTGGGGTTCGCCGATCAGGCGCACCTGACCCGGGCCTTCACCGCCACGATCGGGACGTCACCGGCCGCCTATGCCGCCGAGGCAAGACGTCGGTGAATGTCCCGGCGTGTCCGCGTGCAGTTCGAACACCTGTTCGGTAAGTTATCCACCAGTCGTGAGGTGCATACCTCGCGGTTGTCCACAGATTTCTGGCGGGCCGAACGATTGTCAGTGCTCGTCCTTAGAGTCTCGACAGATCACTCAATCGGATCGATCCGCGACTCGAATGACCACGTTCGAATCATCACGCACGCTAGGGAAGGACCACGATGGCCGCCACGCAGGACCGCGAGAAGGCGCTGGAGACAGCCCTCGCCCAGATCGACAAGAACTACGGCAAGGGATCGGTGATGCGCCTCGGCGACGAGGTCCGCGCGCCCATGGAGGTGATCACCACCGGTTCGATCGCCCTCGACCTCGCCCTCGGCATCGGCGGTCTGCCGCGTGGTCGCGTGGTCGAGATCTACGGGCCCGAGTCCAGCGGCAAGACCACAGTCGCTCTGCACGCGATTGCGAGCGCCCAGGCGGCGGGCGGGATCTGCGCGTTCATCGACGCGGAGCACGCACTCGACCCCGACTATGCAGCCCGGCTCGGAGTCGACACCGACTCCCTCCTGGTCAGCCAGCCCGACAACGGCGAGCAGGCGCTCGAGATCGCCGACATGTTGGTCCGGTCCGGCGCACTCGCGCTGATCGTGATCGACTCGGTGGCGGCTCTGACGCCGCGAGCTGAGATCGAGGGCGAGATGGGAGACAGCCACGTCGGCCTGCAGGCTCGGCTGATGAGTCAGGCGCTGCGCAAGATGACGGGCGCGCTGAGCAACTCGAACACCACAGCCATCTTCATCAACCAGCTGCGCGAGAAGATCGGCGTGATGTTCGGCTCACCGGAGACCACCACGGGTGGCCGGGCGCTGAAGTTCTACTCCTCCATCCGACTGGACGTGCGTCGGATCGAGACCCTCAAGGACGGCCAGGAGATGGTCGGCAACCGGACCCGGGTGAAGGTCGTGAAGAACAAGGTCGCCCCGCCCTTCAAGCAGGCTGAGTTCGACATCCTCTACGGCAAGGGGATCAGCCGCGAGGGCAGCCTGATCGACCTCGGGGTGGAGGTGGGAATCGTTCGCAAGGCTGGTGCCTGGTTCACCTACGACTCCGACCAACTCGGCCAGGGCCGGGAGAATGCTCGCTCGTACCTGATCAACAACCCCGACCTGGCCAACGAGCTGGAGAAGAAGATCAAGGAGAAGATGGGGATCGGGCCGCAGCTCGACGCCCCGGCGGGCGTGGACCCGGTGACCGGTGAGGTGGCGTTCTAAACCTTGCCCATCAACGGCACCCGCGGCCGCGATCCAGATGGCACCTCCGCCGACGCCTCGGGCTCCAGTGAGTCTGAGGCGTTGGCCCAGGCGCAGCAGTGGTTGGCCGAGCACGGAGTGGTCGCCCCAGAGGTCGAGCGCAGAGCGGGTGTAGTCCAGGCTCAAAGCCCCAGCCCCAGCCCCAGCCCTACCCGCTCGGACCGTCAGGCTGGACCGAGCCGACGAAACCCATGGGCTCAGAAGCGGAAGGACGAGACCGAACCCGCCCTGGAGGATCCAGAGGGCGTGGCCCGTGGCGTCGTCCTCCGCAAACTGACTGCTCAATCCCGGACCCGGCACGAGCTCGACCAAGCGCTCCGCGCAAAGGACGTGCCGGACGACGTGGCCCAAGAGGTGCTGGACCGGATGGAGGAGGTCGGTCTGGTTGACGACGCCACCTTCGCCCATGACTGGGTGGAGTCTCGGCAACAACGACGCCAGCTTTCCCGCAGTGCGCTGCGGCGTGAGTTGCAGACCAAGGGCGTCGACCGCGACCACATCGACGAGGCGCTGGCCACCGTCGATGTCGACGATGAGTACCAGGCCGCACGGGCGTTGGCCGAGCGGCGGGCCCACAGCATGGCCGGTCTGCCCCGCGACGTGGCCTACCGCCGCCTGGCCGGAGTGCTGGCCCGGCGAGGGTTCAACGGCGAGTTGTGCGGACGCGTGCTCGCCGAGGTCCTGGCTGACCATCGACGCTGAAGGTGGAGCCAGGCCAGGTGGGTGCAGCTGTGTGCTTGACCGTAACCTGGCGCGGCCATAGCCTGCACTGAACGAGGTATCCAGCAACACATGACGATATGACTTTGAATTCTGTACCGAACCTTTAGTTTTTACTGACGCTCGATGAAAACGGAATACGGGCAAGCTGGGTCGTCTTGACGATCTCAGTGTGAGTTGTCGATCTGTGCCCGACCAGGGTGCGCTGGAGCCTCTGAACTACACGTCATCGTGTACGGACAGGAGGCCGAGATGGGATCGTTCGAGACGCTTGTGCTCGTCGGGCTGGTCGTCCTCATCGTGATGGTCGGCGTCGCACTCGTGGCGAACCGACGGGGTCGGGCCAAGGCCACAGAGGTCCCGCCGTCCCACGCCGTAGGTCTCACCGAGAGCGCCGGCGACACCACCCCGGTGCAGCTCACTTCGGCACGAGTCGAACCCCGGGCGGAACCGGCTGCGGTGGTCGACTCCGCCGGTCTAGAAGCCCATCAGCGGGCGTTGGCTGAGCTGGAGGCTCTTCAGCACAAAGCCGAGACCAAGCTCAGCGAGACCCAAGCTCGCGCCGGCGCTCTGATGGCGGCAGCGCAGGCCGCCCGGGCCGAGACTGACGCCGAGACGACGGCTCGGCGCACGGAGGTGCGCGAACTGCGGTCCGACTTGGAGCGTCGGGAGCAGCGGCTGACCGACCGCGAGGAGCGTCTCGACGGCGAGGCCCGAGTTCTCGACGAGAAGACCCGCCATCTGGAGAACGTCAGAGCCGAGTTGAAGACCCAACGTAAGGCTCTAGTGGAGGCTGAGAGTCAACAGCAGCTGGAGCTGGAACGGGTCGCTGGGCTCACAGGTGAGCAGGCCAAGGCTGAACTGGTGGCCGCGGTCGAGCACGACGCCAAGCGCCAGGCGGTCCTCGTCGCCCGCGACATCGAGCGGCAGGCTGTGCGCGAGGCCGACGTCAAGGCGCAGATGATCGTGGTCGGCGCTATTCAGCGCCTCGCTTCCGAGCAGACGTCAGAGTCGGTGGTGGCCGCCGTACACCTGCCCGGCGACGACATGAAGGGCCGCATCATCGGCCGCGAGGGCCGCAACATCCGGGCGTTCGAGCAGGTCACCGGGGTCAACGTGATGATCGACGACACTCCGGAATCGGTGCTGCTGTCCTGCTTCGACCCGGTCCGGCGTGAAGCGGCCCGGATGACCCTGACCGAGCTCGTGAAGGACGGTCGCATCCATCCCGCGCGGATCGAGGAGGTGCACGAACGGAGCAAGAGCCAGATCGAGCAGCAGTGCCTCCGTGCGGCTGAGGACGCCCTCGCCGAGGTGGGTATCTCCGACCTCCATCCCGCTCTCATCCCGATCCTGGGGACCCTGCGGTACCGGACGTCGTACGGCCAGAACGTGCTCAAGCACCTGATCGAGTGCGCCCATATCGCCGGTCTGATGGCCGCCGAGCTCGGCCTGGACGTTGCCCAGTGCAAGCGTTCGGCCTTTCTGCACGACATCGGCAAGGCGCTGACCCACGAGGTGGAGGGTTCGCACGCCATCATCGGCGCGGACCTGGCCCGCAAGTACGGCGAGAACGCTGACGTCGTGCACGCCATCGAGGCGCACCACAACGAGGTCGAGGTGCGCACGGTCGAGGCGGTGCTGACCCAGGCGGCCGACGCCATCAGCGGTAGCCGGCCAGGGGCCCGTCGGGAGAGCATCGAGGCGTATGTCCAGCGGCTCGAAAGGCTGGAAGAGATCGCGGGCGCTCGGAGCGGGGTCGACAAGGTCTTTGCGATGCAGGCCGGCCGAGAGCTGCGTGTGATGGTTGCGCCCGATGTGGTCGACGACATCGAAGCCCAGGTGCTGGCCCGGGAGATCGCCAAGCAGATCGAGGAGGAGCTGACCTACCCCGGTCAGATCAAGGTGACCGTCGTACGTGAGTCCCGGGCCACCGAGACCGCACGCTGAGCGAGGTCGGGAGGGAGATGTTCGCCCAACCGATCGATGTCGTGCTGGCGGGTGGCCCCGTCCGGCTCTATTCGGCCGGACCAGCCGACGGCCCCCCGATCCTGCTGCTGCACGGCGCAATGCTGGACACCGCTGAGCTCTCCTGGGGTGTCGTCGGTCCGAGACTGGCCGAACGCCACCGCGTCTATGCGATCGACCTGCCTCGGCACGGCGGATCCCGTCCTTGGCTCGGACCCGTGGGCCAGGTTCGACTCGAGGCGGTGGTCGACGGGCTGCTGGCGGAGCTGGGCGTCGATCGGATTCAGTTGATCGGGCTGTCGATGGGCGCGGGCGTGGCCCTCGGCTACCTCCTGCGGCACCCCGAACGGGTGTCGAGCGCCATCCTGATCGCGCCAGGCGGTCTCGAGTCGCGACGACCACTGCAGTTTCTCACCTGGGTAGCGCTCAACACCCCGCGGCTGATGCGGCTGACCACGGCGTATCTTTCGGCCTCCCCGACCACGGTCCGGCGCTCGATGGCGATGGCCCTGCGCCACGGTTCGGGCACGACCTCGTTCGACCGCATCGTGGAGCTCGCCCAGCAGGAAGCGCGCAGCAAACGCCGCCGCCACGAACCTGCGCTCGACGACTGGCAGGTGCTCGCGTACGGGCCACGCAGGATGCGGCTGAACTTCCAGCCAGAGCTCGGTGCCGTGTCCGTTCCGACCCTCTGGGTGCGCGGGGACGGTGATCCGCTGGTCAGCCAGGTCGACCTGGACGCCGCCGCCGCGGCGACGCCGGGGTCGGTGACTGCTGTGGTCGCCGACGCCGGCCATCTGGTGCCCCTCGACCAGCCCGAAACCCTGCTCGCCCTCATCACCGGGTTCTCGGGCTAGCGGCCATCCCTGGTTGGTACGGTCACGCGGGTGAGCTTCGACCTCGACCGCATACGTACCGACCTTCCCGCGCTGGGTACGGGGCTGGCCTTCTTCGACTCGCCGGGCGGCACCCAGACGCCGCGACCGGTGATCGAGGCGATGGCGTCGGCGCTCTCGGCACCGCTGTCCAATCGCGGCCCGGGGAACCCGGCGCAGCGTAACGCCGAGGACATCGTCGTCGGCGCACGCGCCGCGTTGGGTGACTTCCTCGAGGCGGATCCGGCCGGGATCGTCTTCGGCCGCAGCGCGACCCAGCTGACCTTCGACTTCGCCCGCACCCTGGCCAGGACCTGGCGGCCGGGTGACGAGATCGTGGTCAGCCGGCTCGACCACGACGCGAACATCCGGCCGTGGATCATCGCGGCCGAGGTGGCGGGCGCGGTCGTACGCTGGGCCGACTTCGATCCTGCGACCGGAGAGCTACCGCCAGCCACGGTCGCTGCCCTGCTGACCGAGCGCACCCGCCTGGTCGCGGTCACGGCGGCGAGCAACCTGATCGGCACCAAGCCCGACGTTGCCGCCATCACCGCACTGGCGCGGAACGCCGGGGCGCTGAGCTACGTCGACGGGGTCCACTACGCCGCCCATGCCCTGGTCGACGTCGCTGCGTTGGGCTGCGACTTCTTCGTCTGCTCGCCCTACAAGTTCCTCGGACCGCACCACGGGGTCCTCGCCGCCTCGCCCGCGCTGCTGGAGACCCTGCGCCCCGACAAGCTGCTGCCCGCCAGCGACGCGGTGCCTGAGCGCTTCGAGCTCGGGACGCTCCCGTATGAGGTGCTGGCGGGAACCACGGCCGCGATCGACTATCTGGCGGGGGTGGTGCCGGGCGTCGGCTCCCGTCGAGAGCGGCTCCGTAGGAGTCTGGCGGCCGTCGAGGAACACGAGGTCGGACTGCAGCGTGACGTCGAGGCGGGACTGGAGGCGCGCGGGGCGACGCTCTACAGCCGAGCGGCGTCGCGTACGTCGACGCTCCTGTTCGACCTGCCCGGGCGCTCGGCCGCCGAGGTTGCCGAGCAGCTGGCCGTGGCCGGGGTCAACGCCCCGGCCGGCAGCTTCTACGCCCTGGAAGCCTCCCGCCACCTTGGTCTCGGCGACCAGGGGGCCGTCCGGGTCGGCATCGCGCTCTACAACGACCGGGTCGACGTCGAACGGCTGCTGGCTGCGCTCTAGCCGGTGGTGCTGACCGCCGCGGCCCCCGGCGCCATGGCCGGGTTCATCATCGGGTCGGCCGGCGGCTGCTTCGGGCCGCGGGAACCGGTTTGGAGCTTGCGCTCGAGCAGCCGGGCGACGACGGTGAGGGCGTAGTTGATCAGGATGAAGATCGCCGCGAGCACGATGAACGTCGGGATCAGGTTGCCCTTGGACGAGGCCAGGGTTTGGCCGCTGCGGATGAGCTCGGGGTAGAGGATGAGGAAGCCCAGCGCCGAGTCCTTGAGGATGACCACCAGCTGGCTGACGATCGAGGGCAGCATCAAGGTGATGGCCTGGGGCAGCAAGATCGTCCGCAGGGTGGCGAACGGAGTCAGCCCGATGGCCAGACCAGCCTCGCGCTGACCCTTGGGCAGTGAGCCCACGCCAGCCCGGATCAGCTCGGCGATCACGCTGGAGTTGTAGAAGGTCAGTCCGACGATGACGCCGTAGAGCGAGAGGTTGGTGCCCGAGATCTGGAAGCCGAACAGGAACAGGTAGTACGCGAACAGCATCATCATCAGCACCGGGACGGCGCGGAAGAACTCGACGAAGATGCCGCACGCCCACCGGATGGCGACGTTCTGCGACAGCCGGCCCATGCCGAGGAGGATGCCGACGACCGCAGCGAGGATCACCGAGAAGAAGGCAGCGACCAGGGTGGCCCGCAGCCCCGGCAGCAGGTACGCCGTCCAGGTGACCGGGTCGACGAAGGGACTCCACTTGGCGGCGGTGAACTGCTCCTTGGCCACCAGAGCGCGGACCAGCAGGATGACGATGAGCAGGATGACGATCCCGCCCGCCACGGCGATCAGCTTGTGCCGGGCGCGCGCCTTGGGGCCCGGGGCGTCGAACAGGACGTTGGCTGCACTCATCGCCGGACCGCCAGTCGCTGGGAGAGATTGGTGAACAGCAACCCGATGGGCAACGTCAGGACCACGAACCCGGTGGCCATGATCACGAAGATGACGTAGATCAGGTCAGCCCGGGCCTCGATCATGCCCTTCATCAGGTACGACGCTTCGGCCACCCCGATGGTCGCGACGACCGTCGTGTTCTTGGTCAGGGCGATCAGCACGTTGCCCAGCGGGGCGATGGCGCCGCGGAACGCCTGGGGCAACACCACGTTGGCCAGGGTGGCGCCGAAGCCCAACCCGATCGCTCGGGCCGCTTCGGCCTGGCCCTGAGGCACGGTGTTGATGCCGCTGCGGAGAGCTTCGGCCACGAACGCCGCGTGGTAGGCGGCCAGCCCGAGGACACCCCAGCGGAAGTTCTGGATGTCGATGGGGGAGTCCTGAGCCCCGATCCGGTACTGCAGGGTGATGTAGAACCCGAAGGCGCAGAAGAAGACGATCAGCGTCAACGGGGTGTTGCGCAGCAGGGTGACGTACGCGGTGCCGAACGCCCGGAGCACCCCGACGGGTGACACCCTCATCACCGCGACCACCGTGCCGAGGACCAACGCCCCGACGGCCCCGGTGACCGTCAGCTTGATCGTCATCCAGAACGCGCCGAGCACGTTGTACTCAGCGAGCAGCTCACCAAGACCTTCCATGACCGTCCCTCACCTCATCTCACCTCGTGAGGCCGGGGGCCGGACGACATCCGGACCCCCGACCACCTGGAACGAACGGACTGGCCTCAGGCACACGCCTCGGGCTTGGGCGGGTTGGTGGAGGTGTCGACCTTGAACCCGGACGGGCCGAGGTTCGCGTCCACCGCTTTCTGCCAGGAACCGTCGGAGACCATCTTCTCGAGAGCGGTGTTGACCTTGCCGCAGAGTTCGGTGTCGCCCTTCTTGAGGCCGACGCCGTACTTCTCGGTCGAGAACGGCTTGCCGATCAACTTGACCTTGCCGGCGTACTGCGGCTGGGCGGCGAAACCGGCCAGGATCACGTTGTCGGTGGTCACGGCGTCGACGGTGCCGCCGACCAGGGCTTCGACGCACTTGGAGTAGGTGTCCTGCTCGAACAGCTTGACCGAGGTGGCGTAGTCCTTCTTGATCTTCTCGGCCGGAGTCGAGCCGGTGACCGAGCAGAGGGTCTTGCCGTTCATCGTGTCCGGGCCCGTGATGTCGGTGTTGTCGCTCTTGACGAGGAGGTCCTGCCCGGCGATGAAGTACGGGCCTCCGAAGGAGATCTTCTCCTTGCGGGCGTCGTTGATGGAGTAGGTCGCAAAGATCAACGCGACCTGCCCGCCCTGGATGGCCGTCTCACGCTGGGCCGATGGGGTCTCCTTGAAGACGACCTTGTCGCCCTCGAAGCCGAGCTCCTTCGCGACGTAGCGAGCCACGTCCACGTCGAAGCCCTTGTACGTCGTGCCGTCCTGCTGGCCGAGGCCGGGCTGGTCGTACTTGATGCCGATCGTGAGGGTGTCACCGTCGGTGCTGCCGGCGCTGCTGCCACCGCCGCACGCCGCCGTGGTGAGCAGCAGGGCCGTGCTGGCGGCCACTGCGAGCACTCGTTTGTCGAACTTCATCTGACTACCTCCAAGAAGTTGGGTGGGAACCACCCAGTGGGATGTACTGCCTGAATCGGGCGATGGATCTCGTCGGGGGACACCGGGGTCCCCTGGTCACACGCGACGCAAACGACGTCCGCGTCCGACCTGCACTAGTGGGTCAAGATCTTGCTGAGGAAGTCCTTCGCCCGCCCGCTCTGCGGGTTGGTGAAGAAGGACTCGGGGTCGGCCTCCTCGACGATCTGGCCGTCAGCCATGAAGACCACCCGGTTGGCGGCCTTGCGAGCAAAGCCCATCTCGTGGGTGACGACGATCATGGTCATACCCTGGCGAGCGAGTCCGACCATCACGTCGAGCACCTCGTTCACCATCTCCGGGTCAAGGGCTGACGTGGGCTCGTCGAAGAGGATCACCTTGGGGTCCATGGCCAAGGCGCGGGCGATGGCGACGCGCTGCTGCTGGCCACCGGAGAGCTGGGCCGGGTACTTGTCGGCCTGGGAGTCGACCCCGACCCGCTTGAGCAGCTCCATGCCGCGCGTCTTGGCGTCGGCGGTCGACTTCTTGCGGACCTTGATCGGCCCCAGGGTGATGTTCTCCAGGATGGTCTTGTGCGCGAAGAGGTTGAAGCTCTGAAACACCATGCCCACGTCGGCGCGCAGGTGGGCCAAGGCTTTGCCTTCTTCGGGCAGCTGCTGGCCGTCGATGGTGATCGCGCCGCCCTCGATGGTCTCGAGGCGGTTGATGGCTCGGCACAGCGTGGACTTGCCGGAGCCGGAGGGCCCGAGGACCACCACGACCTCGCCCTTGCCGACGGTGAGGTCGATGTCTTTCAGGACGTGCAGCGGGCCGAAGTGTTTGTTGACCCCGGCCAGGACGACCAGCGGAGCTCCCACCGACTGCGGGGCTACCGATTGACCTTCGGTCGGATCCGTCGTCATCGGGGCATGGTCGGATTCCGTCATGGGGTGAATCTAGACGAACGGGGTCTGGATAGGTGGGAATTGTGTGTTGAGATTGAGTTACGCGTCTAAATCTTTGCGTCCGAAGCATACATAGCGACGCTATCCACCGACGATCCCCCACCGGGCGGAGAACGGCTGGTCGGGCGCGAGCCGGATCAGACCGTCGTGGGTGGGGCCAGGGTTGAAGGCGTCCGGACCGCAGGTCATGGGCTCGACCGCGATCGACCAGTTTCGGTAGGGACCGCCGGTGAACACCTGTGTCCAGCCGAACGCCTCGTCGGCCCACAGCGCGGCGTGTCGTTCACCCAACGCCAGCCGAACCCACCAGCGACCGTCGTCCTCGCGGGCGAGGTCGGTGTAGGCCGTGTCCAGACTGGCCTCGCCCAGCACGGCGCCGGCTCGCCAATCGAGCTCGGTGCCCTCGACCGGTGAGACCTCCACCGGCAGCAGCCGCCCGTCCACCCGGAGGTAGGAGCTGGCCGGGACGGTCACGGTGACCTCGTCGACGGTTTCCTCGCCGACGCTGAGGTAGGGGTGAGCCGCATACCCGAACGGCAGGTCGTGATCGGTCCGGTTGGTCGCCTGGACGTCGACCGTGAGTCCGTCCTCGGCCACCCGGTGGGTGATGGTGGCCTCGACCACCCCGGGCCAACCAGGCTGCGGGTAGACCACGATGCGCTGGGTGACTGAGTCCGCGGCGTGCTCGACCAGCACCCAGGGCTGGTGCCGGACCAGACCGTGGATGGCGTTGTGCCGGGCCGGCTCGCTGAGCACGAGCTGCTGGTCGACGCCGTCGAAGGTGTACTTGCCGTCGCGGAGCCGGTTGGGCCACGGCAGCAGGTTCTGGCCCCGACCTCCTTTGATGACTTCGGCCTCACCGAAGCCGTGCACCACGTCACGGCCGCCGACGGCGTACGACCGCAAGGTTGCACCCACCTCGGTCACGACGGCCCGGTGCGGGCCGGAAGAGATCTCGTACTGAACACCGGTGGGGGAGAGGGTCACGCCGCGACTTTATCGAGGCTTCCGCCGCCGCGCGCATTACCCTTGGTCTGCCATGTCGACCACCACCACTTCCGTTGCTGCCCGCACGTACCAGATCCGCACCCACGGCTGTCAGATGAACGTGCACGACTCCGAGCGCCTCGCCGGACTGCTGGAGACCGCGGGGTACGCCCGAGCCGGCGACGCCGCGCCGGCTGACGTGGTCGTGTTCAACACCTGCGCGGTGCGCGAGAACGCCGACAACAAGCTCTACGGGAGCCTCGGCCACCTGCTCGCGACCAAGAACACGACGCCCGGGATGCAGATCGCGGTCGGCGGTTGCCTGGCCCAGAAGGACCGTAGCGAGATCGTCCGCCGGGCCCCCTGGGTCGACGTGGTGTTCGGCACCCACAACATCGGGTCCCTGCCGGTGCTGTTGGAGCGGGCCCGGATCGAGCAGGAGGCGCAGGTCGAGATCAAGGAGGCGCTCGAGACCTTCCCCTCCAACCTGCCCACCCACCGTGACTCGGCGTACTCCGCGTGGGTGTCGATCAGCGTGGGCTGCAACAACACCTGCACCTTCTGCATCGTGCCGGCCCTGCGCGGCAAGGAGACCGACCGGCGGCCCGGGGACATCCTGGCCGAGATCAAGGCCCTGGTCGACGAGGGCGTGCAGGAGGTGACCCTGCTCGGTCAGAACGTGAACGCGTACGGCGTCGAGTTCGGCGACCGCGGGGCGTTCGCCCAGCTGCTGCGGGCGTGTGGAGAAATCGACGGCCTGGAGCGGGTCCGGTTCACCTCGCCGCACCCCAAAGACTTCACCGACGACGTGATCGCGGCGATGGCCGAGACCCCGAACGTGATGCCGCAGCTGCACATGCCGCTCCAGTCGGGCTCCGACCCGATCCTGAAGGCCATGCGTCGGTCCTACCGGAGCGATCGCTACCTCACGATCATCGAGAAGGTGCGGGCCGCGATGCCTCAGGCCGCCATCACGACCGACATCATCGTCGGCTTCCCGGGCGAGACCGAGCAGGACTTCCAGGCGACGCTGGACGTGACGGCAGCCTCGAGGTTCGCCGCCGCGTTCACCTTCCAGTACTCCATCCGCCCCGGTACGCCCGCCGCCACGATGCCCGACCAGATCCCCAAGGCCGTGGTCCAGGAGCGCTACGAGCGGCTGGTCGAGCTGGTCAAGGCGATCTCGTGGGAGGAGAACCAGCGACTGGTCGGTGAGACCGTCGAGGTCATGTTCGCCGACGGCGAGGGCCGCAAGGACGCCGCCACCGCTCGGATGTCCGGCCGCGCGCAGGACAACCGGCTCGTGCACGTCGCCGTGTCGGAGGACCCGGCGCTGCGTCCCCGACCTGGGGACCTGGCCACGACCACGATCACGTACGCGGCCCCGCACCACCTGAATGCTGACGGCGGCATCACGGGCCTGCGGCGTACGCGGGGAGGGGATATCTGGCAGGCGCGCCGCGAAGGCGGGGCCGCCAAGCCTGCGGTGAGCCTCGGGCTGCCACAGTTCGGAGTGCCGGCGCCACTGCCTGCAGCACTGGACTGCAGCGTCAGCTGAACTCAGGCAGCCTTGCTCAGCTTGGCCTTCTTGAGCTGCTTCTTGTTCCGCGCGTTGGCGAAGATCTTCCTGGCGTCCTCAGGCTCCAGCCGGCCCTCGGACAGCATCCGGATCGGACACCGCGTGCACCGCGGTCGGTCCGCGCAGCACTCTTTCTTGGGACGCTGGCTCTTCTTCGAATCACCCACACGAATAGCGTAGAGGCAATACTTAGGGCAGGCAAACCTAGGTGGACGCTGTGATCGACACCACGTGGTGTCGTGCCAAAATTTCGGAGTCACGCACCGTTCTCGACCAAGGAGCCCCGTCCCGATGCCTGCCGAGCGATTCGTCGAACAGCTGAACACCCAGATCGGGCACGAGTTCGCGGCCCACCAGCAGTACGTGGCGTGTGCGGTCTACTACGACGCGTTGACGATGCCTCAGATGGCCGGCTTCTTCTACGCCCAGGCCCTCGAGGAGCGCGGTCACGCGATGATGATGGTGCAGTACCTGATCGACTCCGATGCCCCGGTCCGCATCCCCGGGGTCAGCTCGCCGCAGAACGAGTTCGCCGATCTGGTGGCGCCGGTCGCCCTCGCTCTCGACCAGGAGCGCCGGGTCACTGCGCAGATCAACGAGCTGACCAAGATCGCCCGCGAGGAGAGCGACTTCGCCTCCGATCAGTTCATGCAGTGGTTCATCAAGGAGCAGGTCGAGGAGGTGGCCACGATGAGCGACCTGATCACCGTGGTCCGCCGCTCGAAGGACAACATCGAGGCGATCGAGGACTACATCCAGCGCGAGCACCAGGCCGGCGGAGTCGAGGTCGGCGCGCCGAGCATCGCCGGCGGCTGACCCCGACGCCCTGGAACACTGACCCCATGCCAACCGACTGGGACTGGTTCTGGTCCTCCGAAGCCGGCCGCGACCGGATGCTCCGCGGGGAGATCGAGGGTCTGCAGGCCAGCGCGCACGCCGCCAGCAGCCGGAGTGCTCGGCTCAGCAGCCAGCTGGCCCAGCTGCAAGGCTCCATCGAGACCCGGTTGACGGCTCTGTCCGCCGCCTTCGACGCCTACGTCGAGCTGGGCGACGTGCGCGAGCAGCTCGCCGGCTATCCGGACACGAGCGCGATCCGTCGCGACGCGGTCACGGCCATCGACGTCTTGAGCCGGGGCGGCCGGCCTGAACCCCTGGACGATCGGGGGCTCGACTACTGGTTGTCCCACGCCGTCAACGCGGTGGCGGCCCTGGTCGCGCGCGGGGGTGATCCCGACGCCGAGCGGCGGGCCGTCGAGCTCAGCCCCGACGCAGAGCTGTTCATCGTCGCGGCGGCGGGCGCTCTGGGGGTCGGCACCTCGGTCGCCGGACGGGCGCCCGCCCTGCTGACCTGCGACGGTCGGTTGAGCGGGCCGCAGACTGCGATCTGGGACGCGGTGCTGGCGGGAGTCTTCGGCGACTGCCTGGCGGACGTACGACCGGTCTGGTCGGGTGCCATCGACCTGGGTGAGGCTGGCTGGACCGCGTGGGTACGCCGCAGCAGCCAGACCACCGGCGGCCTCGCCGCGCTGGAGTGGATCGACCGGCAGACCGTGTCGCCGGCCCCGCAGGATCCTCCACCTCACGACGGCGCCGAGGTGGCGTCGGTGTCGGATCCCCGTACCGGGCTGCGCACCGTGGTCATCACCCTGGTGGGCCAGGGGACCGGGGACGAGGCCGCTCTGCTGGCGCGGTCGCGGGTGCTGAGGGCGCGGATCGAGGATCCGACGGCGAACGAGGTCGAGGCGGAGCCGGACGCCCCCACAGCCGAGGTGACCGAGGCCGTACGCGAGGCCCTGCTGAGTGCGCCCGTCGGTTCGCCGGCCCGGCGCGAGCTGGTGTCGTGGGTGGCCCCCGGCCTGCGGGCCGCGGTGGCCGTCTTCACCGGGGAGGCCCAGCACTTCGGCCCCGCCGAGGTCGAGGTGCGGACCGACGCCGGCGTGATCACCGTCACGGAGACCGGCGCCGCTCCGCAGCGGACTCAGCAGGCTGAGGCGTACCTGCAGGAGCTCAACCTCTCACCCCGGAGTCGGATCATGGTGCCCGCCGTCATCGCCGGTGTGCTGGCGGTGCTCGCGCTGGTGGTCACCGTCACGGTGGGTGCGCGAGGCGGTCTGGTCCTCGGCCTGGCCGCCGTCGTGGCGGCTGGGGTGACGGCGTACATGGTCTACGACGCCCGCAACGCTCGGTCGCGGGCCGAGAGGATGACCTCCGAGCTGCGGGCCCAGCTGCACGAGGGTCAGCAGGGCGCAATCGCCGTACGGAAGGCGCAGCGCGAAACCTCGACCGCGGCAGCAGCCCTGGGGGCGAGGCTCGACCGACGGCTGGGTGGCAGCACCGACCAGGCGTGACGAAGCCGCCCCGACCAGAGGTCGGGACGGCTTCGGTGGAGATCAGACCGGGTTCGTGGTCGGCGGCTCGGTCGGGCCCGCCTGGTTGTGCTTCGCGGCCCGGTCCTTGGCCAGAGCCTGACCCTTGTCGACATGCTCGGCGTACTTACCGCCGGTCTTCTTGTCGATCATGTCGCCGGCCTTGTCGATCGCGGTGTCGACCTTGTCGGAATGAGTGCTGAGTGCGTCTTTGGCTTTGTCGAAGATGCCCATGGGCTACCACCTCGTCTTCTGCGGCGGTGTGTCACCGCCTTCGGAGGACGACCGCGGCGCGGTGTCCAGCGCACGATCGGGTGGCTACCGGATCGTCCGCCGACCCAAATGTAACCGCACCCGTCCAAGCTCGCCCGGGTGTGGGCCCGCCCGCGTGGAGGCCCGCCCGCGTGTGGGTCGGTCGCTCGAGGCGGGACGGGGGTCGGCAGACTTGACGGGTGACCGTACTGCTCGTGGGCCCCACCGCCTCCGGGAAGTCGGGTCTCTCGCTGCGGTTGGCCGAGCGTTACCGAGCCGCCGGCCAGCCCGCCGAGGTCGTCAGCGCCGATTCGATGCTGGTCTACCGCGGGATGGACATCGGTACGGCCAAACCGACCGTGGCCGAGCGCGGTGGCGTGGTCCACCACCTGATGGACATCCTGGACGTGCAGCAGACGGCCACGGTGGCCGACTTCCAGCTCCTGGCCCGGGCCGCGATCGCCGACTGCCGGTCCCGGGGCGTAGTCCCCATCGTCGTCGGCGGGTCGGCGCTGTACGTCCGGGCGATCGTCGACGACTTCTCCTTCCCCGCCACCGATCCTGCCGTGCGCGCCGTGCTCGAGGAAGAGCTCGCCCGGGACGGCTGGGCCGCCCTGCACGCCCGGCTCGACAGCATCGACCCCGCCTCGGCCGCCCGGATCGAGCCGGCCAACGGGCGCCGGGTGGTCCGGGCTCTCGAGGTGATCGCGCTGACCGGGGGCCCCTACGTCGCCGAGCTCCCCGACCGGCGCTACCTCCTGCCTGGGGTGATCCAGCTCGGCCTCGACGTCGACCGGCCGACCCTCGACGCCCGCATCCAGGCGCGGGTGGACGCGATGTGGGCGGCTGGTTTCGTCGACGAGGTCGCTGCGTTGGCCGAACACGGACTGCGGGACGGGGTGACCGCCTCTCGAGCGTTGGGTTACCGCCAGATCCTGCGCTGGTTCGACGGCGAGATCACCGAGGTGGAGGCCAGGGAGCAGACGGTGTTCGGCACCCGGCGGTTCGCGCGACGGCAGGACTCCTGGTTCCGCAAGGACGAGCGGATCCACTGGCTCAACCATGACGACCCGCAACTGGTCGAGCGGGCGTACGCCGTGGCCGGCCCCCTCGGTGACGGTGTCGGGATGGGAGACTGAGCGCATGCGCAGGTGGTCGTTCACGAAGGGACACGGCACGGAGAACGACTTCGTCGTGATCCTCGATCGCGAGGGGACACTCGACATCGGGCCCGCGGAAGTCAGGTTCCTGTGCGACCGGCACGCCGGGGTCGGCGGCGACGGTCTGCTGCGGGTCGTGCGCGCTCGACACGTGGCCGAAGGGGACAACCCGGACCCGACCATGGACGGGTCGCTATGGTTCATGGACTACCGCAACGCCGACGGGTCGATCGCCGAGATGTGCGGCAACGGCGTACGCGTCTTCGTGCGCTTCCTGCTCGAGAACAGCCTGGTCTCGGGACACGTGATCCCGGTGGCCACCCGGGGCGGCCTCAAGGAGGCGACCCTGCTGCGCGACGGCCAGATCCGGGTGGCCATGGGGCCCGTCCGGGTCGAGCCGGGCGAGGTCGAGGTCACCACGGTCGACGGCGAGGTCTTCGCGGCCGTCGGTGCCGACGTCGGCAACCCCCACGCGGTCAGCTTCAGCGACGACCTCGGACACCTGCGGCTGCACGACGCACCACGGTGGGAACCGGCCGAACGCTTCCCGCACGGGGTCAACCTGGAGTTCGTCCGACGGCTCGGCCCTCGACACATCGAGATGCGGGTGCACGAGCGCGGCTCCGGGGAAACGCGGTCCTGTGGTACGGGCACCGTCGCGGCCGCAGCCGTGGCCCACGCCGCCGGGCCTGATCCGGAGGCGTCACCCGCGACGTACCGGGTCGACGTTCCGGGCGGCACGGTGCACGTCGAACTCGCCCCGGACCAGGCCTATCTGACCGGTCCGGCCGTCCTGGTGGCGCACGGTGAGGTCTCGGTGCCTGCCGAGATCCTGATACCCAAGGAGGGGTAGATGTCAGTTCTGGACTCGTTCTCGTTGTCGGGCAAGGTGTCGGTGGTCACCGGAGGCAACCGGGGCATCGGTCGCTCGTTGTCCACCGCTCTCGCGGAGGCGGGCAGCGACGTCGTGCTGTTGGTCCGCGACCCGGACGGTGCCGCCGGGGTGGTGAGCGAGCTCCAGGCGCTCGGGGTGAACGCGGTGGCGGTGGGTGCCGACGTGACGAACGCTGACGCCGTACGCCGTTCCGTCGACGAGGTCGTCGATCAGCTCGGCCAGGTCGACGTGCTGGTGAACAACGCCGGCGCCTGCATCCACCGACCAGCGCTCGAGGTCACCGACGACGAGTGGCGCTTCGTCATGGACGTCAACGTCAACGGAGTCTGGAACTGCGCGCAGGCCTTCGGTCGCCAGATGGTGGCCCAGCACGACGGTGTGATCATCAACATCGGCTCGATGTCGGCCAACATCGTCAACCGGCCGCAGTACCAGCCCGGCTACAACGCCTCCAAGGCCGCCGTCCACCACCTGACCCGCTCGCTCGCGGCCGAATGGGCTCCGCTCGGGGTTCGTGTGAACGCCCTGGCCCCGGGCTACATCAAGACTGAGATGAGCCCGGTGGACGACCCGGCGTACCGCCAGCACTGGATCGAGGACACCCCGATGAAGCGTTACGGGATGCCCGTCGAGCTCGGCCCCAGCGTGGTCTTCCTCGCCTCGGCGGCCTCCGGGTTCATCACCGGCGAGGTCCTCGTCGTCGACGGCGGCTACTCCCTCTTCTGACCCGTCGCCCTCGGGATCTGTCCGCGTGCTGAGACCCCGGTGGCCACCCTGGGGTGCAGGTTTCGCAGGTTAACCTGCGATGTCCTCGCTTTACCCGCGACATATCGCGGGTAAAGCGCAGACATCGCGGGCAGAGTGGGGACGCTTGCCAAAAAGGGCTGGGCCGACTTTGGGCCGGCGTGAGATTGTGGGGGCAATATGACAGCCCGCCAACACCGCGATTCCCCAGCCGACCTCGAGCCGACCGACCGCGACGTCCCGCTCTCCGAGGCGCCGGAGTGGGACGAGAAGCTTCCTTCCTACGATGGTGACCAGCAAGACCTGGCCGACCGTACGTCGTTGCGTCGCGTCGCCGGGATGTCGACCGAGCTCACCGACATCACCGAGGTCGAGTACCGCCAGCTCCTGCTCGAGCGCGTCGTCCTCGTCAGCGTGTGGACCTCGGGCACCGAAGCCGACGCCGAGAACGCGATGACCGAGCTCAAGCTGCTGGCCGAAACCGCCGGCTCGCAGGTGCTCGAAGCGCTGATCCAGCGTCGTCAGCGTCCAGACCCAGCCACCTACATCGGCAGCGGCAAGGTCGCCGAGCTGTTGGAGGTCGTCGTGGCCACAGGTGCAGACACGGTGATCTGCGACGGCGAGCTCGCCCCCGCTCAGCTCCGCAACCTGGAGGACCGGGTCAAGGTCAAGGTCATCGACCGGACGGCGCTCATCCTCGACATCTTCGCCCAGCACGCCAAGAGCGCCGAGGGCAAGGCCCAGGTCGAGCTCGCCCAGCTGCAGTACCTCAAGCAGCGGCTCCGTGGTTGGGGTGGCAACCTGTCCCGGCAGGCCGGTGGCCGGGCCGCCGGCGGTGCTGGCATCGGTGGTCGAGGTCCGGGCGAGACCAAGCTCGAGACCGACCGTCGCCGCATCACCAGCCGGATCGCCAAGCTCCGGGCCGCGTTGCGGGAGATGGACAGCACCCGCGAGACCAAGCGCGCCGAGCGTCACCGACACCAGATTCCCTCGGTGGCCATCGTCGGTTACACCAACGCCGGCAAGTCGAGCATCCTGAACCGGTTGACCGGAGCCGGCGTGCTCGTCGAGGACGCGCTGTTCGCGACGCTGGACCCGACCACACGGCGTACGACGGCTGCCGACGGCCGGGTGTACACCCTCACCGACACCGTCGGGTTCGTCCGCCACCTGCCCCACGACCTGGTCGAGGCCTTCGCGTCCACCCTGGAGGAGTCCGCTCAGGCCGACCTGCTGGTGCACGTCGTCGACGGCTCGGATCCCGATCCCGCCGGCCAGATCAGTGCGGTCCGTGCCGTGCTCTCCGACATCGGGGCCGGTGACGTGTCCGAGCTGATCGTGCTCAACAAGGCCGATCAGGCCGACGCCGCCACGCTCACGACCCTGCGCACCCTCTACCCAGGTGCCGAGATCGTGTCCGCACGTTCGGGTGCCGGCATCGAGGAGCTGAGGGCCGTCATCGAGACCCGGCTGCCGCGGCCCGAGGTCGAGGTGCGCGCGCTGCTTCCGTACGACCGAGGCGACCTGATCAACCGCATCCACCAGGGCGGGGAGTTCCTGTCCACCGAGCACCTCGAGGACGGCACCCTGATCGTGGCTCGCGTCCATCCCTCGCTGGCGGGTGACCTCGCCCCCTACGAGTTGACGGCCGGTCGCGTGGTCAGTCCGCGCTGAGCGGGGGCGCGGCGGTTAGGGTGCTGGGCGTGAGTGCGGGCGCGGCAGCTGATCGATCGGCCACGCCGGCGGACGAGCCCGGCCACCGGCGCGTCCTGGCCAGTGCCGTCGAGGCCATCGAGGGACAGGAGCGCCCGGGTCAGCTGGAGATGGCCGATGCCATCTCCGACGCTCTCGGCAGCGGGCGGCACCTGCTCGTCCAGGCGGGCACGGGCACCGGCAAGTCGCTCGGCTACCTGGCCCCGACGTTGGTGTGGCTGACCCAGCACCGGCAGGACCGGATCGTCATCGCCACCGCGACGCTGGCCCTGCAGAGTCAGCTCGCCCATAACGACATCCCGGCCGCGCTCAACGCCGTCGAGGCAGTGACCGGCAGACGTCCCCGCCACGCCATCCTCAAGGGGCGCACCAACTACGCGTGCATGCTCCGGGTGCGTGATGGCGCCGGCCAGGACCAGCAGGCCTTGATCTCGGCTTCCGATCTCGCCGACACCATCAAGTCCGCACCCGTGGCCTCCCCTGAATCGGCGTTGGGCGCCGAGGTGCTCGCCCTGCGTGAGTGGGCGGAGGAGCAGGCCGACGAAACCGGTCTGGCCGACCGCGACGATGCGCCGAGCCACACCGAGCGGGGTTGGCAGCAGGTCTCCATCCCGGCCCGGGAGTGCCTCGGGGTGCAGCGATGCCCGTACGGCGATGCCTGCTTCGTGGAGCGGTCCCGGGAGCAGGCGCGCGGGGCCGACCTGGTCGTGACCAACCACGCCCTCCTGGCGATCAACGCCATGCACGGCGGCACCGCGCTGCCCGAGCACGACGCCGTGATCATCGACGAGGCCCACGAGCTCGTGGCCCGGGTGACGGGTGCCGCCTCGAACGAGCTGAGTCCGCAGACCATCGAACGGGTGGCCCGGCGGGCGCTCACCTACCTCGACGACGACGTCGCGCTCGAGCTGCTGGAGTCCGCCGACGTGTTCCGCGACGCGTTGGAAAACTCCCCGCTGGAGCGGGTCGAGAGCACCGAGTCCGCTTTCGTGGCGGCCTGCGAGACCGTGCGCAACGCCGCTCGCGCGGCGGTCAGCGGACTGAGCACCTCGGAGGACAAGCCGGACGCCGAGAAGCGCCAGACCGCGGCGGCGGCGAAGGAGGTCTTCGACATCGCGGAACGGCTGGCGGCGTTGTCTGACCACGACGTGGTCTGGGTCGCCGATCGGGAGAGGTTCGGCCGTGAGGCTCGGGTCTCCCCGCTGTCGGTGGCCGGGCTGATGCGCTCGCAGGTCTTCGGGGAGCGTACGACCGTGCTCACCTCAGCCACCCTCAAACTCGGGGGCGACTTCAACGGGGTGGCGGCCAGTGTCGGGCTGCGTCCGGGTGAGCGCGACGACGCTCCGATCGAGGTCGTCGACGAGGATGGCGACGACGATGCCGACGCGGACGACGACGACCCGTCCAAGCCGGTGCCGTGGCGCGGTCTCGACGTCGGCTCACCCTTCGACTACCGACGCCAGGGCATCCTGTACGTGGCCCGCTCGCTCCCGCCGCCCGGCCGCGACGGGGTCTCACCCGACTCGTTGGCCGAGATCGCCGAGCTCCTGTGGGCCGCCGGCGGGCGGACCCTCGGTCTGTTCTCCTCTCGGCGCGCCGCGGAGGCCGCGGCCGTACACGTACGCAAGCAGCTGCCCAAGATGACGGTGCTGTGCCAAGGCGATGCTCAGTTGTCCGAGCTGACCAAGCGGTTCATCGCGGACGAGAGCGCAAGCCTCTTCGGCACCTTGTCGTTGTGGCAGGGCGTCGACGTGCCGGGAGCGACCTGTCAGCTCGTCATCATCGACCGCATCCCCTTCCCACGTCCGGACGAGCCCCTGACCATGGCTCATCAACGGGCGGTGGCTGAGGCGGGTGGCAACGGATTCATGAGCGTGGCGGCCACCCACGCCGCCTTGCTGCTCGCTCAGGGCTCGGGCCGGCTGATCCGACGGATCTCCGACAAGGGGGTTGTGGCGGTGCTGGATCCGCGTCTGGTGACGGCTCGTTACGGCGCCTTCCTGAAGGCGTCGATGCCGGATATGTGGCCGACGACCGACCGGGAGGCCGCTATCGGCGCGCTGCGTCGGCTCTCGGGTCAAACCTGACTCTTCGGGGTGGTAGCGGCCGTAACAAACCTCTGACACGCTGGCGGGATGGAGCACACCTACGACTTCGACCTGGCCGTCATCGGGTCGGGCCCGGGCGGTCAGAAGGCCGCCATCATGGCGGCGAAGCTGGGCCGCAAGGTCTGCGTGATCGATACGAAGACCATGGTCGGCGGGGTCTGTGTCAACACCGGGACGATCCCGTCGAAGACTCTGCGTGAGGCCGTGCTCTACCTCACCGGGATGCAGCTCCGGGACCTGTACGGCGCCAGCTACCGGGTCAAGGACGACATCACGATCTCCGACCTGCTGGCCCGGCTGCAGCACGTGATCGGGCGCGAGACCGAGGTGATCCGCTCGCAGCTGCTGCGGAACCACATCGAGCTGATCCCCGGTATCGCGAGCTTCCTGGACCCGCACACCCTCTCGATCGACATCGAGGGGTCGGCCGCGCACCGGACGTTGACCGCGGACAAGATCGTCATCGCCACCGGGACCACGCCCGCTCGTCCCACCAACGTGGAGTTCGACGGCGTACGGGTGCTGGACTCCGATCAGGTGCTGACGATGGACACCGTGCCGGACTCGATGGTCGTTGTCGGCGCCGGTGTGATCGGGGTCGAGTACGCCTCCATGTTCGCGGCCCTCGGCACCCGGGTCACGCTGGTGGAGAAGCGCGAACACATGCTCGACTTCTGCGACCCCGAGATCGTGGAGTCCCTCAAGTTCCACCTGCGCGACCACACGGTCTCCTTCCGGTTCGGCGAGGAGGTCGCCGGGGTCGAGAGCTCGGGTCGCGGCACGATCACCACCCTCGCCTCCGGCAAGAAGATCGCCGCCGAGGTGGTCATGCACTCAGCCGGTCGGCAAGGCAACACCCGTGCGCTGAAGCTGGAGCGGGCCGAGCTGTCGGCCGACCCGCGGGGCCGGCTGGTGGTCAACGACCACTACCAGACCGAGGTACCGCACATCTACGCCGTCGGCGACGTGATCGGCTTTCCCGCGCTGGCCGCGACGTCGATGGACCAGGGGCGGCTGGCCGCGGCCCACGCCTTCGATGAGCCGGCGAACGAGCTGCGGGGCCTGCAGCCCATCGGGATCTACACCATCCCCGAGATCTCGTACTGCGGGAAGACCGAGGGGGAGCTGACGAAGGAGTCGGTGCCCTTCGAGGTCGGCATCTCCCGCTATCGAGAGCTCGCCCGTGGGCAGATCATCGGCGACTCGTACGGGATGTTGAAGTTGATCGTGCACGCCGACACCCGGTCCATCCTCGGCGTGCACGTGTTCGGCACCAACGCCACCGAGCTCGTGCACATCGGCCAGGCCATCATGGGGTGCGGCGGGACGGTGGACTATCTGGTCGACACCGTGCTCAACTACCCGACCCTGTCAGAGGCGTACAAGGTGGCCGCCCTTGACGCCACGAACAAGCTGCGCGCGGTGGCTCGCTTCAGCAACCAGATGCTGACGTCCGAGCACAGCATGCTCTGAGCGACCGGCTCCGGTCGGCACGAGACAGTTCGCGCCGACCGGCTCGGATCGTCAGACCTTGCGCAGGACGGCCACGATCTTGCCCAGGATCGAGGCGTGGTTACCGTCGATCGGGTCGTACGCCGGGTTGTGGGGGAGGAGCCACACCTGACCGTCGGTCCGCTTGAAGGTTTTGACGGTGGCCTCGTTGTCGAGCAGGGCGGCCACGATGTCGCCGTTGTTCGCCGTCGGCTGCTGACGGACCACCACCCAGTCGCGATCGCAGATCGCTGCCTCGATCATCGAGTCGCCCCGCACCTCGAGCAGGAACATCGTGCCCTCGCCGACCAACTGGCGGGGGAGAGCGAAGACGTCCTCGATCTGTTCCTCGGCCAAGATGGGGCCGCCGGCTGCGATCCGACCGAGCACCGGTACGTGCACCGGAGCCGGATAAGCATCGCCCATACCGGTCTCATCCACAGGGGCTCGCTCCGGAGCGGGGGCCGCCACCTGCGTCGTCGCCACCGGGTTCTCGTCCGGCATCAACACCTCGAGCGCCCGCGGACGGTTGGGGTCGCGGCGCAAGAAGCCTTTCTGCTCCAACGATCGGAGCTGGTGCGCCACGCTGGATGAGCTGGCGAGCCCGACGGATTCACCCATCTCACGGATGCTCGGCGGGTAGCCCCGGGACTCGACGGCATCCTTGATCACTTCGAGGATGCGGCGCTGGCGGGGGGTGAGCCCGTGCGCGTCGGCGGGACCGTCGGGGAGAGAACTGACCGAGGCGGAGGGGGAGTCCCCGAGTTGTGCCGCAACCTCGGCCGCGCTGGGTCGTCCGCGCCTGCGCTGCGGCCTGACCGGTGGATTCGTGCTGTCGCTATCTGCCATGAGGCTGACACTAGAGAAGCCGTCAGACAAAATCAAACATCTGTTCGATGCGTGTCGCGTTCGAATTACGGCCCGGAAAACTGTCAGTGGCGGGTGATGTGCTCAGTCCATGACCGCGACATCTTCGAACGAACTTTCGAATGCTCTTGGCAAAGCCGCGCCGATGCGGTACAAATCAAACATACGTTCTATCGAACATTCGTTCGATGCCTTCCCAAGGAGTACGACCGTGAGCGCACTGACCATCGAGCGGGACCTGACCGTGGCTGACCTGGCTGTTGCCCCGCCGGCCGCGCCCACGTCCCCGGGCGCCATCGGACCGAGGGCGCTGCGCGTAAGCCCCGCACCCCGGCGTACCACCCCGTCCCCAGTCCGTCCGGGACGTCGCAGTGGCCGGTCGGCCGCCCCGCAGTCCCGACCGGGGCGCACCCTCCCCAGCCCCACGTTGGGGTCTGGATCGGGAAGTCAGGCGCATTCCTGCACGGTTGCTGCCGCAGCCGCTCCTGCTTCAACGAGTCGAGCCGGGGCTTCGAGCTTTCGCCTCACTGATCGCGGTATCGCGGTCGTCCTGGTGGCCATCGCCATGATCACGGTCGCCGCGGTCGCGGTGATCGGGCTGACGGCGGTGCGGGTGAGCGGACCGGACTACCGCTCATCAGGCTCGGTGTCGACCCAGTTCTGACGCTGCTTCAGTTCTGGCGGCTCGGGCGGGGTGCGTCGATCACGATGGTCTTCATCAGTTTGTCGGAGAAGGTCTGCTTCTTGTCATCCCACAGCGGCCACAGGTAGCCGACGTACGCCGCGCTGTCGAGGGTGTGCACGAGATCGCGGAGGAAGGCGTTCAGCGGACCGACGGGTGCATTGGTCTCATCGCTGATGAGGACGATCTTGGTCACCCGCTTGCCGAGTGACTGGCCGGTGCGACCCGCGGTGATCCACCGGTTGTAGATGTTCCAACCGATGCCCACGATCAGGAGGACCCCGCCGACGATCATCGGGATGAGGCCGGGACCGAGTTGCGGCGTACTGCTGCCGGACGTGGTCATGTCCAGGATCCAGACGAAGTAGCCGACGTTGAAGACGACCGCCCCGATCAGCGAGGGGATGCTGTCGATCAGGTATGCCCCGACGCGTTTGCCCCACGAGGCGTAGTCGTTGCGGAGCGGAGCAAGGGGCACGCCGAGGTACGGCTGCTGCTGAGGGTAGCCACCGTAGGCCTGTTGGGCGGGATAAGCCTGTTGGGCGGGAGAGGGCTGCGGCCCGGTGTACGGCTGCTGCCCGGGGTACGGCTGTGTTCCGGACTCGCCGTAGGTCGGTGCGCCGTAGTTGACCGCGCCGTACGACGGTCCGGCGGCCGACGGCGGATAGACCGGCTGCTGCTGAGCGTCCGAGGGTGGATTCGTCTGCGGGCTCCCGCCGGTCGGGTTGCTCCATGGGTTGCCGTACTGATCGCTCATGACGTTCCTCGGTCTCGCTGGTTGAGGTTGGAGTTTAAGCGACTTCGGGCCCAGCTCGGCGTCTCCCGGTGAGGGAGGATGGGAGGGTGACACCCCCCAGTCAGGCCGAAGCCGAGTTCAGGCCGCGCCAGGCCCTGGCGGTCACGGCTGGCTTCTTCACGCTCGGGTTGGCGATCAGCGCGCTGTACGCCACCACCGGTCTCGGCATCCCCTGCCCGTTCCGAGCCCTGACTGGCTGGGAATGCCCACTGTGCGGCGGCACCAGGTTGGGCAGCGCCCTGCTCCATGCGGATCTGATCACCGCGTTTGCCGCCAATCCGGTCCTGTTGATCGGGCTTGCCGTGCTCGGCGGACTCGGGATCAGCTGGGCGGTCGCGTCCCTCGGTGGTCCGCATCTGCGTCTACCGCGGTCGGTGGTGCAGCGCCTGCGTGGCGTGCCCACGCTGGTCTGGCTTGCGGCTGCGATGGGCCTCGCCGCCGCCTACACGATGCTGCGCAACCTGCTCTGAGCCCAGCTCTGCCCGGTTTGTGGGTGGGGCCGTCCGCGATCACAGGGCGCTGGACGACACGTTCACACCGAAACTGTCAGTGGTCTTGCGGACAATGGTCGATAGACGTACGGTATCTACATGTAGTAGTTACAGGGGTGTCATTCGTCCACAAGTTGTGGTCGGTTACCCACAGCCAAAGGTCTTCGTCCACATGGTCGTCCCGAGGTTGTCCCCAGACTCATCCCCAGGCGGGGTTATCGACCGGGCCCGCCAGCTCGATCCGCTGCCCGTGAAGCCGTTTCCGAAGGAGTTGGACATGCACTGCCCTTACTGCCGTCACACCGACTCCAAGGTGCTCGACTCCCGAGCTGCTGAGGACGGGGGGAGCATCCGGCGTCGTCGTCAGTGCCCCTCGTGCGAGCGACGCTTCACCACGATCGAGCAGATGCAGTTGGTGATCGCCAAGCGCAGTGGGGTCGTCGAGCCCTTCAACCGGGACAAGGTGATCAGCGGAGTCCGGAAGGCCTGCAAGGGTCGTCCGGTGACCGAGGACCAGCTCGCTCGGCTCGGCCAGCTGGTCGAGGACTCGCTGCGGGCGTCGGGTCAGCCCGAGGTCCCCGCGGATGAGGTCGGGGTGGCCATCCTGGGCCCACTCCGCGAGCTCGACCAGGTCGCATACCTGCGGTTCGCTTCGGTCTATCGCCAGTTCCGCTCGGTCGACGACTTCGAGGCCGAGATCGCCTTGCTCCGGGTGGAGCAGGAGCCGACCGGGATCGAGCCCCTGATCCCGGACCGGTCGGCCGACAGCAAGGTCAGCACCTTCACCCCCCACAAGCTGAGCCCTGGTCGGCGAGCTTCACCGCCGTAGGGCCCTGAGCCCCGGGCCGGGCCCGCGTAGCTGGGGAAGGCTTGCGCGGGTCCAGCCCGGATCCACCACCGTCGGTCACGGCCGGCATCTACTCGAACCAATGCTCGTAAGACCACTCGGGGATGCATCCATCCACACGCACGACCCCCGTTCGCGGGGCGCCGTAAAGCAGCAGAAAGAGGCAGACATGACCGAAACCACCCGTTCTGCGAATGGGCGATCGGACGCGAAGCGCACCGCACGCAAGGGCGCAGGCCTGACCATCGACCGCGTCTTCACCAGCGGGGTCCACCCCTACGACGAGGTGAAGTGGGAACGCCGCGATGTGGTGCAGACCAACTGGAAGACCGGCGAGACGGTCTTCGAGCAGAAGGGTGTGGAGTTCCCGGACTTCTGGAGTGTCAACGCCTCCACCATCGTCACCACCAAGTACTTCCGCGGCGCACTCGGCACCCCCGTCCGTGAGCAGGGACTCAAGCAGCTCATCGACCGGGTGGTGAAGACCTACCGCAGGGCCGGCGAGGACTACGGTTACTTCGCCGACGAGCAGACCGCTGAGGTCTTCGAGCACGAGCTGACCTGGATGTTGCTGCACCAGTACTTCTCGTTCAACTCTCCGGTCTGGTTCAACGTCGGCACCGCCTCGCCGCAGCAGGTCAGCGCCTGTTTCATCCTGAGCGTCGACGACTCGATGGACTCGATCCTCAACTGGTACCGGGAAGAGGGCTTCATCTTCAAGGGTGGGTCGGGCGCCGGTCTGAACCTGTCGCGGATCCGTTCCTCCAAGGAGCTGCTGAGCTCTGGTGGCACCGCGTCCGGTCCGGTCTCCTTCATGCGCGGGGCCGATGCGAGCGCCGGCACGATCAAGTCCGGCGGCGCCACCCGGCGCGCGGCCAAGATGGTCGTGCTCGACATCGACCACCCTGACATCGAGGAGTTCATCGAGACCAAGGTCAACGAGGAGCACAAGATCCGTGCTCTTCGGGACGCCGGTTTCGACATGGACCTCGGCGGCAAGGACATCACCTCGGTTCAGTACCAGAACGCCAACAACTCGGTCCGGGTGACCGACGAGTTCATGCGCGCGGTCGAGAACGGTTCGGAGTTCGGGCTGCGGTCCCGCATCGACAACAGCGTGATCGAGACCGTCGACGCCCGTGAGCTGTTCGGCAAGGTGGCGCAGGCGGCCTGGGGTTGCGCCGACCCTGGCATCCAGTACGACGACACGATCAACGACTGGCACACCAACCCCGAGACCGGTCGGATCACCGCATCCAACCCGTGCTCGGAGTACATGAGCCTGGACAACTCCTCCTGCAACCTGGCCAGCCTCAACCTGTTGAAGTTCCTGCTCGACGACGGCAGCTTCGACGCAGTCAAGTTCGAGCAGGCCGTCGAGCTGATCATCACGGCGATGGACATCTCGATCTGCTTCGCCGACTTCCCGACCGAGGCCATCGGCGAGACGACCCGCAACTACCGCCAGCTCGGCATCGGTTACGCCAACCTCGGCGCCCTGCTGATGGCCACGGGTCACGGTTACGACTCCGACGGTGGCCGGGCCCTGGCCGCTGCGATCACGTCGCTGATGACCGGTACGTCCTACCGTCGTTCGGCTGAGCTGGCCGCGATCGTCGGTCCGTACGCCGGTTACGCGCGCAACGCCGACGCCCACAAGCGCGTCATGCGCAAGCACCAGGCCGCGAACGACGCCCTGCGCACAGTTGGCTCGCTCGACGCCGACGTCGCCAAGCGCGCCACCAAGGCCTGGGACGGCGTCATCAAGCTGGGCGAGACCAACGGCTACCGCAACGCGCAGGCGTCGGTGCTCGCCCCGACCGGCACGATCGGCTTCATGATGGACTGCGACACGACCGGGATCGAACCGGACTTCTCGCTGGTCAAGTTCAAGAAGCTCGTCGGCGGCGGCTCGATGCAGATCGTCAACCAGACGATCCCGCGCGCGCTGGTCAAGCTCGGCTACACCGGTGAGACCGTCGAAGCCATCGTCGAGTTCATCGCTGAGAAGGGCCACGTCATCGACGCACCCGGCCTCAAGCTGGAGCACTACGAGGTCTTCGACACCGCCATGGGCGTCCGGGCCATCAAGCCGATGGGCCACGTCCGGATGATGGCGGCGGCGCAGCCGTTCCTGTCCGGCGCCATCTCCAAGACGGTCAACCTGCCGGAGTCCGCGACGGTCGAGGAGATCGCCGAGGTCTACCTCCAGGGCTGGAAGTACGGTCTCAAGGCGCTCGCGGTCTACCGCGACAACTGCAAGGTCGGCCAGCCCCTCAGTGACGGTGGGTCCGACAAGAAGGCCGACGACGCAGCTGCTGACAAGGCGGCCGCCGAGGTCAAGACTGAGATCGTGGAAAAGGTCATCTACCGGCCGACGCGCAAGCGGCTGCCCAAGTCCCGCCCGAGCCGTACGACGTCGTTCTCCGTCGGAGGCGCCGAGGGCTACATGACCTCGGGCTCCTACCCCGACGACGGTCTCGGTGAGGTCTTCCTCAAGCTCGGCAAGCAGGGCTCGACCCTGGCCGGCGTGATGGATGCCTTCTCGATCGCGGTCTCGATCGGCCTGCAGTACGGCGTACCGCTGGAGACCTTCGTGCAGAAGTTCACCAACCTGAAGTTCGAGCCCGCCGGTCTGACCGACGACCCGGACATCCGGATGTCGCAGTCGATCATGGACTACATCTTCCGGCGGTTGGCCCTGGACTACCTCACCTTCGAGGACCGCGCCGAGCTCGGCATCTACACCGCGACCGAGCGGGCCCGCCACGTGGAGACGGGTTCATACCTGGCCGAGGACGAGGACGAGGACGGTTTCAGCGAGGCGGAGTCATTGAAGAACGACGCCGGTGACTCGGTCGACACCGATCTGGCCGCTCAGCTCGACGAGCCGGTGGCCAGCATCAAGCCGGCCCCGAGCGGCGCCCGGACGACCTCCGAGCTCTTCGAGGAGCTGACCGGAACCAGCGTCGATGCGCCGCTGTGCCTGACGTGCGGGACGAAGATGCGCCCGAGCGGTTCCTGCTACGTCTGCGAGGGCTGCGGCTCGACCAGCGGTTGCAGCTGATCGTCTCGTCGACACCGTTGGTGTCGCCTGCTTGATCACCGACGCTGGCCCGGTCCCCTCACGGGGGCCGGGCCAGCGGCGTTGGCGTTCCGACGCCGGTGGATCCGGGAGTCGTGACGGCCCTGTGGACCGATTCAGGTCGTACGGGCCTTGGCCTCGGCGGCTCGTTTGATGGCGTCGAGGCGGGTCTCCCAACCGCGGGCGATGGTGTCCAGGTCGCGAGCCAGGGCGCTGAGTCGTGTACCGACCGCACGAAAGACGACCTGGCGACCGTCTCGCTCCGCCTCGACCAGGCCGGCGCCGCGGAGCACGTCGAGGTGTTTGGCGATGGCTTGGCGGCTGATCGGCAGCTCGGTCGCCAGGGTCGAAGCCGAGGCGGGCGAGCGGCCGAGCCGAACCAGCAGCGACCACCGGGTGTCGTCCGCGAGGGCGGCGCACCCGGCCACCAGGCTCTGGGTCACGCGCGGGATCCAGTGGCGGGCACCGAGTCGGCGGCGCGGGTGTCGCAGGCAGCCCGAGCGAGCTCCATCTCGAGTTGCCAGCCCTGGGTGTTCTGTTCAAACACACGGCGTCGCTTGTCGAGGTCCTCACCCAGTTTTGAGAGGCCGGACTCGACCACCGTCAGTCGTACGCCGTCGGCGTGGGGCGCGATGGTGAACTCCACCAGCGAAGCCGGGCTGGCCGCAGTTCCGTCGCCCATCCATCGGTAGGCCACGTAGCGGGGCGGGTCCTGCGCCACGACCTCGAGGGGGAAGGCCCCGTGCACCGGGTCGTGCACAACCACGTGTGACCCGTGATCGTCGATCTGGTGGGGTACGAGCGCGCCGTCATTGATCCACCATCCGGGCTCGGAGACCAGGTCCCACACCACCTCCGCCGGGGCGCTGATGTCCACCGTCTGTTCGATCCGGTCCATCGTCTCATCGATGCTCATGCTGTGCTCCCTCGTGTCGTTGATGTGCAACTCAAGAGTTGCACTTCATAGGACAGATGGCAAGGCGTCCCGAACTCTCAGCCTCGTACGGCGACCGTCGCCAGCACACCGCGGTGGTCGCTCCCGTCCACGCCGACGGTCCGGAATGCGGTGGCGGTCAAGTCCCGGCTCAGCAAGATGTGGTCGATGGCGATCAGCGGTGGGATGAGCCCCTCCGCCGGATAGGTGGGTTGCCAACCGGCTCCCACCACGTTGTTCGCACCCGAGAAGCCGTCCGCCCGGAGCCGCCGCAGACTCAGGTGGCTGTCGACGGCGTTGAAGTCGCCGGCGATGAGGGTGCGTTCGTGGGGGACGCGCTGTCGAACGAGTTCCTGCTCTGCTGCCCAGTCTGAGCCGCCGCGCACCGGGCGCGTGGGATGAACGGCGGCCACGGTCATGAGGCCCAGGTCGGGAACGTCGACGGTGACCAGCCAGTTGTGGTCGCCGCCCGACCGGTCGAGCGGTCGGGAGTCGACGACCGGGAAGCGGCTGTACACCCGGGTGCCCGTCGCTCCGCCCCAGGGCAGCCGACCACCCGTCTGGTAGGCGAAGACGGAGTCAATCCCATGGTCGGTGAACGCATCCGCCGCCGGCTGGGTCATCTCGACCACGACCAGGACATCAGCCTGCTGCGCGGCGGCCAGGACCTGGCCGGGGTCAGCGCCCCCGTAGAGCATGTTCTGCGAGTAGACCCGCAGCCGACCGGTCGAGGTCGCCGGGGCTCCGTCGGCCACGAAGCTGGGCACGATCCACGAGAGGTGCACGGCCGCAAGGGCGACGCTGGCCGCCAGCGCGACGAGCCGGAGGGCACGGAACCTGAGGAGGGTGGCGGTGACCAGGCCCATCAGGGCGACCGCGTACGCGAGCACGCCGTAATCGGTGAACGAGGTGACCATCGCCCACGTGTCGCCGGAGACGCCCGGCACCTCGGGGAGTGACCGGGCCACCGTGGTCGCCGTTCCGACCAGCAGGCCGAGCACGCCGAACGCGGTGGACACTCGGGCAACCCGGCCTCGCGCGCGCGACGGGGTCCCTGCCGCTGAACCCGAAGAGTCTTGGCGGGGTGGGAGTTGGGACACGACCATGACGCAAGTGTGGCGGGGATGTGGCTCTGGGCGGGACTCTGCACAAGATCTTCACGCTTTGCCCGCGACATATCCCGGGTGAAGCGGGGACATCGCAGGTATACCTGCGAAACCGGCACCTTGGCGTCGGGCTTTGGTGCGGGTTAATATACCTAACGAGAGTCCGCTTTAGATGGTTTAGCGGATCTGTTGAGGGGATCCGGATGCTGTCGTTCGTCGATCTGGACCGGAGTCTGGGCTCGGTGCCGGGACCGGTGGTGACCCAGCTGAGCCGGGTGGACCTCGGTCGGGGGCGGGAGGAGCTCTTCCGGAACCAGCTGCCGGCCCTGCTGACCGAGTTGGCCCATCGGGCGCGGATCGCGAGCATCACCGCGTCTTCGGCGCTCGAGGGGGTCGTGGTCGCCGACGAGTCCCGCGCGGCGGCGATCATCGCGGGCAAGGCGCCGGTGCTGCGCAGTCGGAGCGAGCAGGAGTTCGCCGGCTATCGCTCGGCTCTGGACTACCTCTTCACCCAGGACTGGCAACCACTCAATCTCGGACTGCTGCTGCACCTCCATCGCGATCTGTTCGCCCACACCGCGATGCCCGGCGGCCGGCTCAAGGAGAGCGACAACCTCGTGGTCGACCGGTCCCCGGACGGCACGGTCGAGGTCCGGTTCGTGCCGGTGCCGGCGGCGCGCACCGAATACTTCACCGCCGAGCTGATCGAGCGGTACCGCGAGGCCACTCGCGACGGTCACCATCACCCGGTGCTGCTCATCGGGCTGTTCGTGCTCGATCTGCTCACCATCCACCCGTTCACCGACGGCAACGGCCGGGTGGTCCGAGCCCTGACCAATGCCCTGCTCGATGACGCGGGCTACGCCGTCGGGACCTACATCTCGGTCGAGCAGCTGATCGCGGAGTCCGCCGATGACTACTACGCCGCGCTGCTCGCCTCGACCCACGGCTGGCACGAGCAGAACAACGACCCGTGGCCCTGGCTGAGCTACTTCGTGACCATCTTGGCCCGGGCGTACGCGCGGTTCGAGCAACGTGCCGCCTCCGACCGCTCGAGCGGGACCAAACAGGACCGCGTACGCGAGTACGTCCTCGACCACGCCCCGACCATCTTCCGGATCGCCGACGTACGCCTCGCCCTGCCCGGGGTCAGCGACCCCACCATTCGCCTCGCCCTGGATCAGCTCAAGCGGGACGGTCTGGCCACCCCCGACGGCCGCGGCCGCTCCGCCGTGTGGGTCAAGTCGCCCCCGACCCGCTGACCTCCCCCCCACTTGTCCGAGGTCCCCCCATCAATAGGTGGGGGGACCTC